>JAHELS010000157.1:14485-15087 GCA_024644085.1 Rhodopirellula sp.
GCGGTCAGCACGAGGTCTTCGTCCGTCGGCGTGCCCTGTTCGACAGCCGAGGAAAACGTCTCGATCCTTGCCTCCAATTCGGCCAACTGCTCCGGTGTGTAGTCGACCGTCGGTAATTGGGTCGGCGTGTCGGAGGTATACTTTGCAACCGTTCTGGAGACCCACCAGTAGCCCATCAAGCCAGTACAGAGGACGCCCGCGACCACAAGGAAAGTGACGGCGAGACAACCCCACAAGCAACCATTTGACTTTTTTTCCGGCTCGATGGCTGTCTCCGAAGGAGAATCAAACATCACGTTAGCCATGGAGTCGATCCGTTGATGGGTGGAAAGAAAACCGCACTGAATCATGGCAGCATCCCAGATTGTCCGGGGCGCGCCTGACGCAAAAAGCGATAGTTTGTTCATCGTGTCGGCGCCAATCCGGCTCCCCCTGGCGGTCGTTTGTCCGCGACTTTTCAACCAATTAGGCTGGCGATCATGAAGTCCACTTTGAACGTCGGAACCTCAGGAAAATTGCGGACCCAGGTCGGGCCGGGCAATACAATCACGCTCGGAGACGACCGTCGCGCGACCGTTTTCTCAACACCTTCGATGATCAAT
>JAHELS010000405.1 GCA_024644085.1 Rhodopirellula sp.
ACTCATCGCGGACGTGCTGATTCGGCGCACGCGGAGTTTGAGATTCGCATGGATGGCCAGTCGATCTTTAAGTCGAAAACGATTGAAGAGAGTCGCAAAATCGGATCGACGATGAGCAATTCGCCAAAGGAACAGTACGATTTCCGCTTTGACAAACGGTCAGCCGAGCTTGGCCGATTCACAGAATTTCTCGTGAGTGTTGAAATCGAGGAGCCCAAGACAACGGAGCCCAGACAACCGATCGACTTTGATTTTTGGGTTTGGTTGTCCGGCACGCCGATGCCGAACTCGTTCACCGACTATCCGATGGAGAGCGGCAACGATGAATGACGTGGTTGATGATGGAGGCGATCGCCGACGAAATCGTTTCTTGAAGACTCGTCTGGTGTGCCTGTGTTTGGTCGTCCTGCCGTTGTTGGTTGTGTACGCGATGAAGCAATCACAGCTCAGCGACCTTGATCGTAAGTACGAGGGCATTGAGTCCAAGTTGACCGCCTTGAAAACCGAGATACAGGACGTTCGACAGACAAAAACCCATCTAAAAGACGCAGATGACGAGGCAAAACTGCATGGCGAACGTTTGAGGCAGATCGTTGCCTATTGCGATGATCCGAGTGACTTTTGGCGAAACGAATCGGTCATGGGTGTCTCGACGGTCGAGCACCGCAGGCACATGAGTGACATCATCCGTCTGCTCTTGCCAAAGGGAGACCACACACTGCATATTCGAATGGAGAAACAAGATCTTGAATCCGAGTCACCAGCGCCCGCAACGGAATTTGATTTTCCAGTCTCAGGACCGGCGGCCTACCAAATCGCTTTGGAAATGCCGCGAGAGAAGGGGGCGGCGTACCGTGACCCGCGAGCACTAACGCTTCGCATCACGTCCTCCGACTCACGGTTTGCTCCGCTAGAAAAAATGCTGTTGGATGAACCGGCCCCGCCGCCATCGGGTTCCAGCTCAGGGTTCTTCGTGAACAAAATCCCAACCTTTTATCCGAACCAATACGACCCAAACCAAAAGGGGGAAAATGGTACACTGCTCAACCGCATGAGTTGGTCCTTTATGCCGAAGGACAAGCCGCGATTCAAGCTGATTTTCGAGTTCCGATTGAAGAGCGACGGAACGAAAGTCGTGCCGGCGAACGATTGGTGGCGCGTCCGGAACGCATCAAATGTCAAAGGCTTGAAGTACATGGGCAGGGGCCGCTACGAAGTCATTCCGTGACCGTCAAGCTACTTCGCTGTTGCTGACCTTCGGGATACGGCACCAATCGTATCCGTCGGTCCGGTAAAGTTTGGGCCGCGGCCGGCCACAAACACGTGACTGGCCCCGCTCTTATCCGGGCGAACCCAGAAAGAATACAGGCTCGCATTCTTGAGGTGGAACCGAAATCGCACAGGTTGTCGACTCGGGACGCAAGAAGGGGAGTATCATCATCATCCTCTGGCAAGAGGGTGATCAATAACGTTTGGCCAGGTGGCAATCACATCGACAACCTCGCTGGTCCTGCCAACGACGTGTTCGTTACGGCATCATGACATCCCGGGTCCAGTACTACGACAACGCCCCAGCGGCGTATCCGCATCGGTGGCATCACCGAACGCACGAAGCTGGGCGCGAAACTCAGGTCGGGTGGTCCAACCGAACGCAATTGGCAGCGATAGTGTCGAGTTGCTTAAGGGAAACGACAGCGCCATTATTCGCTGCAGACCGGAAACCGGAACTCAATCATCCCGGGTCTTGTGAGGCGATATGTGTCAGCCCAAGCACATGATTGCGAATCGCCGCAAGGATGACTGCCGTTTGTTGTCGATTTGCAGGTACAGTTTTTCATTGAACAAGATCGAAAGCTTTGGCGGCATTAACGTTGCTGTTACGCTTCCGGACGGGCTTCGATGGCATAGTTCACCGCTGCCGCCTCTTCACTGTTAAGCAGCTCGTATGCTTCTCGCGGAGTCGAAGCGGCGACCAGCCGGTCGCGCAGATCTGTCTGCGTTATGAAAAGACGTGCAAGCGCTGCCAGGACTGCGAGGTGCTTCGATGCTTGTCCATCGGGAGTTGCCAACATCAGCACACAATGAATCGGTTTTCCGTCGTCAGCACCAAAGTCCCATCCGTCCTTTGAAATTGCCATTGCTCCCATCAACGGACATTCGTCGGTGATGGTGCCGTGTGGAATCATCAATCCGTGACCGATACACGTCGATGCTTCGTGCTCGCGCTGAGAGACCGCCTGAACGAGGTCCTTGTGTGATACGCCGGTCTTCGCGTCGGTGAGAAGATGCGCGATCGAGTCGATCGCGTGCCACTTGTCGTCAAAATTCGAGCCGATGACAATATGATCCACTGTCAGGAAATCAAGTAGGTGTTCTTTGCCCGGTGGTTCGGCGTGAGCCTGCGGAGTACGGTCCAGCGGGTTGCCCGCATGGTAGCGGTGATGCAGCGTCTGCCACTGGACGCGGACCGGAGTTCGCGAACGAATACGTTCGCATTCCCACCGATCGAGTAAGTCGAGGCAAGCATGATCGATGTACTCCAGTTCTTCCACATGCAGATGAACTTCACCTTCCGGCGGCAGTGATTCAAGCGCGGCCGCGAGTCGGGGGAGCCGCAGGAACGAGGCCGCGCCGCGAAGATGCAGGTGAGTCTGGCCGGTTGCCTCATCCTTCACCATGCTCACTTTGAATTTGTGGAACTTCTCTCGTTGCGAAGCGATCAGCTTGGCCGCCGCGAGCAGAAATCCCACGATGATTCCGGTTAACAGATTCACGGAGACGATGATGGCTACGGTCGCCGCAAAGATTGCCAACTCTGTCTCACCGAAGCGTCGCAGATCAGCGTAGGGACGTCCTCTGACTAGCTTGTAGCCAACGTAAACGAGCATCGCCGCAAGGCTCGCACGAGGAATCACCTCCAATGCGCGAGGAAAGATCACCAGCACGATCAACAACATTGCGCCGACCATGACCGCTGAGTGTCGGCTGGTAGCGCCGGATTGGACGTTCGCCGTGCTTCGGGTAATCACGCCCGTTGTCGGTAACGATCCCAACAGACCACAAATGGAGTTTCCCACACCCTGAGCCAACAACTCGCGGTCGTAGTCCGTACGCGGTCCCTCGTGCATCGCATCGACTGCCGTCGCGCAAAGTAACGTCTCCGCGCTTGCGACGAAGGCCAACGCGACCGCCGAGCCCCACACACCGGGCTCGCTCAACAAGGCCAAGCTTTCAGCCGACGGATAGGTTAATGCCGAAAGCACCGAATCCGGCAAGTCGACGAGCTGGATCGGCGCGTTGAATACCCAGGCGATAAAACTCGCGACAACCACTGCTGCAAGGGGCGCGGGAATCTTGGAAATGAAACCCCAGCGAATCGCCGGGATTCCGACGAGAACCGCGAGCGTCAGGACGCCAATGAACGCCGCCCACTGATGCGGAGTGTCGCCACCACCAATCCCCTTATAGATCGCTTCTGGAATGCTCAGCACGTTTTCAAGGCCGGTAGCTTTCGGGTTGTCGTCGACCATCACATGAAACTGGGCCGACAGAATCAGCACGCCAATACCTGCGAGCATTCCGTTGATGACCGCCGGCGACACGGCGCGGAAAACTTGGCCCAGTCTCAGCAGTCCCGAAGAGATCTGCAGCACGCCCATGATGATGACAATGATCGCCAGCCCTCTGAGCCCACGGCCATTGACGATCTCCAACACCATCACCGCGAG
>JAHELS010000158.1 GCA_024644085.1 Rhodopirellula sp.
GTACACCTTGTCCGATGGATCAACGGTGAGTGTGCTGGTGCGGTTCGCAACTGCTGCAAGGCTCGACACTCCACCATCGGTATAAACCGCGTACCCGTAAATGTCGTCGACCGTCTCGTTAAGCCGTTTGTAATGTGCGGCGAGAGTTCGCTTCAGTTCGTCTTTCAGTTGGGCCAGTTGTTCTTCCATTTCAGTGACTCATTAATATGGATTCCACTTGACGTACTTACCTTTCAGGGATTGCTCCGCAGCCAGCCGTAGGCCTTGATTGGTCGAGGGGAGACAACGCTCGAGAAACTCACGGACCAGGTCTCGAGGCCATCCGGCCGCCGCAGCTGCAACCCACTTTCTTAACCCGCACGGATCGCCCGGATAGCCGCGCACCGCTTCAACCGCCTCGGGTAGTTCCGCGACCCGAATCAGTTCGAGGATCTCAGATTCGCGGGGAATCATGCGCAGCAGCGCCATCGCCTGCAACGCGCCATCGATCAATTCAAACCTGCCAGTGGCGATCGTCTCGAACACCGGCGTGAAGTCGTTTGCCGAGTCACGACCGATCCGCACGATCGCGTCGCCGAGTCCGTGGTAAAGCGTTGTGTTTTCGGTTTCACGTCCGGCGAGGTCCCAAAGAAATGCCAGCGCCGGCCTGTACTTGCAAAACCCCAAAGCGTAGATCATATGAAATTGGGCTGACCAGGTTCGCGGATCCTCGATTTCCTTTTTCAGTGCCGCCAGGAGTGCCGGGCCGGCTCGATCATCGGCAAGCTTTCGCAGTCGCTTCGCACCCGACACTCGCTTGGCCGAGCGTGGATGAGTGAGCAATGCAATGGCTTCGTCAAACTTATCGGGTTCTGTCATATCAGCAAGTACGTTATCTCAAACGGGTATTCCTCAACGCTATCTCGCCGCCAGCGCACAACATCCGGATCCGCATTCCTTTCCATTTTTACGATCATGCGCTGCTCGTCGTCCGTCTCCTCCGATTATCTGATATCTTGCCGGATCGTACGATTGAGATTCGGGTGAAATTGTCACTCTATCATTTGGCCTCGTTGTGACACTGTGCAGTGTCTCCGAAATGTGGTCATCGCTCCTGTGTTCGTTTTTTGGCGGAGACCTCCGAAAACATCTCGCTTTCCACCCCATGTCGACCTGTTCAATCTTTCTGCATCACCAAGACGATCCGGTCACCAAGGATCACTTCGCTCGGCTGCAAGAATTCTCGGCCGCGGAGACCGTGGCTATTTCAACCGCGACGCCACTCGGTTCGGGAGAAACCATTGCCGGGTACACGGATTCGCTTTGGCGTGACCAGATTCAACAACGTCCCGATCTCCATGCAAGTTCAACCGACCTGTTGCTCATCGATTGGTTTCGCAATCGACGTGTGACCGCAGACCGATACTTCATCGTCCAATGGGATACGCTGATCAACCAGCATGTCGACGAACTGCTGGCCGATGTTGCGGAGTGCCCATTGGCAGCAGCCTTCACTCGGTTGGCCGACCTCGAGCCCGAATGGTTTCACCAAAAGTGCGAAGCGGTCCCAGCCGAATTGCGTCGGTTCGCCACTGGCATGGTTCACTTCTCGTGCGCAATGTTATCGCATGCGGCGCTTGAAAAGATCGCGTCCTGCTACACAAACGATTTGCAAGGCCTGGGACAGGTGGACGGTGAATTACGATTTGCGACGCTTGCGGCCCGCTGTGGGATCGAGCCCGTCTCCATGGGGGATTCAGCTCAGGTCACGTGGAAGCCGTTTCAGCCAATCGGATTGGTGGAAACGATTTATCATCCGGTCAGAGAGCAGTTCGTCGATCCGATGCCATGGATGGGGCCGAGCGAAATCGAGGTCCTTGTATCGTTGCTCAGGCCCCACTTTCACGTGCTGGAGTATGGCAGTGGGAAATCGACGTTTTGGCTTGCCGATCGCGTGGCGAAAGTAACCACTGTGGAACACAGCGCGAAGTGGTTGGATCGCGTGACGCCACTGCCCGAGAATGTAGACATTCTGTTTGCGCCGCCCGCCTGGCCCTGCCGAAAGTTTGGACCGGCCGAAGATGGGCAATTCGACGAATACATTGACGTCGCGAAAGATCGAACGCCGGATCTCGTCCTGGTCGATGGCCGCGCCCGAGTACCGATTTGTCGTCATTGGGCGCCGAGAGTGCCGACCATTCTCCACGACGCCCATCGCCCGCGTTACGGTGAGCTGTCAAAAAAATTCCTGGCCGGCAATCTCGCCAGGATTCTACCTGACGTCGAGAACTCGTCCGGAGGAGCCGGCTGATGTAGATCCATGAGACAACCTGTGTGCATCAAAATGATCGAACGCTCGGGCTTCGGCTAACAGCATCAAGGTGCGGTTGGCGGAAGCTAGTGATTTCCTTGGCAGTGCAATCGTGGATCGCAGTGCAATCGTGGATCGCAGTGCAATCGTGGATCGCAGTGCAATCGTGGATCGCAGTGCAATCGTGGATCGCAGTGCAATAGAATGGTCGCTTGAAAAGACGATCGCACGTTCAACGGAGAAGTAAGAGATGCAATCGCTTCAATATTGTTTCACCCTGTCCATCGTTGTGTTTGGGATCCTGACATTTGATGAGTCGAGCGCGTTCGGTCGGGAAGATACCGGCGAGGAGGCCAAGCAGACCACCGTCATGGGCCGTGTGGTTGATATGGAGGGGCAAGGCGTCTCGGGCGCGAACGTCCGCGTTCAATATCGTCTGAATGATTTTACGAGGGCGACTGCCGACGCGAAGACCGATGGCTCGGGCAATTTCGTGATGAAAGTTGGTGGCGATCCCGTTGCGTTCCAACAATGGGAGATCGTCGCGGAGAGCGGCGACGGAAACCAGATCGGTTTTTACCGCTACGACCGATCCAAAGAACCAACCGTCGAAGACGAGATTGAGATTCAAATTGAGCCGGCCCGATCTGCCGCCCTTCAAGTCGTTGATGCCAATGAAGAGCCTGTCGCAGATGCACGAGTCGTCGTGCAATTTGGCTATCCGCACTCGGCCGAAGGATTGACGACCGACGCCAAAGGTCACGTGGCCGTGCTTGCGCCGCAGTCGGAGCGCATCAATGTGGTGATGGCATGGAAGGACGACGTTGGCTTTGATTATGAAGTCTATTCGCTGGGAAGAGATCAGCAGTCAGATTTGAAAACTCCCGTTCCCGAATTCCCGGCCAAAGGCGCAACGCTTCACCTGGAAGGTTCGTCTCCGGTGAAGCTGCAGGTCGTCGATGATTCCGGGGCACCGATCGAAGGAGTCCGAATTTACCCGTGGTTGCTCCGCAAAGAATCAGCGAACCGAGAAGTGAACCTCAGCTATTTCACCGACTCAATTTCGAGCACAACTGACGCATCAGGAACCGCTACGTTCGCGTGGATTCCTCAGTGGCAAGAGTCCATCGTGACCTTCTGGCCAATCGCCGAGGGATACACTCGCGCGCGGGCTAACTACGATCCTTCGGTCGACGCTGGATCCCTGAATGTCACTTTGAATCGACTCGTTGCCGTGCGAGGTCGAGTGCTCGACGAAAAAGGAAATCCGGCCGAAGGATTTACGGTCCATGCACGAGGTGCAGGCTACGGTTGGGACGGCGGCAGCGACAAGACTGAGTCAGCCGAGGATGGATCGTATGAGCTTCGCGTTCCGCCAGAGCAGATTTACATGGTGACGATCGACGATGAACAGTGGGTTGCAGATGCGGTACCCGGGTTTGCCGTCCGTTCTGGCAAACCAGTCGAGAGCGTCGAATTGCAGTTGCGAAAACCGACTCGGCTGACAGGGCAATTGAAAGAGGTGCCATCCGGCGATCCGATCGGAGCAGAACGTGTGATCGTTTACCAGTACGGTGACGATCTCGATTCAATTGACGGGGCCACGATCGCGAACCCGGAGAAATCACGTCGCTATGTGCGTCCTGTCAAAGTGATGACCACTCGGACGGATGAAGATGGGAATTATGAGTTCTTGCTCGGCAACGGTTCCTATGACATCCGTCCACCGCGACAGGAAAAGGCTGAAAATTTCGAGGTCGCCGGAGAAGACCAGATAACGATCGACGTCACGACGGAGATCCAGAAAAAGGTCAAACTAGTCGGCTTCACACGACATCGCGACGACGAAAGTCCATTGTCGGAAATCAAAGTGATGGGGGTTTCCCAGCGTTTCAGCGGGGATGATTGGCAGGCACAATCCGACGAGAACGGAGCTTTCGCGGTCGAACGTTTGCGAGAACCGACCTACGTGCATGCAACCAATGCCGACAAGTCGCTCAGTGCGGTATCGGTATTGGCGGCGGATCAAGACACCCTCGAATTGCTGCTGGAGAAGACCGGAACTGCGCTCGGCATAGTTCTGCAAACCGATTCTTCGGAACCGGCGGGCAAGGCAAAGATTCGTTACGGCATCCGAGTTCCAGACGAAAACAATCGAACGTGGAGCAATCGGTTTGGCGGGGTAGCGGTGACGGATTCGGACGGCCAGTTCGTTCTCGAAGGTTTGGTCCCGGGGTGGGAATATGAACTCGATTTGGAATATCGAGAAGACGGGACAATCCCGAGTCTCGATAGTGTGACCGTCGAGCCGGGCGAAGAGGTCGACATGGGGGAGATGAGTATTCCCGCGCCACGCAAACCTTATGTACCGCCGACGTTGGACGAACGTATCACTCGTGCGATGAGCGTGGATGGTTCTCCGGTCGAGCGATTTGAACGTGCCGTCGCCCGTTGCAAGCTGTCGATTCAACAGCTGTTGATCGTTCTCGGTGCGCCGGATGAACCCCGGCTGCGTCGATTCATGGAGTTGCGATACGAGGACAAAGATTATCGTGAGGTCCGTGATGACTTTTTGGTCATGGCGGTTTCGACTACGGAACAGGAGCAGGCGGCGACGGCGAAAGAGCTTCTTGAGATGCTGGGCGCTGATTCAAGCCCTCAGGCGCTTTCATTTTCGCTCGTCATGGTTGGCCTGGACGGCAAACTGATTGCGCAGAAAACAGAAGATGATCTGGTCGACGACGGCGAATTGTCGAAAGAAGCCGTGATCCAGTGGATGCGTTCTCACTTGGGTGAGCCGATCGACGCCCGGGAACTACTCGATGAGACGCTCGCACGCGCGGGAAAGGAAAACAAACGGGTCCTCGTTCAGGAGACGGCAACATGGTGTGGCCCTTGCCATCTGCTCTCGAATTTTTTGAACGATCATCGCGACTGGGAGACGGACTATGTTTGGGTCAAGATGGACCATCGATTCACCGAGGCGCGCGAGCTCATGGCAGAGTTTCGAGATGGCGCCAGTGGCGGTATCCCCTGGTTCGTGATTCTGGATTCAAGTGGCGAAAAGCTTGCCACGTCGAATCACTACGAATCAGGTGACAACGTTGGCTTTCCATCGAGCGATTCGGGCCGCGACCATCTTAAGAAAATGCTGCTCGACACCCGACTATCGATGACCGAGGACGAAATCGACGGTTTCGTTGACCAGTTGACCGATGATGAATAGCGGAGCTTGCAGGGTGATATTTTTGGGGGCGACACACGGCATCAAGTTCGGATAGCTTTTCACGTCGCGGTTGCACCCAATTGATTTTGGTTGGCCGTTTCCCCCAGCACGAAAGAGCGTGCAAATGACCGACGCACCGCTGCCATCAACAGCGCAGCGATGCTTCGCGCTTCTGCGCGTAGCAGACCGATTCCTGTGGCGTGTTGATCGCGAACAACAGTGAATCGGCGTAGGACATGACAAGGCACTGCCCCGAAGATGTGGGCCGAGAGTGCTAGCGTCACCCGTCGCGTTGAGGACGGTTCAAATGCTCTTACGGAACAGTGCCCCATGCGCTGCGCCGATGCTCTGCTTTTTCAATCCTTACGGTCTGCAAATCAGATGGGCGCGATTAGAAATGCATTCGGTCGCGCCACGAGGCAGACGGACGTCGGTGCTCGGCAATCGAGAACCCGATCGCGATACCGGTTACCAATCCGACCGCCAGCGCTGTGATGACCGCTTCGGCGGGCCGATTCGCAACTGTCTGTGTCGAGTATTCGTAACCGGCGCGAGTACGATCGCTGATCGTGCGCAAAAATGCCTCGACCTGCTCCCGTGTCTCTCCGGTCTTCTCCTGGATCAGTCCGGTGAGCTTTTGCAGGCTCCCTTCGGTCTCTCGGAGTTCATCGTCGGAGATTTCTCCGTACTTCTCCTTGACCGCTCCGGAAACCTGATTCCAATTTGCTTCCCAACGTTGCTGTGACACAGTCATATCCTTGTTGTTTTCAGGCAGTTGTCGAGTCTCGGGATCGTGAACCCCGAGCGTGGCGATTGAAACACCACATTTGGCCAACAAGTAGCACGTTGTGTACCAATGTTGTTGGTGGTTCGGCCGAGGTCGGTATTGACCGTGAAAACCTCGAGATTCTTAGCGACTTCGTCATTCACAATTGGCAGAGAATTCGCCCGGCTGGATCAAAATCAACCAGTCAACGATTTAACCAACCAATCGGACATACACGGCGCGCGAGGGGTGCAACTGCCCGCGATATCGGATCGATCTTCAAGTCGTCGAGAGGGTTTGGAGATCCGCGAACCTATTGCCGGGACCCCCACAATCGACCGGGCGACGAACGCACCTACTCGTTAGCCTTCCTTGCTCGCTTCAGCGCGTCGAGCAAGTCGCTCGTTGAGATGAATTCGGAGGCGCTCTTTGATTGAATCACGATCGGGGCCACCTTCTTCGGTCCTGGATAGACAACGAACGTCGCTTCTCCTAGTCTCGCACCGACGTCGCGAAGAAGTCTATCGATTTCCTTGGAGAGGTCCGTAAAGTCGGCACGCAACGGAACGAATTCAAGTTGATTGACGGCTTCGATCACGCGTCGGTCGGTCAATACCGTACGTTCGAGGATTCTGGAGGTTACATCCCATTCCGCCCTGCAAAAGATTAAAACCGGCTTCGTCTGGACGCGCAGCGCATTCAGTTTTGGGGATGAAAAGTCACGCCAGGGAATTGCAGCCAGGTTCTCCTCGGCGTGATCATGGATTGCCCTGCCCGGGCCGACCAGGAGAGCAACAAAGGCCCGGCCATCTTGATCGCCAGTGCCGGTATCAACAGCGGCGATCCTGCGGCTTCCCGACTCATTGGGCAGTGTGTCGCCCGTGATCTCGGCACCAACAGGTGACCAGCCCGTCAGGTCTACCTTCACCATGTCCGCGGTCGTGCGTTTCGCGACACGTCCATACACGGGACATCCCCAGTACTTGCCGTCCACGGTCGCCATCCACATCAATGCGCTATTCTCTTCGTCCTCGGCAAGGCGAACCCAGTCAGTCACCGCACGTAGCTGGGTCTCCCCACGATTGCGTAAGCTCTTTGCAATCCAAGACTCAATCAGAAAACTCGCGGCGTCGACGGGCTCTTTCATTGGTAGAACGATCTTGGCGTAAACGTATGTATGTCGACGCGGCCTGAACTCGTCACTCGACTTACGCTCTGGCAGAGCCGTTTTCTCAACTTCGGTGAGCTCGTGCGTCGAAGGCTCTGGGACAGGCACCTGCGCGCTACCGTTGTGATTGATCAGCAAAAGTGCCAAGGCGATCGCTAAAGAGCGAATGATGAAGTACTTGCTCATGCCGGAATTCACCCGTGGTATTTGAATCGGTTCGCCACAGCTGGTGCGATGCGGGTACTTGGATCGATCGTCACCTCGATCCTATTTTCTAGCATTCAAACTTGCTGAGCCACCGTGCTACATTCTGATTAGCGCCGCGGATTTCGCGGATTGCTTCGCGGCCAGGTTGCTCCATTTCGTCGATCAATCCTCGAGCCCGGTGGCGGTTTCGGATGGAGGCGCCGAAGAGAGGTGCGCCAATCGCGGCGGGATGTTTCAAGAGGCCGTCCACGACGTCGGCGTACCATTTGCCGTCGACCAAGGAATATTCTCCGTCACGATACGTATCTCTCTCATCCTTGATCGTCTCACGTTTTCTGGCGTTGTCGGCCATCAAGACAGGTTTTCCCGTAGCTTGATGCCACTTGATCATGTCCTCGATGGGAGAGAAAGTCACGACGTTTCGACGCATTGCTTCTGAGTTTTTTTCGGAACAGGAATCGCATAACCGCCGCTTCGTCATGCATGTTGGATCAATCAATCGTGATGAATTCGTTGCAGTTAAAAAGTGAAAGGCAGAGGTGAGTGAGTCGCTCGGCGGAGGTCAATGGCGAAGCCGCAAAGAACTTCTGCACGTCGCTCAGTTCGGCATCGGATGGCGGTCGACCCAGGCTGAGTTGAAAAATTGCGTCAATTCGCGATTCCTCGGTGGGGTGATTCCTTAAAACTGTGGCGGCCACCGAGCGCGATGTCTGGAGTGAGAACTCTGAATTCAACAGGTGCAGCGACTGTAGAGCGGTCGTCGACGATCCGCGCGCTGGACAACTGGAATTCGCGCTGGGGCGATCGAAAACTTCAAAGATCGGGTAACGAAGGTTTCGTCGCGCGAATACATAGATGCTCCGTCGGTTGTGCGCGGACTCATCCTTGGTCACCTGCCATTGATTCTTGAGCAAGGTGCCGACCAGTTCCGACGGCAGCGGCGGGCGAACACCGACACCGCCGGTCGTCAGATTGAGCTCCCCCGAAACCGCCAGCATCGCGTCTCGGATCGCTTCTCCTTCCAGCCGCCAGCGCGGATACCGCGACAGAAATTTTGCCTGCGGATCTTTTTCAAGCGATAACTTCCAAGCGGACTTCTCTTCAACTGACGCGGTTTCCGGTAGGCGGCTTCGTTGGCGGTAGGTGGCGGAAGTCACGATCAATCGGTGAAGTCTTCGCAGGCTCCAGCCATCATCCATCAATCTCAAGGAGAGCCAGTCGAGCAGATCCGGGTGACTGGGGTCCGAGCCCATGACGCCGAATTCGCTGGGCGAGTCGACAAGTCCAGCGCCGAAATGATGCTGCCACACGCGGTTCACGATGACTCGCGAGGTGAGTGGGTTGTCGCGAGAGACCAACCACTGGGCTAAAGCGGTACGCAGACCGGCCGACTCCGCTTTCTTTTGAGGAGCAAACTGAAAACCATCTTTCGCAACGACTCGAATGACGCCGGGACTGAGTTCAGGACCAGGGCGCCGAAAGTCACCGCGCAACATCAGATGGCTCGGTTTCTGATACGGAAAGGTCTCGTCGAGCGTCGCCAGGGACTCGTTTTTGCGGAGCGTTACGGCCGGCTCGAAGATCGCTCGGAAGCGATAAAAGTCCGCCTGGCTGATCGCGTCATACTTGTGGTCGTGACACTGGGCACAACCAATCTGCAGGCCGAGGAAAACCTCGCCGACCGTCGAGGTCAGTTCGTTCAGCACCGTGTGACGGCGCTCGTCTAGCGAATTGATGTCCGGCATGTCAGGACCGGAAAGGCAAAACCGAGTGGCCGTCAGCGCAGATTCATCGCCGGGAAAAAGTTCGTCACCGGCAAGCTGTCGGGCAATGAAATCGTCGTAAGGCAAGTCTTCGTTGAACGCCGCAATCACCCAGTCACGATACTTCCACGCATCGGGCCGGATCTTGTCGTGTTCGAATCCGTCGGTCTCGGCGAACCTGGCCAGGTCGAGCCAGTGTTGCGCCCAACGTTCACCGTACCGCGGCGACATCAACAGCCGTTCAACGAGATGGTCGTATGCGTCAACGCGAGTGTCGGACAGAAACGCTTCAATCTCCTGGGGTGTCGGCGGTAATCCGGTCAGATCAAAACTCAACCGCCGAATCAGCGTTCGATGTGAGGCCTCCCTCTGGGGACGAAGACCGCGAGTCTGTAATTCGCGAAACACAAATGCGTCAATCTCATTTCGGCACCAGCCAAAACCGGCGGACGACTGATCAGGCACCTCAATTTGTCGCAGCGGTTGAAACGACCAGTGGTCACGATCGAATTCGTCGATGGGCGTTTCGGAATAGTGCCGAGTTTCATTCTCACTGCGGACGGCCGACATTCCACCGATCAGACTCAGCGAGAACGCTGTTAAATAGAACGCAATCAGTTTGGCTGGCAGGATGCTCCATTCCGAAACGCGCTTCAGACCGCTGCGCGAATCATGTTCGAAAGGCTGGCCCTTGTACGAATTCATCAGCTGATGATTCCCTCCACCACCGCAGCTTCGTCCGGGCCGGTCAATCGTTTGTCCAGCCCGTTGTGGAAGTAGGTCAGGTCGTAGTGGTCGATACCGAGCAGGTGGAGCAGAGTGGCATGGAAATCATTGATTGAAACTCTGTCCTTGACCGCTCGAAGTCCGATTTCATCGGTCGCTCCGTAAGCTCTACCGCCGCGAATGCCCGCCCCGGCAAGCCAAACGCTATAGCCCCAGGGGTTGTGGTCGCGGCCCTTGCCCTGTTCGCTCATTGGCATGCGACCAAATTCACCACCCCAGATGACCAGCGTATCGTCGAGCAGACCACGCTGTTTGAGGTCGGCCAACAGACCCGCGACTGGTTTGTCCGTCCGACGACAATGCTCGGTGTGATTCTTGTCGACGTTGGAATGAGCGTCCCAGCCATTCGTGTCTCCAGAATAAAGTTGCACAAAACGCACTCCACTTTCCACCATTCGCCGAGCCAGCAGACATCGCTCACCGAACTCGCGTGTTTCCTTTTGATCGATGCCGTACATGCGGTGAGTGGCGGCGGACTCGTTTTGCAACGCCACCAATTCCGGGGCTTCCGACTGCATCCGGAACGCAAGTTCATACGCCTTGACGCGCGCCGTGAGACGATCGTCCGATTCACGTTGCTGAAGATGACGCCGATTCAACTTCTCGATCAATGAAAGGTCACGTTGCTGTTGCTCGAGACTTATTCCCCTCTGCGGATGCAAGTCCAGAATGGGTGAAGCGCCCGCTCGCATGGTTACACCCTGAAACGATGCCGGCAGGTAACCGTTGCCCCATGCCGGAGGGCCACCTTTGAGTCCGCCGCCGGGGTCGGGAAGGACAACGAATGCCGGCATGTTCTGATTCTCGGAACCCATCCCGTAGGCAACCCAACTTCCCACGCTCGGGCTACCCATCAGAATGCTGCCGGTGTTCATTTGATAAACCGACTGCGGATGATTGACGCTGTCGCCGTGCATCGACCGTACAACGCAGAGGTCGTCGGCGTGCTGAGCAATGTGCGGCAGGAACTGGCTGACCTCCAGACCTGACCGGCCCCGTGGTCGAAAGGTTCGGATCGGAGCCAGCAGCGGATTTCGCGCGACGTCGCGCCGAGTCATTACGTTGCCGAAGCTTTCCGGCAAAGGCTGGCCGCGGTATTTGCTCAGTGTGGGCTTCGGGTCAAAGAGATCAACGTGACTTGGGCCGCCATGCATGAAGAGCCAGATGACGCGTTTTGCCCTCGGCGTTTTCTGGATGTGCCGATCGATCGCGTCGCTGTCGGCGTGAGCGAGCGCCGAATACGCCAGCATCCCCATGCCGCCGCCAGCTCGCGTCAGGAATTCTCGTCTCGACGGTTCAGTCACTGGGTCTTGCATCGGATCATTGAATTAGGAAGCCTGGCCGCGGTGAGCATGGTGACCGTGGCGTTCATCTCAGACAATTCTATGCGAAAATGAACCCTTCGATCAAAACCGACGTTCCCGTGCGATGGAGGCAAGCTGGCGGCCCTCGTCGATCTTCGCGTTCATCGCACGAGCTCGGAGGTCGTACAAGCGCGCAGCGCCAGCAAGTGGATCATTAGCCTGATATGCGCAAAACACATTTGCTTAAGCTGCGTGCTTGTATATCGCGCAACGTTAAAAAGCTTCGTAGGCCGGACCGAGCGTTGCGAGTTCCGGCATTGTTTTGAGTGATCGCCGGAACTCGCAACGCTCGGTCCGGCCTACGACTACTGAATTACGCAAAAGACTGCCGGAACTCGCAACGCTCGGTCTGGCCTACGACTCGTCGGTCGTGCATGTTTTCGCGAAACATCACAACTGATGCTGCGTGCTGGCGTATCCCGCAACGTCAAAAAGTGCGCTTCCCAGAGCAATAGCTGAGCATCTGCTCGTATTCATCCGGACGATGTAGTACAAACGTGTCTCTAAATTCCTCCTGACACGTTGGCGAATGAAAAAAATGTTTCGACTCTTCCAAATCTGTGTTGTGTGTTTTGGTTTGACCGCCGTCGCCGCGTCTGCCGATGACTGGCCGCGATTCCGTGGTCCGGATGGATCCGGAGTCGCGAACGATTCCGAATCTTTGCCGGCCGCCTGGTCACCGGCTGCGAATCTTGCCTGGAAGACTCCGTTGCCCGGACCTGGTGCGTCCAGCCCAATCATTGTTGGCGGAAAGGTATTGGTGACATGTTATTCCGGATACGGATTGAACCAGGAGAATCCAGGCGAAATCGAGAACCTGGTGCGCCATCTTGTCTGTGTCGATTTGAGCACTGGCGAAAAGCTTTGGCAGAAAGATGTAAAAGCATCATTGCCCGAGGATCCTTATTCGGGAATCGGTGTGACAGCGCACGGTTACGCTTCGCACACGCCTGTTTCAGACGGAACCAACGTGTACGCGTTTTTCGGCAAGAGCGGCGTCCATGCTTTTGACTTGAGCGGCAAAGAGTTATGGCAAGCGGACGTCGGCAACGAATCGGATCCGTACAAGTGGGGATCTTCGTCGAGTCCGATCGTTTACAACGACACGCTGATTGTTACTGCGGCGGCGGAGAGTCAGTCGATCATCGGGTTTGACACCGCGACTGGCAAGGAGCTTTGGCGACAGGAGGCAGCGGGACTCGATGGAATGTGGGGAACACCAACGTTGGTCAAGATTGACGAGGACCGCACCGATTTAGTGATGTGCGTTGCCAAAGAGCTTTGGGGGCTCGATCCGGAAAGCGGGGAATTGCGATGGTACGCGGACGCGACCGGTTCGCAGCACGCTTATTCAAGCGTTGTTCTCGATGGGAAACGCGTTTTCGCCTTCACCGGTCGAGGTGGTGGCAGCATCGCACTGGATGCTGGCGGAAAAGGAGACATCAGCGAGTCGAATACGGTTTGGGTTGGAAGTGAAAACGCAAGTTTCGCTTCGCCCGTGCGACATGAATCAAAACTTTACGTCGTCTCGCAAGGAGTCTTGTCCGTCGTTGATGCGGAGTCCGGAGATCGGCTGAAACAAATCCGTTTGAAGGGCGCCAAGCAGACCGGCGGTCGTTTCGGTTCACTGGATTATCCGTCGCCGCTCGTCGTCGGCGACCGTCTCTACTATCTCAACGGCAGCGGACAGATGTATGTGTTTGCTCTGGGTGACGAAGTTGAGCCGTTGTCAGTTAGCGAAGTAACGGCCGATAACGAAAAGTTCTGGGGAACACCTGCGGTCAGCGATGGTCGAATGGTATTGCGCAGCTCAGCTCATCTTTATTGCGTTCTTGACAAGGGCGAATCGGTTGAGCCGAATGACACTGCTGTTGCCGAGTCCGTTGAACCCGAATCCCCAGATCCTTCGTCGACTGCTGGACAAAGCAGCGGTCGGCCAGGTGGCGGTGGCGAGAGAGGACGTTTCGATCCGATGAGCATGTTCAACGGAATGGACGCGAACAAAGATGGCAAGGTGAGCATGGATGAGTTGGAAGGAAACCGCATGGCAGACCGCCTGAAAACGCTCGACAAAGACGGCGACGAAGTGATCTCGAAAGACGAGTTCAGCTCCGGCATCGCCACACTCTTCCGTGGCGGCGGAGGAGGAGGCGGTGGAGCAGGAGGCGGCGGCTTTCCAGGTGGCGGAGGCGACACGCGCCCCGATCGACCGCAGCGTCCGGCCTTGGCCGAAGATTGAGCGGCCCGTGAGAGTGCGGACGAATTTAGCGAGTCGATGCGACCGAGGATGAAGACTTGCGGTTCATGACGCCGACGTTAATGACCGTTTGATCTCGTCCTCTGTCGAGTTGACAAGCGTTTTTCCAAGCTCGAGAACAATCTTGTCGGTGACCTCCTGGTGCAGGATCGGGCGCAGTTCTCCGAGCGTATCGGGATCGGCGACCAGCACGAGGTCGTCGAATTCTCCCGCGTGCGCCATCGAGTAGAGGTGGCGGGCAAGTTGTTTCGAGAAGGTTGCTTCATCGGTCTCACGCTGGCTCGATTCGGGTGGCCGTTTTCCAGCCGGGCCGTCGTCGGCCAAATTCTTGGGCTCCAGCGAACCGACCGCCGATAGTTTCAAGTTTCCGTCATCGGCTGCATTGCGATAAAACTGCGCCTCGGCGCCGGTCGAAATCACGATAAGCGCTTCGTGTGGTATCTGAGTTTGGTTCGTCATGGATGATTGATCCTCTTTTTTGCAGAGAGTGTCCTTACAACGACACGCTCGATGAAATCCATCCGCGAAGGGGTGCAAAACGTGTGCCCTTAGAGTGCGGGCAAGTCTCGACAAGCGTGCAGCGCCGTGTTTGGATGCAAGGTGCCGCATGGTCAGCGGGTTTGCTGGCGGATCCCGTTTGCGGCTCGCGCGTCGCAGCAGCCGCTCGTCGATGCGATCGAGTTGCGGCCAGGGTGGTCGCGTTTCCATCAATCGCGAACCCCAAGTCTTCGTTCGTTCCGCTTGGCATGAGAATCGCAGCGATTGCGTTGTCTCTATCTGCATTCACGCGCTCACACTGGCGTCAACCATCGAATTACTCGCCAGGTTGCACGAGGTTTGATCGTCGCCGGTGGGACGTACGTGAAGTTGCCGGCGCGAATGCAGCTCGGGTGTTCACCAATGCTCATCGCGACGTTGGTGTCGCGAAAACCGTCGCGGCTATTGGACGGTACGCTCGAGATGGCTTTTGAGGAAGGATTTCAGCTTGCGACTGCGAGCGTGTTTCAGGTCGGTCAGGTTCAGCGTGATCCGGGAGAGTTGGTCATCGTCCGTATCAACGGGACCATCGACTCGAACGGTGGTCAATTGATCAAGATCGAAGGCGTCCGGCGGGCCGGCCAAAGTAACTTTCAAGGAATCGGGAGTTTTCGTTTCAACTTCGGCCCATGTCTGTTCCGCGCCGCTGGGTTTGACGTTGACTCGGTCGGGCGCGTCGAACTCCAGCGAATCATCTCCCGCGATCTGT
>JAHELS010000406.1 GCA_024644085.1 Rhodopirellula sp.
GACAACGGCACACTGCTGGACCGTGAAGCAGCGGCCAGCCACGACATCACGGTGCGTGCTACGTCCACTGACGGCAGTTTCGACACCGCCGTCATGACGATCAATGTCAACGACGTCGATGAGTTCGATGTCGGCCCAGTCAGCGACACCGACGGCGCGACCGAACAGGTCAATGAGAACGCGGCGATTGGAACCACGGTCGGGATCACAGCCTCGGCCAGTGACGCCGATGCGACCAACAACACAATCAGCTACACGCTGTTTGACAACGACGGCGGACGGTTCAAGATCGATTCGGCCAGCGGTGTGGTCACCGTCGATGGTGCGATTGACCGTGAAGCCGACGGAGCGACACGCAGTATCATTGTGCGGGCCACTAGTAGCGATGGATCGTTCACCGACCAGGGTTACACGATCAATATCAATGATGTCGACGAGTTCGATGTCACGACGCCGGCCGACACCGACTTGGCCGTCAATGCCGTCGACGAGAACGCTGCAACAAACACGGTGGTGGGCGTGACGGCTCTGGCCAGTGACGGCGATGCGACCAACAACACGATCACCTACACGCTGGATGATACCGCCGGCGGACGGTTCAAGATCGATTCGGCCAGCGGTGTGGTCACCGTCGACAACGGCACACTGCTGGACCGTGAAGCAGCCGCCAGCCACGACATCACCGTGCGTGCTACGTCCACTGACGGCAGTTTCGACACCGCCGTGATGAGCATCAATGTCAACGACGTCGATGAGTTCGATGTCATCACACCAGTCGACAGCGATGCAGCTGCCAACGCAGTCGACGAAAATGCGGCGACCAACACAGTCGTGGGCGTGACGGCTTTGGCTAGCGACGCAGATGCCACCAACAACACGATCACTTACGCGCTCGATGATACCGCCGGCGGACGGTTCAAGATCGACACCAACAGCGGTGTGGTCACTGTCGACAACGGCACATTGCTGAATCGCGAAGCGGCCGCCAGCCACGACATCACTGTCCGGGCCACCTCGAGCGACGGCAGCAGCGACACCGCCGTGATGACGATCAATATCAACGACGTCGACGAATTCGATACGACGCCGACGATCGACGTCGACGGCGCGGCCAACCAGGTCGACGAGAATGCGGGAATCGGAACGACCGTCGGGATCACCGCCAGCGCCTCGGACGCCGATGCGACGACCAGTACGATCACTTATACCCTCGATGACAACGACGGCGGGCGGTTCCAGATTGACGGCGCCACCGGCGTGGTCACTGTCGCCGGGGCCATCGACCGGGAGGCCGACGGACCGACGCGCAGCATCACCGTGCGATCGACCAGCCTGGACGGATCATTCACCACCGAGATCTTCTCGATCGCAATCAACGACCTCGACGAAACCGACGTTACCACGCCGATCGACAGCGACGGCTTGGCCAATACCGTCAACGAGAATTCGGCAGTTGGAACCACCGTCGGGCTGACTGCCTTTGCCGAGGATCTCGACGCGACCGACAGTGTCAGTTACTCGCTCGATGACAATGCCGGCGGACGATTCGCGATCGACTCGGCCACCGGGTTGGTGACCGTGTCCGGTTCACTCGACTACGAAACGGCGACCAGCCACGACATCACGATCCGCGCTACGAGCACCGACGGCTCGACCGCAACGCAGATCTTTACGATCGACGTGGCCGATGTGAACGAGGCGCCAGTGGCGGTGGCGGAAGACTACAGCGTCAATGCGGGCCAGACGCTCAACGTGGCCGACCCGGGTGTGATCTTCAACGACACGGATATTGATGGCGATTCGCTGACCACGGTGCTGGTCACGCCGCCGGCCAATGGCACGCTGACGCTGCAGCCGGGCGGCGGTTTGGTTTACACGCCTGACGGCGGTTTCTTCGGTTTCGATTCGTTCTTCTACCGGGCGAGCGACGGGGCATTGACCAGCAACATCGTCGAAGTGGGTATCGAGGTGATCGCCGGCGCGCCCGCTCCGGATCCCGAACCCGAGCCGGAGCCCGAGCCCGAACCCGAACCCGAACCCGAGCCGGAGCCCGAACCCGAACCGGAGACGGAACCCGATCCCGAACCAGAGCCAGTTGACGAGCCGGTGGTCGAATCAAATCCGGCTCCGGTTGCCATCGGTCCTTACATCCAGGGGCGCGGTTTCGATTCGAATGCTGTTCAATCAGCGGACGTCGCGGGAGGTCCGCACGCTGAAGAGGCTGAGGAGATGAAGCTCGAGGTGACGTTCCAAACATTATTCGGTGCCGACGCCTCACTTGAATTCGGTCGCCAGGAGTACTCGGTCGAAGTCGAGATGCTCGAGCGGATCCTGCAGCTGGACATGGAGAAGGCAATCGTTTGGCACCTCTGGGAGGATTCCCGCGGCTCGATCGAGAACAGGCCACTTGACGTAGTCGTGGGATCGGCTGGTTCGGCGGTTGGCATCTTTTCGATTGGTTATGTCGTTTGGGCACTACGCGGCGGGGCATTTGCAACGGCGATGTCGTCAGCCATTCCGGCTTGGAGAATCGTTGACCCGACCAGTCTGTTGACCGCGTACCGAGCTACACGGTCTCGCGGCGATGTTGTCGAGACTTTGGTCGGGTAGTGAGATCTTGGTTCGGTTCGATCGAGCGAGGTAAGGACCGGATCGATCGTTGACGAGGTGTCCGTATCCCGGAGGGATTGTGAGCCATTAGCCGGTGGTAAGCGAAGCGCCACCACCGGATCGAACGTTCGCGCAAGATCCGCATCCCGGAGGGATGCCAGCAGGCACGAAGGCTGTCATCCCTCCGGGATGAGAATTCGGATTGTCGCAGAGCACCGGTGGTGCGCTGCGCGACCACCGCTAATCGCTGAGACCGCTTCGCGGTAAAGAATCGGCGCGACCAATCGTTCGTCGCGGAAACGGCTTCGTGCAGACCATCTTTATCCCGGAGAGATTCTCAGCGATTCGCCGGTGATCAGCGCAGCGCCATCACCGGAACGCTCGCACGTTCGAATTCCGCATCCCGGAGGGATGCCAGCGGGCGCCGAGGCTGTCATCCCTTCGGGATGAGGCATTGCGTTTTTCGCGCCAATCCGGTGGTGCGCTGCGCGACCACCGGCTAATGGCTGAAACCGCTTCGCGGTAGAGAATTCACGCGAATAGCGGATCCTCCTTATCCTGAAGGGACTCACGGTGATTGGACCAGTTCCTCCTTATCCCGAAGGGATTCTCAGCGATTCGCCGGTGATCAGCGCAGCGCCATCACCGGAACGCTCGTACGTTCGAATTCCGCATCCCGGAGGGATGCCAGCGGGCGCGGAGGCTGTCATCCCTTCGGGATGAGGCATCGCGTTTTTCTCGCCAATCCGGTGGTGCGCTGCGCGACCACCGGCTAATGGCTAATAACCGCTTCGCGGTAAGAAATCGCGCGAATCGCGGATCCTCCTTATCCCGAAGGGATTCTCAGCGATTCGCCGGTGATCAGCGCAGCGCCATCACCGGAACGCTCGTACGTTCGAATTCCGCATCCCGGAGGGATGCCAGCGGGCGCGACGGCTGTCATCCCTTCGGGATGAGGCATTGCGTTTTTCGCGCCAGTCCGGTGGTGCGCTGCGCGACCACCGGCTAATGGCTGAAACCGCTTCGCGGTAAAGAGTCGCGACACGGGCAATGGGTAGAACCGCTTCGCGGTGAAGAGTCGTTGCGAATTTTGACAGTGAC
>JAHELS010000159.1:0-1780 GCA_024644085.1 Rhodopirellula sp.
CCGGAAATATTCGGCAATTGCGCAACATTGTTGAAAGCAGCGCATCGCTGTGCAGCGGCGAGCGAATCGAGGTCCGCGATTTATCCGTTCGCTGGCTCGCCGAAGTCCGCTCGAATTCGGGAAAACAACTGAGTCACCAAAGCGTCGGTGCTTCGCAGACGGCACCGACCGCGCAGACGGCTCCGACCGCACAGACGGCTCCGACCGCGCAGACGGCACCGACCGCGCAGACGGCTCCGACCGCGCAGACGGCTCCGACCACCGCAGCGCTCTCGAATGAGTCGAAGCAGTCTCCGAAACCGGCGTCCCTTGCCGAGTCGCGTGCCCGCGTCGAGAAAGATAGGATTCGTTGCGTGTTGCACGAAGTGGGAAACAATCGCACGCAAGCGGCGATGCGACTCGGAATCAGCCGGTCGATGCTTTACAAGAAAATCGCAAAGTACGGGCTCGCTGACGCCTGCTAGCGCATTTCACGTTTCGGCGTTCAGAAGTCCCTGCTGGTGAACTGGCATTCGCCTGCGAACCGCTGACTCAAAGAGTGTCCAGCTTCGAGCTTGTTACCGCAACACAGCGAAGGAGAACCGCAGAGCGGTGGCAGCCGATAGCCTGGGGTAAGCCAACGAGCGACAGCGAGCTGGTGTAGCCCCAGGGAAACAACACGCAACAAGACCCTCCCCTCGGCGATTTTGCCGGCGACGCCGGCAAAATCGCCGAGGGGAAATTCGGTTTCGCGACCTAACCTGGGGCTGCGAATTGCTCGCTGAGACGAGCAAGTCTGACCCCAGGCTATCGGGCTGCCACTGCTTTGCAGTTGATCAGTCGGTGTGCTGAATCAAAACGCTGTACCAACCGAAGACAAGACGCAAGTCATGATGCTTTTCAAGAAGAACCATTTGTGAAATGCTGTAGCGCTGTTGATTCTTTCACAGTGGACCTGCATGGTCACCGCTGAAATTCTTGTGGGATCGCGCCGTCGCCGGTTTTCTCTCCGGCGAGCAACCACGACAGATTGAATCGGGCCACTGTCCCTCCGCCGCCGGGTCCACCCTCGAAGTGCAAATAGATCCAACCCTCGCTCGGTGTGCCGGGTCGACCGGCGGCCAGCGATGAATAGGCGCTCGGTCCGTCGAACACCAATCGTTTGACGGGCCACGTCTGGCCACCATCGAAGCTGGCCCACACCGTCGCCCGCTCGCGCGTCGCGTTGGGGGTGTCGATGTTACTGAAGATAAGGATGTCTTGTCCCTCGATCGGCAACCGCACCAGCCCGCCCATGCATCCGTACGAGCGGTGCTGGTGACCATCGGGAAGGACATCCACCACGCGGTAATCCTTCCACGTTTGCCCGCCATCATCGCTGTAGGCACAACGCCGGCGAGTGTTCTCGGGTCTTTCCTGCCAATGGACCCGCGAGTTGTAATAGATGCGGCCGTCGGAAAGTTCCGCAACGGCCGCTTCACCCGTGCCGTTCTCGGGAAAGGGGTCGCTGGTGTGCCATGTTTTTCCGCCGTCATCACTGTAGATTGCGTTGGTGTAGTGATCGGGCCATCGCTCACGTTCGTTTTTTCCGGCGTACCAACGCGAAGGACGCAGTAACCGGCCCTTGTGTTCGCCATGCCGCAGGGTGATGCCGTGTTCGTTCATGTGCATCGACGGCGTGTTGCCATGACCGTCGGGGTGAATCGTGGTCTTTTGCGGCTTCCAACTTCGGCCATCATCGACGCTGCGATACAACGTGATATCGGCGGGGGGATGCTCGGCCTCGACAAACGCAAGAATG
>JAHELS010000159.1:1790-14869 GCA_024644085.1 Rhodopirellula sp.
GTCGCCGGTCGTTTCATCGACCGTTGTACCGCCACCCTGGAAACCGGGATCCGCAATCGTGACAACATTACCCCAAGTCTTTCCGCCATCTTGGCTTCGACGCGCCCGCACGTTCGAGTTGCCCCATGTCACCAGCACGGTCCCCTCGAGTGTCACAACGACGTTCGGGAATCGTTCTGCCTCGAAAACCTGGTTCATCTCCATCGCCGGTCTTCCAAGGAACGGTTCGACCGAGCCTTCGAGAGACTTGTCATCCGCGGTGCAATACGCTGCGGAGCCGATCAGCATCAGCAGCGCTGTGCATCCAGATTGAATCGTTATCGTTTTCATGGAGCGAAGATTTCTCCGAGGTGGTTCTTGGACTCGCTGGACGCCGAGCGCGACCCGCGGTGTATCTGCAGGTGTTAGATCTTACCTTCGTTCTTCATCTCCGTGGCCAGTCGACGCTGGTAGGCCTGATGTGCATCAATGTCCTCGCGGGCCGTGTGCCCGTAATAGATCAATCCGAGGGCACGGCGCGGTCGAGTTGACGAGCGATTCCCGTCGGCCCGGTGAATCGACATCGCGTGGTGCACCAGCAGATCGCCGGGCTTTGCCGTCACGGCAACCTCGTGATCCTGGTCATACGGACTCGGGTAATCAACGATTCCCTGGCTGAATCCCAGGGTACTGGTTCGTGCGTGCTCTCGCATCCCGCGCCGGTGTGAACCTCGCACGTATCGAACGCAACCGTTTTCTTCGTCCGCGGCATCAAGCGCCAACCACATCGTGACCGCGTCGCACGGATCAATCATGAAGTAGTACCCGTCCTGATGCGGCGGAGTTGGTTTGCCGATCACGGGTGGCTTGTTGAAGTACTGCATGTTTTTCGCAGTGACAGGCCCACCCAGCAATGACTCGGCAACGTCACGAAACGGCCCGTCGGTGAAGAGGCCGTGAAACCATTGGTCGTAGACCGACATCTGTTGAATCTGTTTCAACGTCGAGGGTTCCTGTTTGTTCTCGTAGAAGACCTGCTCGGGAGGCATGCACGGCACGACCTTAGCAATGAATCGATCGACACGGGTGATCAACGCATCCAGCGCGGCACCGGCCACGAAGCCCTCGATTAATACAAACCCATCCTCCTCGAATTGGTCGACTAACTTCAATCTATCGCCGCCTTTGGTCATTGGTTGATCTCAACCTGGACTTCGGAAGCAAAAATCAACTCGACATCACCACGTTCCTTCAAAGTTTCCGCAAGCTGTATCACATTGCGTCTCGGCTTGCCCCGGTACAACGTCCGGTCACCCATTCGTATTTCGACTTCGCGATCAAGATCGAGCATGTCGTCGCGCAGTCGCACGCGGAATCTACCGATTCCCTCGGCTCGTTCGATTTCAATCGCTTGGCCTTTTCGCCGCGCAATCAACTCGGCCCCCGCAACGGCGTTCTCGACGTCGACGGCCAGCCAGTAAAACTGTGGATGGATGACCGAGGATTGTCGCCAGACGACTCTCTGTGGAATCGGATCGCGGACAAACTTTGCCATCCAAGCCATCGCGTCGGCATCCTGGAGGTCCATCCAATGACCTTTGCCTTCGTGAATCACGACCAGATGGGCGTATCCATTGGGATCATCCCCGCGGAGTGCCGCAAGTTGATCCTTCCACTTCGCCGCTACTTCGTTTCGTTTGTATCCGCTGTCCCTCTGTCCAACATGAATGGTAAAGCCAATGTTGCGCAGACCGAGTGGTGAGGCATCGTTGGGGTGGCCCGCCATCATCGCTGCGGCGGCCCAGCGGTCGGCCATTCGCGGTGCAAGTTGGTAAACACCATCGCCTCCGGCTGAATACCCCATCAAGTAAACACGATTCGGATCAACGCCCTCGAACACCACGGCGTCTTGAATGATTCGCTCGAACAACTGGTCAATGTGTTTTTGGTGCCACAAATTCCAGGTGTCCGTCGGCGCACGCGGCGCCAGATATACTCCCTCATCAGGTTGATAGAGTTTGATTTGATTGCGCCACTGTTGTTCGTTCACCGCGGCCGGCGCTCCGCCGCCGCCATGCATCGAGATATAAAGGCTCCGCCCCGTCGCATTCGGCTTTCCGAACACCCGATACTCGAATTTCATCTCCTTGTCATCGATTTGTATACGCTTCGCTTTCCATTCGTCGGCACGCTCGCGGCGGATGCGGGCGACGTGATCCTCCCACAACATCTTGTTTGCCTGCGCCGCTTCGGATCGTGACAGCGGACGCCGCGCCCAACCTTGATCGTCGAGAGCTGGCCGATTTTCGCGTTCGAGCCAAGAACGCAAGTCGCCCAGGTCTTCTCCGCAAGCGATCGACGCGTTTAGCAACATTGCACTCTTGAGTGCTATCAAGCAAACGAGATTTAAAATCCACTTCGTTTTCATCATTTAGTTCGACCGACTTATTGTTCGTCTCCGCGCCTTTGCGACTCTGCGCGAGCCTTCCAAGATACAGGTTGGCGCGCAGAGCCGCAGAGACGCGGAGCAAGAAATGGAAAGTTCAAAAGTGAGATCCGCGGCGAACCTCTCCCGAACAACTGGTTTCTCTCTTAGCATTCGCTTACGCCATTTTGCCATTCCGGTGGAGAGACAATCATGCGAGAGACACATCATAGCGACGCGGCCAGCGGTGCCGGCGGCATCGGCGCAATCTTTACCGCATTGCTTGGCGGCGTCGCGCGAAACGTGGATGACGTCGCGCGCGGTGTGATGCATTGCGGTGACGATGTGGCGCGAGTTTCCGTTCAGGGAGCTGACGATTTCGCATGGCGAGGATTCAGTGTTGCCGACGACCTTGCCGCACGCCCGGTCGCGGGATCATTTCATGTGGAATCTCACCTCGCGCGGCTCCAGGCAACGCCTGCCCGTCACGCCACCGAGATCAACGTGCACATCGACTCGTGCAGCGGCCACGCAGTTGCCCAGGGCATCCGCGGCGCCGTCGATGTGGACGACGACGAATGATTTCCGAGAGACTGACGCGGCGCGGTTCCCGTGCCCGCCGCGTCAGGACTTGGATCGTTTTGGATTCGACCTCTCGGCCGAGGGCGCGCCTGCGGGACGATTCATCGCGGCGGTCGGCCGCCGGCTCGATTCAATTTCAGTGACGTGTGCGTCATACAGGGCCTGCATTCGCGCGACGACCTCGGGGTACTTGTCGGCAAGGTTGGTCGTTTCGCCGATGTCGCCGGCGATGTCGTAAAGTTGCACCCTCTGGGGTGACGGTTTGCGACCGACCGGCGCGTCGCGGCCCGACGTTTTCTCCTTCCATGGATAAAACTTCCACTTTCCCTGGCGGACGGTTCCGGGCCCGTGCATCAGAACATACGCGTCGTGCGGGCTCTTGGAACCCACCTCGCTCATCAGCGGCCAGATATCGAGCCCGTCAATTTTTCTCTTTGGCAATTCTCCGCCGCACAACCTCGCCAGCGTAGGAAGGATATCGATCGAAGCGGCAATCTCGTTGCAGACGCTTGCGGCCGGAATCTGCTGGGGCCACCACATCAACGTCGGTTCACGGATCCCGCCGTCATAAACACTGAACTTCTTCGCGCGAAGCGGCGCCGACGATCCAACAGCGGCTCCATTGTCGCTCGTGAAAATGACCAGAGTTTTTTCATCGAGTCCCTCTTGCTTGAGTGTCTTGAGAATCTCGCCAACCGACCAATCAACCTCCTCGATCGCGTCCCAGATCAAGTGATCGGTGCGATTCTCGAATTCCTTGCTGACCGCCAAGGGCAAGTGCACCATCGTATGCGGCAGATAAAGAAAGAAAGGCTCTTCCTTGTTTTCCTTGATGAATCGAATCGACTCTTCGGTGTAGCGTTTCGTCACCGTGGATTGATCCACCGGATACTCAATCACTTCGTCTCCGCGAAACAAGGGAACGTCATTGCGAACCTTGTGGTGGCCGCCCCTGACTTGATCGATCGTCACACCGTCGCGCAGCAGAATGTTGTCGGACAACTTGTTGGCGGGATCGATCCACATGTCATTGCTGTAAGGGATCCCGTAGTAGTGGTCGAATCCCTGGTGGGTCGGTAAACAGGGAGGGAGGTGCCCGAGATGCCATTTGCCGACGCAGGCCGTGTTGTATCCTGCATCCTTCAACATGTCGGCGATGGTTACTTCCTCGGGATTCAGACCTTCAGTGGAATTGGGGAACAAGACCGCACGAACGCCGAGGCGTTGGTAATGACATCCGGTCAAGAGTGCTGTTCGCGAACCGGAGCAAACCGAGCACCCGACGTAAAAGTCGGTGAACTTCATGCCCTCGGCCGCCATCTGGTTCAAATTCGGCGTACGCGGTCCCACCGCTCCGTTGAACTCCACATCGCCGTAACCCATGTCATCGATAAAGATCAGAACCACGTTCGGCTTCTCCGGAGGAGCGGCGACGCCCGGTCCGGGGAAAAAGGCAACGGTGAAAAGACTGAGACAAACGGCAAGCCGAGCGGTAGGCATCGATGCATTCCGGATGAGAATTGGGAGTTGATCGCCGGAACTCGCTGCGCTCGGTCCGGCCTACGGCCTGTTGATAGGCCGCGCAGCGTATAGTCCCGTAGGCCGGACCGAGCGCAGCGAGTTCCGGCGACAAGCATGGTACGTCGGACGACCGCGCGATGCGAGTTCCGGCGACCGGAATGACCTACGACTTTTTCTTCTTTGGCGGAACGACGTGATACGTTTTCCCGTCCACGACGACCAATACTTCGTCTTCCTCGGCGAAATAGGCTTTGGCGGATTCGTCGAGTTTGTCCAGCAACTCGAAGTACTCATCGCTGAACTGCTCGATTTTGGTCGCCGATTTAATTTCTTCCTCGGATGCATCCGAGTCGACGTAGCGGTTTTCCTTAAAGTAGAACGTTTTGGTTCCAATCTGTTTCACCCGCTGGACCTGCTTGGACAATTGCTCCTGTCCTTGCTGGAACGCCGGCCGCGGCGAACCGACTCCTGTACCCGGTACACCGAATCCGCCTCCGAGGCCCCCACCGGCAATTTGTCCTCCGCCCGAGCGGCCGCCTCTCGCGGCACTTGCTGGCGCTCGCGCTTGGCCGGCGCCGGATTGCATCATGTCCATTGAAAGGGCATCAAAGTCAGCGCTGGGCGTCGCAGCACGCCCGGCCGACTTGAGTTGACCTTTGAAGGATCGTTGTCGAAATGCGCTTTCACCTGCCTCTTCGTCGAGCAACTGCAGCCGGCTGCTGGCGATACGTCGACCGCGTGAGAGATCATTCAGATCAGTTTGTTCCTCGGCGAGGTAGGCCGTGTAGGGCGTCAGAATCCCATGCCGCTTGGAGAGCAGGATCAGTTCGTCGACCAGTTCCTGTTCTTCCCCGTGCAGATCGATCTCGTCGATGATTTCACCGATACGTCGCGTTGCCCACAGACGTTCGACGAAAACGTTCTTGCCGCTGCCGGTCTGTTTTGGCAATTCGTCTTCGAGCACGTACTTCTGTGGTTCACCGAGGAAGTCACCTGACAAAGTCACCTTCAAGTCTCCGTGGCGGCGATATCGGCCGACGATGACGAGTTGGTCACCGGAGAACAAGTCGTACATCTCCGATGGATAGAGCTGACGCGCGCGGCCCTCTTTTCCATCAACCTTGATTTTCAAGTTCGCGTCGGTCAGCGCCGGTGCGCCGACGCGGTCGTACAGCCTGCTGATGACATCATCGAGCGGTTCACCGGGGCGTACATACATCGTTTGGCCGAGACAGATGCTGGCCAGCTTATCGAGCAGCCGGCTGTTGACATCGTGACCGACACCGAGGCTGAATAGCCGCGTGCCTTCACGCAGTTGTTTTTTCGCGTTGGCAGCTATTTTCATCGCGTTTTTTTCGCCGACGGTTGGCTGACCGTCGGTCATGAAGACGACGTAGACGGGACCATCGGCGTCTTCGACCAGCGCCAACGCCTGCTTCAACGCTTCGTCAATGTTCGTGCTTCCACCGGCTAACATCGAATCGATGTATTCGGCTGCGTCGGTTCGAGTCGACTTGTCCGCATCGGTCAATTCGCTGCGGAAGGTCTCCACCTTGCTGTCGTAATTGATCAAGGTGAATCGGTCTCGCCCGCGCAGCTGATCCACGACGTACCTGGCGGCCTTCCGCGCCTGATCGATCTTTTCTCCTCGCATGCTTCCGCTCTTGTCGAGCACGAGGACAACGTTCTTGCCGGCCTTCTCGTAGCTGGCCGGAGGTTCGGGAAATTGCGGCTGGATCATCAGCATGAAATACCCGTCCTCGTCCGGTTTGGGCCGGTGTGTCACGACCGACAATTGCACCGGGTTTTCACCGGTGTCCCACAACACTCGAAAATCCAGGGTCGGGACTTTCGATTTGGCCGAGTATTCGAAACGCACGACCTTATCGCCGTCGCGGTCGATCTCGATGTCGTGTGACGGACTGTAGACATTGCCAATCTTCGATTCGCTGCGAATTCGACCGCGAATAGAAATGTGACCGATCGGGTTCGTTGTGAATTTTGTTGGCGCCAGGGGTAGCAGCCAATCGTTCAACGTACCGGTGCGCCGGCAAAGTTGCGTGTAGCGAAGCGAAACGGTCCGTTCGGCACCGGCCGGGACCGGGAAGACTTGCGTTTGAAACATTCCCGTACCAATCCACTGGACGAGCGCCGGGTCCTGGCTGCGTCGCACGTAGGACTGGTAAATCTCGCGTGCCTTGTCTGCTTCCAGCAATCGCCCCTCGAGTTCCTGGCCGTCGACCATGAAGGTCATCTGGTCAATCGCTCCGTCGTACGGCAGCGGAAAAACAAACTTCACTTGCAACGTGCGGTTGGTCAGATTCTTGAACGTCTGACCAACCTGGACTTCGGCGACCTGGTTGCGAATCGACGCGTCAATTTCCAGCTTGGCGATGTCGTAAAGGAATCCCGGTCCGCCGGGCACCGGCCGCAGAATCGGACGCGGCAATCGGTGCCGGTGATCCGGATCCGATGAAATCAACAAGCCCTGGGCGTGGAGCGACGGTGCGACCGAGAAGAGACCGGCCAGAAACACGATGGCGACAAAGACTCGGTTCATGACATCGACTCGCGAAAGAGTGGAACGAATACGAAGACGTCGGGTTCTGTCATCATGCCACGATTCACCCGAGGATGGCAGACGGAATCGGCCAAAGGGGATGATGCCGCACACCACCCGCTGAAGATATCAACGAATCAGTGGCTGGTTTCTTAGCTGGGAATCAATGTTTTTTAACGAGTGTTCACTGTATATCCAGCAGCGGAGGAAGAATCCTTGCCGGCAAGAACCTGAGATCTTCGTTCGGCTGGAGGGGGGCAATGGGAAAAATCAGCCAAAGACGCCGGCGTTCTGACGACATCGGAGTTGGATCCAATTCGAATGCCGCGTCGCAAAATGGAAAAACTGAATGACCGGAGGTGTGCAGTTGCTGTGCGACGTGTGACACATGCGGACTCCGTGCGCACTCGTGAAGATCCAACCCGCCAGCATGAGGCGCGATTCCGTCTGCGGCGTGGTGTAGGCATGTCGTTTGCTCAACTTGCAGCCCATGACCTGGCGACGCCGTACCGTATGGCGTGTCGACGACCGATGTTGCTTTAATTGGACGGGTGACCCATGGATACTTTTGACCGTCATGAACTCGAGGAGATTCTTTCCAGCGAGGGTGGTCCGCATCTTTCGATTTTTTTGCCCCCACCGCGGAGGCCATCCGAGGCAAGGGACGACGCCACTCGACTCACCAACGTGGCACGAAACTCGCTGGGGAAACTTGCCGAACACTGGATGCCCAAATCGGAAGCGGAAGATTTTTTGAAGCCGCTGTTGGATCTTGCGCACGAAACCTCGTTTGTATCCGGACGGCGTCACGGAGTCGCCGTCTATTTGTCGGACGACGTTTTCAAGACCTACGAGGTCCGCCGACCCATCGATGAAAACTGGTTCCTCGGTCGCACGTTTCGTTTGAGACCCATGCTCGCGACGCTCGACTCACTCGGCATGTTTCACCTGTTGACGTTGAGCAAAAAACGAGTTGCCCTGTTCGCGGCGACATCCCGGTCGATTCGCGAAGTCACGCCAGAGGGCTTGCCGGAAAGTTTCGAGAAATCCCTTTCAAATGTGTCGGCCGATCGAGGTGCACAATCACACACGGCGGAGAAAGGAGTGACCGGCAAACAGGGAGCCGTCTTCCACGGCCAGGGTGGTGCGGCTGATTCGGAAAAAGCCGAACTGAAGGAATACCTGCGACAGGTCGAAAACGTGGTTTCCTCGTATCTGCAAGATCAGCCTGGGTTCTTGATGGTTGCGGGCGTGGAATACCTGACCTCGATTTACCAACAAGTCAATTCATTTGCCAGACTTATGGAACCCACGATATCGGGCAACATGAATCATCTTTCCAACGATCGGCTGCTTCAGCAGGCGCTGCCGCTCGCGACCGAAGAACTGAGACGCGAGCGCGAAGAGGACGCGGTGCGCATTGGCGAGCAGCGTCGCGGTCCGGCAGTAACTGATCCCGAGCAGATTCTTTGTGCGGCCCACGATGGCCGCATCGAGGCGATGTTTTTTGATGACGACGCGACGCTGCACGGCAGCTTCGATCCCGCGGCGCGAACCATGCGTGAATTGCATCACGCCCCGTCGGGCGAACCGGGAGACCCGAGTCACGATCTGATTGAAACCGCGGTCTTCCAGACGCTCAGGCACCGTGGGCGGGTCCATGCGGCAACGACGTCCGAAATGCCAGTCGACGCGAAAATGGCAGCCGCGTTGAGGTATTGAAAAGTGGCCCGACAAGACTATCTGTGCGAAGTGTGCTTGATCAAGGATTACTGCGGCATAAGCCGGCCAACGACACCGGAAACTTATCCGCACGCTCACGTCACAGAATCGTGCGGACGGGCACATGGTCCCCGATCGCAATGGGAACATCTTGGCCAAAAATGCGACTGGCGTAAGGTCGTTGCAGCGGTACGCTGTTTGCTTTCCATTGGAATGGGGCGGGAACCGTTTTTCACTCGATCCGAAGGGCGATCGCTCATGCACGCCAGCCTGCGAACGTGGACCTGGGTCACAATGGCGTCAATCGTCTTGATGGCCGGATGCATTCCGTCGCTGTATCCGATTTACACCGATCAGGACGTCGTCGTTCGTCCGGGGCTGATCGGACATTGGGCCAACGAGGACAAGACGCAAACCTGGGTCTTCACCGAGCGCGAAGGGAGCGCCTACGATCTTGCTTTTACGGACAAAGAGGGCCGAACGGGCAGCTTCATTGCTCACCTGACAGAGATCGAAGGCGTATTGGTAATGGACCTCTTTCCGGACCTCATAGGTCAGCAGAGAGCGGGGTTCTACAATTTGCACCTGCCGCCCACTCATACTTTCTACCGTGTTGATTTGGGCGGGTCGAGGATGATACTTTCGTTCGTGAATCCGCAATGGTTACTGCGGTATCACGACGAGCATCCCGATGCCCTCGCACATGTCCAACGCGACGACAACTCAATTGTGTTAACAGCGGATACGGCGGCCTTGCGATCATTTCTTGCGAAACACTTTGATACCGAGGGGGCGTTCAGTCCGTTTGTCTTGCATCGAGCAAGCGAGTAGCCGTTCCTTTTCCGGGGACAGTCGAACCGGAAACGGGCGACTTTTACGCAATCGAAATCACTCTTACGCAATCAAAATCACCAAAGCTGGGCCCCTGCATCGGTACAATGAACAATGCAGTGCGCGGGGCTTCGAAAGATTCCATCAATACCGGGAGGTTTATCATGTCTGTTGGTCGTGTTTGCACACGCGAGGTCGATTTGGCCGACGCTGGCGAATCGGTCCAGGTTGCGGCAAGCCGAATGAACACGCGGAACGTGGGAACGCTGTTGGTAATTGACGAAAGCAAATGCCCGATCGGGATCATGACCGATCGGGATTTGGCGATGCGCGTGGTTGGCAAGGGGTTGGATCCCAATTCCACGACCGTCGAATCCGTGATGAGTGCGGCGCCCGAGAGCGTGACCGAGGAAACGCCGATCGAATCGGCGATTGCCGCGATGCGCGCGGGACCTCATCGGCGATTGCCGGTCGTCGATGAGAACGGGCGATTGGTCGGTTTGATCAGTCTCGATGATATCCTTGACTTGTTGAGCGAGGAGTTCGAGGAAATCGGCAAACTGATTCGCAAGGAAGGCCCTACCGCGCTGGCATTGTGATCAAGTCACACGCGGAAAAGGCCCGGCTTTCGCGAATTCAACGAACTGTGACAACCGGTCACGCGCGAAGTGTGCGTCATGCGCACGTGACGAAGATTTTGACGGCGTTTCAAGCTTCATTGGCGTCATCAGTTTTCGGCACGACATTCGCATCGATCGCCTCTCGGTTTTTTTGTTGCTACCCCGGTGCCTCTGGGAGACTGAATCGATGACCGCAGCGATCACAGCGCCGACGGCGCACGACATCATGAACACGCACGTGCACACAGTCGAGCCTGAGATGTCTCTGGCCGACGTCACGACGTTTCTGCTCAAGCACCAGGTTTCCAATGCGCCGGTCGTGAAGCGGGAAGGCAACGAGCGACGCTTGCTAGGCTTTCTCTCCGAGAAGGATTGTCTTGAGTTTCTGTCCAACGAAATTTTTTACGGCAATCCGAGCCCGCCACAAACTGCTGCGACGGTCATGAAGAAGCATCCCGTTTGCGTCAGTCCGGATGCCGACATTTTTGCCCTCGCATCGATCTTCACAAGCCACGGTTATCGGCATTTGCCGGTGGTTGAAAACCAGCATTTGCTTGGAATTGTGAGCAGGCGGGATGCGTTGGCAGCACTCGACCGGTACTACCGCGATTGGAGCCTCAAGCGTGATCACGAACGCTTCCCCGTCGATCTTCACGAAATCATCAACCACCGTTTTCTCGTGACTCGGTAGGCGTTGCGTACAAAAAAGGCCATTGGCAAATCCGTCGCGTATGTATTTAATCAGATCTGAAGGCTACGGGAACCTTTATGATCGAAATTGGATGAAGCGGAAATGAGATTGAGATGAATACGAAACAACAAAACGAAATTGCCACGATTTTCCGTCGTTGGCACGCAGAAGACCGAGAGCTGGAATCCAGCATGGACGAAGTTCGCGACTGGATGAACGAGGTCAGTCAATTGGGAATTCCTCATTTTGGTGAAACGGCAACTCGCTTACGCCCGCTTCGCGAGCGGCTCGTGACCCACTTTGAGCGCGAGGACAAAATGGTAGCGGAATTGGCGGAGTTGTATCCAACGCAATCGCCGGAAGTGAAAGCCGTTCAGCGTCAATCATCGCGTGACCATGACGAATTACTGATTCGGATCGATGGATTGATCGCCAGACTCGAGCAACCCGAGCCGCCGTTCCGTTCGTGGCAGTCCGCCATGAATGAAGTCGAGATGTTGGTCGGCGTACTCGAGCAACACGAAGACCAGGAAGCTGAGAGTATCGAAATGCTGTTACCTGCGGCTCACAACCTGAGGGCGCAGAACGACGAGTGACGCGCGACAATGAGTGGCAATCGTTTTTGCCTCACTCCGAGTCAGCGTCAGCCCGAGGTGTCGCGGCGGCGTGGCCTTCGGGCACGGCCGTCGACGCCACCAAGGCGATCACGGATTGTCCGGCTGAGGGTTCAAGCGGATCGTCAACGGTATTGACTTGAATCGATCCGTCTTCGCTGAGCACGCACATCAGCGTCGCGCCCTCCTTGTAGCTGTGCAAGAAATCTTCGAACGTGAATTCGTCGCTCAGCGTCGTCGTTTTGAACTTCGCACCGAGTTCATGCATTTCTTGAATTTGTGTGAACGTCAAACCCTTGGCAAACAGTTCACGGCCCATCAGATTCTGGGTCAAACCGCGTCGGTAATGCTGGTTCTCAGCGTTGAAGGACAATTGATACAAATTGGCCCGATCGAACATCGTTCGGCACTCACGTACGGCCAGCGAGTTGACCTCGTCGTTTCGCGTCATCGCCATCATCCGCCCGATTCCCGCCAGGGAAATCTCTTCGCGCGCGTGTTCGTTGAGGATATTTGCACACACACCCTCGAGTCCTGCGATCCGAGCCTGCGCGATCTTGTTGTAGTTCGTATCGACCAACGTGACCGGTATGCCCGCCTTTCGCAGTTCCAGCCCGAAATCGCGAATCCACGCATCGGCCCCGGCAATCAACACGCCGTTGGTGTTCTCGTCGGCCAGCCCCAATCGGCGAGCAAGTGGCGAGGCGGCCAGACCGTAGACGGCTACCGTTCCGACAATCACCAGGAATGTAACGGTCGCCAATTGATCGCCGCCGGCAATCGTAACACCGAGCGCCGGGTCTTCCATCTTCAACGCGAACACGCTGCTGACCGCGGCCGCCACGATTCCCCGCGGTGCCAATCCAGCGATGAATGCCTGCTCTCGCATATTCAGCGGGCTGCCCAGAAGTGAGCCGAATACCGAAACCGGTCGCACTACCAGAATCAGCAAGGCTACGAAGGCCAGTCCAGGCCAGCCAACCGAAGCGATGTCCGCGAGGTCGACTCGCGAACCGAGCACGATGAACAAACATCCGATCAACAGCGTTCTCAGATTCTCCTTGAATTCGATAATATGCTCGATGTCGATGTTACGTTGATTGGTCAGCCAGATTCCCATCACGGTCACAGTGATCAATCCGGACTCGTGCGCAAAATGATCGCTGACGGCGAACAGCAGCAGCCCGACGCCCAACGCCGACACGCCGTGCAGGTTGTCGGGAACCCAATACTTGCGAAGTGCGATCGAGAGGACGTAGCCACCGAGCGCCCCTAGGATCACGCCCACAGCCGCGGTTTTCGCAAGCATCAGCATCGCCGCACCGACACTCGATTCACCGGCGTGCACCATCATTTGTTCGAACACGAGCACAGCGGCCACCGCGCCGATTGGGTCGATCACGATGCCTTCCCACTTCAACGTCGCGCCGACACGTCGACTCGGCCGAACCTGGCGCAACAAAGGACCAATCACGGTAGGGCCCGTCACCACCAAAATCGCGCCGAGCAGAAAACTGAGCCGCCACGTGAATTC
>JAHELS010000160.1 GCA_024644085.1 Rhodopirellula sp.
ATCAATCACCCGAGAGGCCTTTTGACGGAAAATTGCCAAAATAGTGTCAGTTCGCAAATCCTCGGCTCGATCGGCGGTTCGACCCCTGCGGAATTCGAGGGTACGCTATCCCCGCCTTCCGTATGGGGAGTTCCGTAATGCCGGGCCCACGCCGCAGTGTCGTGGGTCTGACGACCGCCTGGAGAGCGCGAAATGACTGATTTGACGGGAAAACGGGCGATTGTCTCGGGCGCATCGATGGGCATCGGCCACGGGGTCGCCGTCGCTCTGGCCCGCTGCGGCGCGGAGGTCGTGGTCAACTATCGCAGCCATGGTGACGAGGCCGACAAGGTGGTGGCCCAGTGCGGACAGGTTGGCGGCAAGGCACACAAGGTCCGCGCCGACTTTGCCAACCGCGACGAGATCGAGGGATTAGTCGAAGAGTCGGTCGGATTGATGGGAGGGGTCGACATCGTGGTCAGCAACGCTGTTTACAGCGACCGCCACCTGTTCCTCGAGTCCGATTTGGAGGAGTTTCGCAAGACAATCGATGTCAGCATGTGGGGCGCGTTCTTCTTTGTCCGCGCCGCGGCCCAGCGAATGGTTCGTGCCGGCAACGGTGGCAATGTTGTGGTGATCAGCAGCCCGCATGCTCACATGGCGATTCCGGGGGCGATGGCCTACAACATGGCCAAGGCAGCCAACGACCAAATGGCTCGAACCGCTGCGTGTGAATTGGCCCAGCACCGTATTCGCGTGAACATCGTTCACCCCGGTTGGACCGACACGCCGGGTGAACGCAAATTCTTCAGCGAACAAACGCTAGCCGAAGAGGGCGCAAAATTGCCATGGGGACGGCTTGGCAGCATTGATGAGATCGGTCGTGGGGTGGCGTTCTTGTGCGACCCGGAGAATGAATACATCACCGGCAGCACGCTGACAATTGATGGCGGGATTCAATTGCCGTGGCGAGAGATGTACCGCATCAACGAAAAGCCTGAGCAGCGGAACTAAAAAAAGGAAGAGACACCCTGCGAGCGTCCCTTCCCAGGCAATTTGTACCGCTCGGGCCTCGTTCCTGAGGAGGCTGCGCGTCCTGGATCCGTGTTTCTACACGATACTGCAGGCCGTTGGGTTATCAAGCTTCGGCACGTACGCCATCGCATCGATCAAGATCTTTGGATTCAGCGGTTTGGTGAACCAGCGGTTGACGCCACTCGTTTCACAATCAATGCCTGACTCTTGGGGCGAGCTGCCACTGATGGCAAAAACCTTCACGCCATCGAACGAGGGATTCTCACGAATCCGACGTATCGCGGTGGGGCCGTCGCAGCGTGGCATCCGCATGTCGATCAAGATCACCTCCGGCTTGTCGTGATCATCGAGATACTCGATTGCCTCCAGCCCGTCGGCCGCCGTGTCCACCTGGTAGCCGTGCATCCGAAGCAAGCTGGCGAGCATTTCTCGTTCGTTCGCCTGGTCTTCCACGAGCAATGCCGTCGGCTTGCAAGACGCGCTATTCACGGTCTCGCCGATGTTCGTTTCTGTCGCCGACTGGTGGATGGCCAAGGCCGGGTTTTGACTCATCCGTTCGATATGTTCGACCAGCTCGTCGAAGGTCGCGTCCACATCGTCAACGAGCCCTGCCTCGACCTCCTGTTTAAACAGATGGAGAGCGAGGCTGATCGAGTTCAGCTCGTTGCGCAGTTCGTGACACACCTCTTTTGGCAAGCGAACGACATGGGATCGTTGCCGAGTCGAAGTTTCATTCCCGTCGACCAGCTCATCGCGCATGATGCGAACTTCTTTCGGCGCATCAAATCCCAGCCGAACACTGGAACCTTTGACACTCAGAATTTCGACGGTGATTCCGAGTTCCGGGAAACGAACTTTTTGGTGTTCCTTCCGACTAAGGACTAGCATTGCCCCGCTCCTTCCTTTCTGTGAACAATCTTTACTGCTCCAGCGTTCCATCGAGAGGCTGAAACGGTGACATCATTCCATCTTGAATAATTGGCAAGGGAGCCTCCTTGCTCACAGTTGGCCAAACGCCAACCCGCTGAACTCTTCGCTCAAGGGTCCATGCGAAATGTTAGGGCTCGGATCGATGCGAATCAATTGCATTTTTTCGACTCAGAACCGCGTCTTACGGTCGATCATTCGTTAAAACGTTGAATTGATATGCAAGCAATTCGTCGTTCGCGATTCGGTGCAGAGATCGCTCAATAATCACCCGCGTCGATTCCACGCCTTGATCGTTGCGGCGATTTGAGCGGCCGGCAATCGTGGTCAATAGGTGGACCGTTATTAATCGTCTCTGGCGACACCGTCAAACAGCGCGCGGCGACGCTTGGGCGCAATCGAATTCCAAGGTCGAGCGACTTTGGTTCACTCCGCCCCATCGACGCGAACGCTGAAGCAGGCCCGTATTAAATCAAACCGCTGAGCGCTCCGTCGCCACAATAGTCCGGATTGCCGAAGGTCTTTTCCGGATGGCCCATTGCTTCGGTGATACTGAGCAACAGGCGGTTGTGGGGAACGTGGTCGAAACGGGCTGACCTGCCCATTTTGAATCCTAGCCCGCCGCCGACCATGACAAAGGGGATGTCGTTGCGAGTGTGTGAATTGCCTTTGCCAAGTTCATTCGTCCAGACGATCGTGGTGTGATCGAGCAACGAACCCTCACCTCCTGGCTCTGGCGTTTCATCGAGCCGTTTCGCCAGGTGCGCGATCTGCTCGCAGTACCACGTATTGATTTGAATCAGCTGTTCATAAGCCTTTTCGTTGCTGTCGGGTTCGTGCGAGATCGAATGATGGCCTTCATCAATTTCCAACCATCGCATCCGCGGGTTGCCGACGCTGTTGGTAATTTGCAGGGACGCGATGCGAGTGAAATCGGCGGCCAGGCTGTTGACCAGAAGTTCGCACTGCATGCGGCTGATCTGAGGCATGTTGTCGTTTTCTTCGGTCACGTTGGGGGGCAGTTTCGGTGCCGAGTGTCCCAACGATGCTTCTTCGGCGCGGTGTTGCAGTTCGGCCCTTAATTCCTGTTCAACGCTGCGAACCATTTCGACATGCTGCTCGAGCAGGTGTCGGTCTTCGGGGCTGGCGAGCTGTTCGATTTTCTTGAAGTCCTCGCTCAGGCCGTCGAGAACGCTGGCGAGCATCTCGCGGTTATGGGTTTGCCCGTACAACTTGTCGAACATTTGGTAGGGATCGCTGATTGGCGCGACGGGCTGGTTCGGTCCGGCATAGGACCATCGCGTCCACGTGTCGGCACGATCGGGAACCATCACTCCGAATTCGAGTGAGCCGAACCGGGTCTGCGAATCAGGATCGCTTTGCAGCTTGTTCTTGAGATGTTGATCGAGCGAGATTCCCATCGACCATCCAGCCGGAGTGTCCGAGCCGCCCTGGACGTCGCCCGGGAAGAGTTCCACCCCGGTCAACAGGCAGCCGATTCCCCGCATGTGGCCATCACCGTCACCCTTGATCTTGTTGTCGATGCCCTGCAGCGTCAGCAGTCGATCCTTGAACGGCGCCAATGGTTCGAGGATACGTTTCAACTCGAATTGCTCGCCCTCGGCATCGGGCCAGAAGTGCTTTGGGATCACACCGTTGGGGCTGAACACGAAGACAATACGTTGTTTTCGTCGACCGTTTGGATTGGCCCAGCCGAGACTCGGCAAGGCAAACAGGAAGTTCGCCGCGGCGGCGCTGACCCCCAACTCGCGTATGAAATCCCGGCGTGATTTGTATTGCGTCATTGAATTCTCCCGTACATACAATTTAGTCTTTCCAGTGCTTTGTCAAAGCCAGTTTTCGAGGTTTGGAAGGCATCTCTTGATTCCCAGTATTTCTGCACTTCCAAACCCCAAGTTCTAGCTTTGACCGAGGACTGGGGCATCAACGGCAACGTGGTTCACGTTCCAGGTTTTTGCTCGGACAGGCTTTCCGCGGCGATCACGGCGATCGACAGGATCAATTTCCGAATGTTGAAACCGCTGGCGCGGAACGACTCGGTCAGTTGTGCCGAACGATCGGCTCCGTAGGCGGCGATCGGTTGCTTGACGAAATGTTCGAACGCGGTTTCGACAAACGCGTGGTGACAATCTTCGCTCCTTGCCAGGAAATCGCCCAGCGATCGGGCACCTTCGATCGTGACATTCGTCCCCTCGCTGGTGACGTAACCGCCGGCGGTGTCGATCGGCTGCATGTTCTCGACGGTCCGCCATCGACCGGTCGCATCAAAATTCTCAAGCGTGAAACCGAGCGCGTTGATTCTCGAGTGACAAACCTGGCAATTGACTTCGCCGGTTTGCAAATCGACGCGTTGGCGTGTTGTCAGCCCCGGATGGAGGTCCGGGTCCAGCGGTGTGAAGGCGTCCTGTGGGGGACGAATCACCCGCCCGAGGAGATACCGATTCAAGAAAACGCCCCTGTGAATCGGCGAGGTGGTTTGGTGATACGCGAGCTTGCTCATCAGCAATGGGTGCGTGATCGCTCCGACGTGGACGACCGGATCACTCACACTTCGTTGCAGGCCGCCGGTACTTGCGATTTCAACCGCGCCCTCTGGCTCCGATTTCGGCTTCCACGATTCGCCGTAGAACTGTTCGATCCGGGGGCTCGTGTAGGCCCAGTCCGCCTGGAGCAGTTGTCGAAAATCGCTCGCCTCGCTCGAAATGACTTGGTCGAAAAAGTTATCCAGAGAACGACGCAGGTCGTGTACCAGCGCGGGGTCAAAATCGGGGAACGCATCGGTGTCCTTCACGATTTCATCGATGTGCGCCAGTCCGAACCATTCGTACAGAAAAGCTTTCGTCTTTGCCTGTGCCCGGTAGTCGCCCATCATTCGCTCTGCGGCATGACCGATTTGCACGTCGGTCTGCAGTTGGTCCTTTTGCGCGGCGCCGATCAGCCAGGCGTCGGCGGGCAACGAGTCGTACAGGACCAGCGCCAAGCGATTGGCAACACGCTGACTTTTCGATCGGTTTGCATCGAGTGTCGGATAGAGGAACCGCGGCGACTTGAGCGTCGCCAAGATCACCCGCTTGATCACTTCGGCATCATCATCAACCGCGTCGACATGGCGGTCGATGTAGTCGGTCCGCGTAGCCTCATCGAGCGGCCCGCGGAACGCAGTCTCGATCAACTCCTGCAGGAATTCTTTCAGCTTTGCACGGTCCTTGTCATCGTCATCTTTCTTGGAGTTCTTACGATATCTCGGGTAGAGTTCGTCGATGGCGAATTGAGCGAATTCGATCGCAGCCTGGGTCGTCGAATCATCCCAGCCGCGGTCAATCGCGATGCCACGCTCGTATCCATAGCTGCGGTCATCCGGCGGCAACTTGGCCTGCAAGGAAAAGGTCGCAGGGAACGTCTCAGGGATCAAATGCCGGTTGGGAATCACTTCTTCGACCCCTTGAGGGGGAACCCAGCGGAGCGAGATCTTTGCCGGAGGCTGCTCGGTCTTTCGCTTCCTCTGGAAGAACTCGAGTTTCAAGGGGTAGGTTCGACCGCCGGTCAGGTACACGGCGCGCCGGAATTCTTCTTTGCCGCTGGATTGAACATGGTTGTTGATCAGCACGCGGTCGGTGGCACCGAAATACAACATGCACGAGCACGAGCTGCGCAGCACGATCTCGTAACGACCGGTGCGATCGACTTTCAGCGATCCGGTCCAATGAATGTAGAAGTTTGTGGCATCGATTCCCTCGCCGGGTGACTTTTTCCCAAAGTCGAAATCGATCACCGGATCGATCCGCTCGATCCGCCGCTTGTCCTTCTGCCACTTCACACCATCGAAGTAGATGGCTTCAACACCGCGTTTCTGTGCGGTCCCAGGGGATGGATGAAAATAGCCGAACAAGTCGGCGAGACTTTGACGCAGCTGATTCCCGGTCAATCGCGCCAGCGCGACGCGGGGCGGACGGTCCCGGATTCGTGCCGCCTCGCTGTAAAAAGCTTCGTGGATGTAGCCGGCCACGGCCGCCGCTTCCTCGCCGACGCAGGTGTCCGGGTCGCCCTCGGGCATCGTCTCACTGATCACCTCGGCCAACTCGGCGAGCGAAAGAGTGCCGGCGAGTGATTTGGCGTAGTATTCATTGACACCCTCGCCGCGCGGGCCATGGCACTTCGCACAGGACTCGCGATAGATCGCCTCGCCCCGCTCGATCGCACTGGCGGACTGCTCGGCTCCCAAGGCACACGCGGCCGGAGCGATCAGCATCATGACCAGGAGCAGGCGGAGGGGTGATTGCAGCATGGGAACGGGGACCGGACGGGACACGGATCATTCGGGGGATCAGAGGTCAGGCCGGGGATGCCTGGGTGGGGGAATCGACGGCAAAGTGGCCGCGGCGGGACTCACATTATATCCGCGGTCGGCTCGTGGGGAATGATCAACTTTTCCATCCCCGGTGGCCATCGGTGTAACTGCCGTTGCCACCATGGCTTTGGGCTTGCGTGGCCGCATTGATCCGCCATACTAACCCGCTTCGCTTGGGCTGTCCGACGCGCATCGGGCCAGCCCCTGATGGTGATTTGTATAACCGGTAGATTGACAAGGTTGACCACTGATGGCCGAAGTTTTGGAAGTCAAAAAGCGTGATCACGTTGGCTCGCGAGCGTCGCGCAAGCTTCGCCAAAGCGGTCAGGTACCAGCCGTGTTGTATGGTCACGGCGAAGCGAGCGAACATTTGTCGATTCCTTTGGTACAAGTCAAGACGCTGGTCCGGCGCCACAGCAAGACAGTGGAATTGTCCGGAGCGATCAAGGACACGGCTCTGGTCAGCGAGATCCACTGGGATCCGCTTGGGATCGAGGTGCTGCATCTCGATCTGATTCGCGTCAATTTGAAGGAATTGGTCGAAGTCACGGTTCCGATTGCCACGCACGGTGATCCGGTTGGCGTGCGAGAAGGTGGGGTGCTGCTGGAGAATCTGCACGAAGTCGAGATTCGCTGCCCGGCCGGCAAGATCCCTGACAGCATCGGTTTGAACGTGACGGAGTTGCATCTAGGTGGCAGCATGACAGCGGGCGAGCTGGAATTGCCCGAGGGAGTCGAATTGGTGACGTCCGAGGAAGCCATCGTGGCCCATGTGGAAGAGCCCCGTGGAGAGCCCGAAGAGCTTGAAACGGACGAAGAGCAAACCGGTGCCGAGCCGGAAGTCATCTCCAAAGGTGGAGAGAAAGAGGAGGAGGATTGATCGCGGGGTTGTTACCCGATTCACACCACAACTACTGCTATCACCATGAAGCTGATCGTTGGCCTGGGTAATCCGGGCCGCAAGTACGAGCAGACAAGGCACAATGTCGGCTTCGTGGTGGCCGCGAAGGTCGCCGCCTTGATTGGTGCCGGAGCTTCCAGGACGCGGTTCGAGGGTGAATTGGCCGAAGCGAACCTTGAGGGTGAGAAGGTGGTCGTACTTTGGCCCCACACCTACATGAACGCGAGCGGAAAAAGTGTAAGAAAGGCATGTGATTTTTATAAACTGACACCCGGCGACTTGTTGGTCATTTGCGATGACTTGAACCTTCCGACCGGACGATTGCGGATTCGGGCCACGGGATCGGCGGGAGGACAAAAGGGGATCGCCGACATCATTCGTCACCTCGGCACCGACGAGTTTCCGAGAATGCGAATTGGAATTGATCGGCCGCCACAAGGCTGGGAGGCCTCCGACTACGTACTGGGCAAGTTCAATAAAGACGAACAAGACATGATCGAGGCATCGATGACCGACGCCGCCCACGCTGCGATTGAGTGGGTTCGCGGTGGAATCGGTCCCGTGATGAACCGCTACAACGCCCGCACGGGCGAAACAGCCGATAACAAGAAACGCAAGAACAATAATTCCGAGAACCCTGCGAAGCATCACCCAAGCAACGATGACGGCGGTGGGACCTCCGAGTCATCGAGTGAATTTCCAACCGATAACCAATCCGATTCCCCGGCCGGATGACACCGGGCGACGAAACGACAGAGAAAAGAGAGACTGACAAATCGTGGCAAACAACACCTACGAAACGCTGCTGATCCTCGACAGCAACCACTACGCCCGCGACCCGGGTGGCATCGGCAACCGAATCAGTGAGATCGTCTCCGAAGCCGGTGGGAACGTCCTGGTCAATCGCTTGTGGATGGAGCAGAAACTTGCCTATCCGATCGACAAACACCAGAAGGGAACGTACTGGTTGACCTATTTCGAGATCGATGGCGTTAACATTCCTAAAATCGACCGGGCGCTCCAGCTCTACGAACCTGTGCTGCGCCACATGACTCTGAAGTTGGAGTCGAGGCTGATTGAACCGATCCTCGCCAATGCGCGCGGTGAGTCGGTGCGTGTATCCACACCGACCGATTCCGAACCTGCCGAAGAAGAAACCGCTGAAAAGGCCGAGGCTTGATTTTCGCTTCGGCTTTACCGACTCACGTCCTCGAAACGGGGTGAATCTCATGGCCAGTTACAATCGCGTTATCCTTGTGGGCAACTTGACCCGCGACATTGAATTGAAGTACACGCCGGGCGGAACCGCGGTGACCGATATCGGTATGGCCGTTAACGATCGACGCAAGAATTCCAGCGGCGAATGGGTCGACGAGACCACCTTCGTTGATGTAACGCTGTGGGGACGAACCGCCGAGGTGGCCAGCGAGTACCTGGGTAAAGGCTCTCCGATTCTCGTTGAGGGCCGCCTGAAACTTGATACGTGGGAAACCGATGGCCAGAAACGCAGTAAGTTGCGAGTCGTTTGCGAACGGATGCAAATGCTCGGCGGAGGTGGCGGTAGCGGCGGTCGACCGCGTGGTGCAGGCCACGAGCAATCAGGCCACGAACAATCAGGCGACTTCCAGGGTGACAGCACGCCGCAACGCGAAGCCCAACCCACCGGCAGCGGACCTGGTTATGAAGACCCCGAAATACCCTTCTAACCGTTGACAAAGAAATTCAAGCCAACAGCGCCATTTAGGCCATACAGCGCCAATTAGAACACGAAGAGAAACTGGAATGACAGGGACAACATCGCGACGCAAGTCGAATCAACTTTTCAAGCGTTTGCCCAAGGGCGAACATGGCGGCATTCAATTGCTGTTGATTCATAACGTCGAGCACCTTGGCAAGCAGGGCGACATCGTCGAAGTCAAGCGAGGTTTTGCGCTGAATTATCTGCTGCCCCAAGGGCTCGCCACGGTCGCCACCGATCATCACACGCGGATGGTCGACAAGCACCGTGAGAAGCTGCGGGCAATCGAATTGGAGAAATTGGGCGAGTACCGTGACCTTGCCGACGAACTCGGCAAACAATCGATCACGATTGAGGCCAATGCAAACGACGAAGGACATCTCTACGGCAGCGTTGGTCCCCACGAAATCGTCGACAGTTTGAAGGCGGCCGGGTTCAATTTGGCGCAGGACCAAATTCGACTTGAAGGACCGCTCAAGGAACTCGGCCTTTACACCGTCAAGGTTCACTTGCATAGCGAAGTCGATGCCAGTGTCAAAGTTTGGGTCGTTCCCACCGTGACGGCCGAAGATGCGGCCGGGGCCACCAAGCCGGCCTCTTGAACCGTCGCGTACACCGCGGCGTCGGCCATACCGGTGGCCGGGCCGGAATTCGCGCGGGATCTCAAACGCATGGCCTGATCAAGACACGCTGATTGCTCGACTCGAATCGCTACGTTCGGGGCTGTGGCGGAACTGGCAGACGCGCTGGATTTAGGATCCAGTTCCTTTACGGAGTGCAGGTTCGATTCCTGTCAGCCCCATTTATCACTTCTCTCTCCGCCCGATCTCCGCAGCCAGTGGGACGACGCTCGAGTTGGTCTGGACGCGTCGAAAAGGATGCGGAAGCTGGAGAAGCTGAGGTCACTCTTGCTCCTGGGGGAAAACATCCTTTGTTGCACGGGACCGCGAATGCGGAAGAATGCGCCCCTGTGATCGCCCCCAATCAAGGCACGTGCACCCTAATGGCACACGTTGGCCAAATAGGGCGTTTCGGACACATTGTCGCGACCCGGCGTCATTGACCCAGCGGTGCCCGGCAAATACATTTATCCCCGAAAAGACGTGTTGAAAGACCTTTTTTGGGCGCTGTGACCCTGGGTCACATCCACTCCATTCTCCCCGCGTCCCGTTCACCCACTGCTGCCGGTTTGCAATCGTGTCGTAGGCGATCGCCCCATTGCGCGCAATTCCCTCGTGCCGGATCATCGCAGCCAAGTTGGCGTCGGACCACCAGGTCTTCGTCTCGAGACAACGTCTTCCCCGCTAGTAGAAATTCACAGATCAACGGATTCTCCAGAGAACAACGATGGCCAAGAGAGCTCAGACCGCGAACGCGAAAATGGTGTACTACTTCGGCAAGAACAAAACCGAAGGCAAGGGCAAGAGCAAGAATCTACTCGGAGGCAAGGGGACGAACCTTGCTGAAATGACCAGCATCGGTTTGCCGGTCCCGCCCGGATTCACAATCACCACCGAGGTCTGCGACGCCTATTACAAGACGGGTAAAAAGTTGCCTGCGGGATTGATGGACCAGGTCAACAAGGCCGTCAGCCTGCTTGAAAAAGAACTCGGTAAGAAGTTCGGTGACGATTCCAACCCCTTGCTGGTCAGCGTGCGAAGCGGTGCAGCGGTCAGCATGCCGGGCATGATGAACACGATCTTGAATCTCGGTCTCAATGACCGGGCAACCGAAGGGTTGGCCAAGGCGACCAAGAACGATCGGTTTGCCTACGATGCGTACCGCCGTTTGATCAACATGTTCGGCGACGTCGTGATGGGCATGGATCACCACGTGTTCGAGGCCGCCTTCGACAAGATCAAGAAGAAGTACAAGGTCAGCGAGGACACCGATGTGCCGGCCGAGGGGTTGAAGAAGTTGTGCGAGGACTATAAGGCGGTTTACAAGAAGCACACCGGAAAAGCATTCCCCCAGGACCCGCTGAAACAGTTGGAATTGTCGATCATGGCTGTGTTCGGATCGTGGAACACGGCTCGTGCGGTTCGTTACCGCGAGATTGAAGGGATCCGCGGGCTGTTGGGGACGGCTGTCAACGTGCAGTCGATGGTCTACGGCAACATGGGTGACGATTCGGGAACCGGTGTTGCGTTTACCCGTAACCCGAATACCGGCGAGAACAAGTTCTTTGGCGAATTCCTGATCAACGCGCAGGGCGAAGACGTGGTGGCGGGAATTCGAACGCCACAGGCTGTTGCCGACATGCCCAAGTGGAACCGCGCCGTCTACAAAGAGTTGCTGGGGATCAAGAAAACGCTTGAAGACCACTACAGCGAAATGCAGGACATCGAGTTCACGATCGAACGTGGCACGCTGTACATGCTGCAGACTCGGACCGGTAAACGAACCGGCGTGGCGGCGGTTAAGATTGCCTGCGACATGGTGAAGGAAAAACTGATCACCCAGAAAGAGGCGGTCCTGCGGATTCCCGCCAACGACCTGACTCAGTTGTTGTTGCCGAGTTTCAAACCGACCGCCCGGAACGCGGCCGATGTGCTGACGCGTGGTCTTCCCGCCTCGCCCGGGGCCGCGGTTGGCAAACTTGCGTTCAGCGCCGAAGAGGCGCGGTCCCGCGCCGAAGCGGGTGAGAGCGTGATCCTGGTTCGAAAAGAAACCAGCCCCGAAGACGTCGATGGCATGAACGCGGCTTCCGGGATTTTGACCAGCACCGGCGGGATGACAAGTCATGCGGCGGTTGTGGCCCGCGGATGGGGCAAGTGCTGCGTCGCCGGCGCAGGCGGAATTGAAATCAACGAGAAGGGAAAGAAAATCAAGGTCGACGGCCGTTCCTTCGGTGGTAATGACGTGATCAGCCTTGACGGCACCACCGGCGAGGTGATGTCGGGTGAAGTCGAAACCCAGGAACCCAAGCTGTCGGGCGATTTTGCCAAATTGATGAAGTGGGCCGACGAGTATAAGACGCTGGCCGTGCGGACCAATGCTGATTCACCGGCCGACAGCAAGCGGGCGCGAGAGTTTGGTGCCGAGGGTATCGGCCTCTGCCGAACCGAGCACATGTTTTTCGAGTCGGATCGAATCATTCACATGCGTGCGATGATTCTCGCCGAGACGGAAAAGGATCGCCGTGCCGCACTGAAGAAACTGCTGCCGTTCCAACGCAAGGACTTCGAGGGCATCTTCAAGGCGATGAACGGTTTGCCCGTGACCGTTCGACTGCTCGATCCTCCGTTGCATGAGTTCCTTCCCCATGATGACGCCGCGCAAAAAGCGATGGCCAAAGAACTCGGCGTCAAGCAATCCGAGGTTGTCAAGCGAGCGGCGGCATTGCACGAAGCCAATCCGATGCTCGGTCATCGCGGTTGCCGCTTGAGCATCACCTATCCCGAGATTCTCGAGATGCAGGTGCGTGCGATCGTCGAAGCGGCGATCTCGTGTGCCGGCAAGAAAATCAAGGCCCATCCCGAGATCATGATCCCGTTGGTCGGAACCGCGGCTGAATTGGAAACGCTCCGTCAGCGCGTCGCTGATACGATCGAAGAAACCAAAACGGCCAAGAAGTTCAGCGGCAAGCTGGACATTTTGATCGGAACAATGATCGAAATCCCACGAGCTGCGTTGACCGCGGACGAAGTTGCCGAGCACGCCGATTTCTTCAGTTTCGGAACGAACGACCTGACGCAAATGACGTTTGGTTACAGCCGCGATGACGTCAATACGTTCCTGCCTGATTATCTCTCTCAGGACATCCTGCACGTCGACCCGTTCCAGTCGCTTGATCAGACGGGCGTCGGACAATTGGTCGAGATGGGAGTCAAGAAAGGTCGTAGCCAGAAAAACAAATTGAAAGTCGGGATCTGTGGCGAACACGGCGGTGACCCGCCATCGATCGATTTCTGTCATCGCGCGGGTCTCGATTATGTCAGTTGCAGCCCCTTCCGTGTTCCGATCGCTCGAGTCGCCGCGGCCCAGGCGGCGCTTCGCAACAATTGATTGCTGATTGCAGAGACCCAATGACGAATGCGGCGCACAAGCCGTTTTCCAGCCTGACCCCCGGGAACACAAATGAGTGACATGCACGAGAAATACAACGAAATCGAAAAGCTGATCGACGATGAACAGTTCACCGAGGCAATCGATGGGCTGAAAGAGATCGTCGCGGCCGACGAGTCGTTTGTTCTCGCGCACCTGGCCCTGGCCCGGGTGTATACGAAGACCGGCCAACACGATCTGGCAATTCAACATGCCGAGAAAGCCTGCGAGCTCGAGCCGGGTGATTCGTTCAACTACACCGCACTGAGTGTCACCTACCAGCGGGCCTGGGCTGGCACCCAGGACCAGCAATTCATCGCCAAGGCCGAAGAGGCGATGGCCAAAGCTCAAACGCTGGCGCAACAATGACGACACCATTTGCTGTTTCCACGGGCGTTTTTTCGTTGGGTCTTTTGGATGGGGCTTTCGGCACCTTGGGCAATTCTTGGGCGATTGCCTTCGTCGCCCCCCCGAGATCCTCGGCTCGCTTGAATTCGGGCAACTCGATGCCGCCCTCGCCCGGACTTTTACATCTCCGTTACACGGGTTGCTCTTGTTCGTGACAGAGCAGACTGCTTATTTCGGTACACTTCCACCGTCGGCAGGGAGCGCCGCGAACACAACCCACCCCAAGGAAACCCCCATGTCTACCGTCACTGCCACTCCCCCAGAAACACGTCCGGTCAAGTCCACCGCACCATTGGACGCGAATTCGACGGTCAAGGAGAGCAAACAAAAGGACGTTGGGCCGACCGCCGAGGAGCGTCGTCGATGGGGGAACGTCAGCATGTGGGCGGTTGGTTGGCTGGCGTTGGCTCACATCGTGGTGTTGGCCGCTCCTTTCACTTTCACGTGGACCGGGTTGATCGTGATGCTTGGCCTCCACTGGTTCACCGGCAGCCTCGGGATTTGCCTTGGATATCACCGGCTTTTGACCCATACCGGAATGAAGACTTACGGCTGGGTTCGCTATCTGTTTGCCACGATCGGCACACTTGCCGGTGAAGGTTCGCCCCTGGATTGGGTCGCCGATCACCGCAAGCATCATGCCTGTAGTGACCAGGAAGGTGACCCGCATTCGCCCAACGAGGGTGGAATCTGGAGCCACATGTTTTGGCTCGCTTTTCACACGCACAACGGTGAACGCAAGGAATATCTGCAACGTTGGGTACCCGACCTTTACAAGGACCGGGGTATGCGAGTTCTCGACGTGCTGTTCCTGCCGATTCACATTGCATTCGGTGCCGCATTGTTCGCAGTCGGTTATCTGGCGAGCGGTGTCGAGTTGGGAACCTCGCTTTTGGTTTGGGGGATGTTCGTGCGGTTGGTCACCGTGCTGCACGCAACGTGGTTGGTCAACAGTGCCTCGCATATGTGGGGCTATCGCAACTATGAAACAACCGACGACAGCCGTAACAACTGGCTGGTCGCGATCGTGGCCTACGGCGAAGGTTGGCACAACAACCATCACGCCTATCCGCGAATGGCCAAGCATGGGCACAAGTGGTGGGAATTTGATATCACTTGGCAGGCGATTCGTTTGCTGCGGGCGACCGGATTGGTTTGGGACGTGGTCGACTATCGCAACGCCGCTGAAAAGCAGGAAAACTTCGCGAAGCGGGCCGCCTGATTGCACGGGCCGCCTGATTGCATGGGCCGCCTGATTGCACGGGCCGCCTGATTGCACGGGCCGCCGGGTTCTCGGTGCAAAAGGGGTGATCGGTTGAGGCATCACGATTGACGATGCCCGACCCGGGGGACCTGATCTTTGTGATCTTGTTCTCGGGATCGTTGTTGCAGGCTCGATGGCCAATGGCCCACCATGAAACGATGCCGGCTTTGAGTCGGCGCGATTTGCCAGCATTCTTTCGG
>JAHELS010000161.1 GCA_024644085.1 Rhodopirellula sp.
TGGTACCAAGGCCGCGAGCGAAACGATCGAAGAAGAGTTGAACCAGTAATGGTTTGACCTTCACGACCGGTAAAACCGCGAAACGGGTGTGGCTTCGGCCACGCCCGTTTTTTCTTTGGGGGAGCGTCGAAAAGTTTTTCTCACAATTCGGATTTGGCCCGTAACCTGCAGACTCCCTCGGAGGTTGAATCTTAGGTCGGCCAGGTTTGGACAAACGTTGCCCACCTCGGCCGAAGATTCCCAACCTTTCCCCAGGGTTCTTGAATGAGAAACTCATCCTCTCGACGTGTCGGTTTTACCCTCGTCGAACTGCTGGTGGTGATCGCCATCATCGGCGTCCTTGTCGGCTTGCTCTTGCCGGCAGTCCAGGCAGCGCGTGAAGCAGCACGCCGCATGTCCTGCAGCAACAATTTCAAGCAAATCGGCTTGGGTCTGCATAATTACCACTCCGCCTACAAGCAATTGCCGATGAATGCGGGAGGTACCAAGTTCACTCCCGGCAACAGCGGCGATAAAGACAACCGATATTGGCTTAGCTGGATGGTCGGCGTTCTTCCGTTTGTCGAACAACAGGCATTATGGGAGCAGATCGCGAATCCGTTCGTCTTTGACCGCAACGGCGCCCTTCTACCACCGGCACAACAATTCGCAGCGATGGGTCCGGTGCCATGGCATGAAAACTATCAGCCCTGGCTGACCCAGGTTCCGACCTACAGGTGCCCGAGTGACCCGACCCAACCCGCACCGGCTCGCGTTGCGTTTACCAACTATCACGCCTCTGCAGGTGATGCTTACTTCGAGCAACATCACTCCGGCTTGAATGACGACGGGACCGATCGTAACCATGGTGTTTGGGGTAGCGAAGCTGCGGCGCGTTGGGCGCGCGGTACCTTCCGAAACCGTCACGTCACCAAGTTCCGTGATATTCTTGACGGACTCTCGAACACGATTGCCGCCGGTGAAATCGCGGTTGACAAGCGCGAGTACGAAGTCAAGACCGCGGTCTACCGTGACGATACGAATCTGAACCGCGCACCGAATTACTGGGAGCGATTCCAGGATCCAGAGCGACCGGCTTACTGGGCGCCAACAGTTAACCAGAATGGTGACCCCGGCATCGACGGTTCGCCCAACCACGGTCGCGGCCGGCGGTGGACCGACGCCCGCCCGCAGTTCTCGCATGTCAACATGATCCGGCCACCGAACAGCTACACCGTGGTCCGTGGTCATGGAGACTTCGGATACGGTGCGGTCGCCAGCCGCCACGTTGGTGGCGCCCACATTCTGATGGCAGACGGTGCGGTGATCTTCATCACCGACTCGATCGAATCGGGGAACCAGAACCAGGTGCCTTACTCCAATGACGACCCGACCTTCGGTGAAGGCGGCTCGGGTCAGAAGAGCCCCTACGGATTGTGGGGTGCTCTTGGTACGAAGGCATCGAACGAGACGATCGAGGAAGAACTGAATCAGTAGCTGAGATGGTTCGGTATCCCCCCGAAAGACGAGACGGGTGTGGCGGTGGCCGCACCCGTCTTTTTTTGGGGCAGAAGGTGTCATTAAGTTGTATCTGCGTGTATCGCCCGTTAACATCGTGTGTCCTTGGTTGCGTTTCGGAGGGTGCTAGCCACTCCCCGTGCGACCATCCGGTTTTCCTTTTTCTCGATTGACGGGAGTCCTTTATGAGATCGTCCTCCTCTCGGCGCACGGGTTTTACCCTCGTCGAACTGCTGGTGGTGATTGCCATCATCGGCGTCCTTGTCGGCTTGCTTTTGCCGGCCGTCCAGGCAGCGCGTGAAGCAGCACGCCGCATGTCCTGCAGCAACAACTTCAAACAGATTGGTTTGGGGTTGCACAACTATCATTCCGCATACAAGCGTTTACCGATGAACGCTGGCGGAACCAAGCATGACAACGCGAGCAATGGTCGCCAGAACAACCGGCTCTGGCTCAGTTGGATGGTCGGCGTGTTGCCGTTCGTCGAGCAACAGGCTTTGTGGGAGCAGATTTCCAACCCACTCAACCGGGACCGCAACGACAACATCCAGACCGGTACCAATATTTTCGCCGCGATGGGTCCAGTTCCGTGGGACGAGCAATACCAACCGTGGTTGACCCAGGTGCCGACGTATCGTTGTCCGAGTGATCCGACACAAGCCGCCCCGGCGCGTGTTGCGTTTACCAACTACTCGGCGTGTACCGGTGATGCTTACTTTGAACAGCATCACTCAGGCATTCGCGACGATGGGACCGACTGGAATCATGGCGTTTGGGGAAGTGAAGCGGCATCACGTTGGGCCCGCGGTACTTTCCGTAACCGTCACTTCACCAGGTTCCGTGACATTCTAGATGGATTGTCCAACACGATTGCCGCGGGTGAGAATGCCGTTGACAAACGCGAGTACGAAGTCAAGACGGCGGTGTACCAGGACAACGGTAGTAACTTGGCGCTTCCTCCGAATAATTGGGAACAATTCCAGGATCCGGAGCGTCCGGCCTACTGGGCACCTGCGGTCAATAGGAATGGCCGACCCGGTATCGACGGTTCACCCAATCACGGCCGCGGCCGTCGTTGGCCGGATGGACGTCCGCAGTTCGCGCACTGCAATACGATTCGTCCCCCGAACAGCTACAGCGTGGTTCGTGGCCACGGTGACTTCGGTTACATGTCGGTTTCGAGTCGCCACGTCGGCGGTGCCCACATCCTGATGGCTGACGGTGCGGTGATCTTCATCACCGACTCGATCGAATCGGGTAACCAAAACCAGGTGCCTTACTCCAACAACGACCCGAACTTCGGTGAAGGTGGTTCCGGTAAGGAGAGCCCGTACGGATTGTGGGGTTCTCTTGGCACCAAGGCATCGAGCGAAACGATCGAAGAAGAGTTGAACCAGTAATGGTTTGACCTTCACGACCTGAGAAACCGCGAAACGGGTGTGGCTTCGGCCACGCCCGTTTTTCTTTGATCTGATGGCGGAGGCAAACCCGGAATGTTGTTGCGATTGACTCTGCATCTTTGTATTGCCGCGACCGTTCTGGTGGCCTGCGCTGACTGCTCCGCGCAGATTTGGAATGCCGGTGCGGCGAAGATCAGAATCACGCCCCAGACTCCGATGGCAATGGCCGGTTACGGTGGGCGTGATGAACCGGCCAACGGGATGTTGACCGAACTTTGGGCGAAGGCACTCGTGATCGATACCGGGGGTGGCGGCCGTGGTGTTGTGGTCACGCTCGATCTTGTTGGGATCGATCGTTCCCTCTCCGAGCGTCTCTGCGAATCGCTGATGCGGCAATACGGTCTCGACAGGAGTCAGATCATGCTGTGCACCTCACATACGCACACCGGGCCGGTCGTGGGGATGAACCTCGCTCCGTTGCACTACCTGATCCAGACTCCTCGGCAACAAGTGTTGATCGACGAGTATGCAGTCGAACTCTCAAGGAGAATTGTTGAGGTTGTAGGACGTGCCCTTGCGAACCTTCAGCCGTCCACCTTGTTGTGGGGAACGGGACGCGCCACCTTTGCTGTCAATCGCCGAGAAAACAAACCGTACGCCGAGGCTCCGCAGCGGCGCACCGATGGGTTACTCAACGGCCCCGTTGATCATGACGTTCCAGTGCTCGCCGTTCGTAATGCCGAAGGTGATTTGTCCGCGGTACTTTTCGGATACGCATGTCACGCAACGGTGCTCAATGTCCGCCAGTGGTCGGGTGATTACCCGGGGTACGCGCAAATCGAACTGGAATCGTCTCATCCGGATTGCATTGCGATGTTCTGGGCTGGCTGCGGTGCCGACCAGAACCCGTTGCCGAGGCAATCGGTTGAATTAGCGAAACATTACGGACGCCGGCTAGCCGACGCCGTTGATGCGGTCCTGTTGACCTCGGCGATGATTCCGATCACGCCTGCTCTGAGGACTGAGTACGCCGAGATCGATTTGCCGCTCGATACGCTGCCCACGCGGGAACAGATCGAGAAGGAGTCCGAATCGTCGAATCGCTACGTCGCGTCGCGCGCCTTGATGCTGCTCGAGAAACTCGAAAAAGGGCCGCTCGATGAAACCTATCCCTATCCGATCAGCGTCTGGCGGATCGGCAATGACGTTCAATGGATTGGGCTGGGGGGCGAAGTCGTTGTCGATTACGCGCTGCGCATCAAAGCGGAGATTTCGGGAAAGAAGACCTGGGTTGGCGGGTACTGTCACGACGTGATGGCGTACATCCCGTCGCGACGTGTGTTACGCGAGGGAGGCTACGAAGGCGCCACGGCGATGGTTTACTACGGATTGCCCACCGTCTGGGCGCCGGAGATCGAAAAAATGATCATCGACGAAATCCATCGCCAGGTCGACTCGACAGCTACGGCTGATGCGGGCGATTGACCTGTTGAGGGTTTCCCGGCCGCAGTTGAAGACGTCCGCTTTCCCCCTCACTCAAACTCTTTCTGTGCACGAAGCGCGGGGGAGAGAGGACCCGAGAAGAGAAAATGTAGGCCGGACCGAGCTCCGCGAGTTCCGGCGGAAGCAGCCCGAGACAGGTCGAGCGCTCGTCCAATTTTCCAATGGACCCCTTGTGCGGAAACTCGCAAGCTCGTTTCCGACCCTCCCCCACGAAGCGCGGGGGAGAGAGGACAACTGGCGTTTCGTGCTTGCGTTTGCCCATGTTCTGGCATGTCCGGGTCGTCAAGATTTGCGTTTCCGCAGGGCAGCTCGAAACTCTTGACGAGTTGCGCTAGGACAATGTCTATCCCGCCGCTTTGGCGATCGCCTCTTCCGCGACAACGAGGCACTGTGCGATATCATCAATCGGGTTATCCGGATTCGCCTCGTACTCGAGCGAGATGGAGCCGTCGGTCGGGAAGTCGATTTTTTTCAGAGTCTTGAACAGCGCAACGACATCGAGGAAACCTTTTCCGATGATCACATTGCGGGAACGCTTCTCCTGTTTCTCCTCGTCCTTGATGTGAAGTGCGAAGACTCGCTTTCCCAATCGCTCGACTGCTTCGATCGGGTCCTCCTTGCTGCGAATGAAGTGCCCGGTATCGACGCATGCGCCGATTCTCGGGTCATGCCCTTGGACTGCGTCGACCACGTCGTCGATCTTGTCGTACAAAGCGTCGGGGCCGTGGTTGTGGATACAGATCCGGATGTCGTATTGGGCGACCAGCTTGTCCAGACTATCGAAAGAATCGGGTTCTGGATTGGCGGTGATGTTTTTGATCCCCGCCCGCCTGGCGAATTCAAAGACGCTGCGATTGGCCACGTGATCACTGGAAAAACCATTCACACCATGGGCGCTCATCGTCACGCCGGCTGTCTCAAGTTTCTTCTTCAGCTCGGCAAGCTGACCCACGGTCGAGTCAAGCGGCACGTGATTCCCATAGAATTCGGCGAAGTGAATTCCCAGGCCCTGCATGTGTCGAACTGCCTGGTCGACATCGTAATTGCGGAGCGAGTAACTTTGGATGCCGATCGGCCAACCACCGAACCGATCAGTCGATTCCGCGGCTCGCGCAGAAAAAGAAGGCAGCAGCGATGCACCGGCGGCGGTAGTGGAAACGGCGACGAATTGTCGGCGGGAGAGTTCTCTTGAGTTCATGCGAGCGGACCTGGGCGGCGAAAAACCGAGTCGACGTGACGCGGAAGACGGAATTGTAATCGATCGAGACCGTGGTGCGTTTGCAAGTTCGATCATTCCCGGAAGATGAATCGCCGTCACGGCCAGTGTAGAATCACCAGCAAGTTGCGGTCCCCGTCACCCCGATTCCCTCTCTCCCCGATTTCGGTGCCACCATGAGTCGATCCATCCTCTCGTTGCTGTTTCTTTTGAGCTCTGCCGCGATCTTGGCCAACAACGTAGCCGCCGAGGAGAAGTCAGCGACCTCGGGTGACTGGATCCAGCTGTTCAATGGCAAGGATCTGGAGGGTTGGACGCCCAAGATTCGCTTTCACGAACTTGGCGAAAACTTTGCCGATACCTTTCGCGTCGAGGATGGCCTGTTGAAAGTTGGCTACGATCGTGGCTACGAAAGTTTTGACGAGACGTTTGGTCACCTTTTCTACAACCAAGAGTTCTCGAACTACCGACTGCGGGTCGAGTATCGATTCGTCGGCGAGCAGTGCAAGGGCGGTCCGGGATGGGCACTGCGTAACAGCGGCATCATGATCCATGGCGAGGATCCAAAAGGGATGGGGCTGGACCAGAATTTTCCAACATCGATCGAAGTCCAGCTGTTGGGCGGGGACGGAAGCAACGAGCGGACGACTTCGAATCTGTGCACGCCGGGAACTCATGTGTTCAAAGAGGGCAAGCTATTCACGCCCCACTGCACCAGTTCAACTTCCAAGACCTATCACGGTGACCAATGGGTCACGGCCGAGGTGGAAGTCCGCGGCAACCAACTGGTGAAACACATCATCGAGGGAGAGACGGTGCTGCAGTACAGCAAGCCCCAGCTCGATCCTCGAGGGGGTGCGGTCTCGATGAGCGGCAAGAGCAGCGAGCAGCACGCCACTGAACTCAAGGAAAAGAACGGATCGCTGATGCTCAGCGGCGGCACGATCTCTTTGCAATCCGAAAGCCATCCGGTCCATTTCCGCAAAGTGGAACTGATGGTGCTGGAGGACTGATGGTGCCGGAGGGCTGATGGTGCCGGAGGATTGATGGTGCCGGAGGATTGATGGTGCCGGAGAATCCGTGCGGGACTTGATTACTTCTTTTTCCCGTTCCCGTTGCCATTCCCGTTTCCGTTGCCGTTGCCATTCCCGTTTCCGTTTCCATTGCCGTTCCCGTTCCCGTTTCCATTGCCATTCCCGTTTCCGTTGCCATTTCCGTTCCCTCCACCTCCGTTGCCACCGGGAATCAGGGCGGCGGGGTCGACGATCGTATCGAGCGATGGGATAGACGATCCGGCGTAGAGGAAGACTCGGATTCGTGTTTCATTGTTGGAAATTTGCGTCAATTCGCATCGTGCATCGGGGTTTGCGTTGCCTGGATCGGTGATCGTTCCCTGGGCGTTGGGATCGTTCCGGAGCACGGCGATCGCTCGTTGAAACAAGCCGTCCGTTTCATGTCGTCCTGTGGAGGCGGCCCGTGCGGCCTCGACCCGGGCGATGCTGAGCTGGGTGCTGCGCAAAATGGCGATCGACGCCATCGAAAGCACGGCGGCTGCGAGCGTACAGACCAATAATGCGGATCCGCGACGATTGCAATGGCGTTGTATTCTCGGCATGGTCGACGATCAGGCTTGGGGTGGGATTGAGAGAACGGACGTGACCGAAACCACGGCACCGGTCACCGGGTCGGTCGCACGGAGACGAATTTCGATTCCGATCCTTGTCTTTACTTGCCCTTTGGTTCGGATCTCGGTGAAACGGACATCCTTGATATCGGACATCACTGCGATTTCGTCGTTTCCGTCATCGAGTACCAACGAGTTATTGATCTCACTGACCAAGCCTCCGTTGCCGTTGGGCAGGTCCAATTCGAGTTCCCTGTTTCGGATATCGATCACGTCGCTCTCGCGGATCACGTCGGTAATCCAACGCAGGCCGCGGCGGAGGTCGGCTTCGACTGATCTGCTTCCCGCAGATTGCGCGATGCTTTGGCCGGATGCACGAATCACCAGTGCGATCGGCGTGATCAGCACCGCGACCAGCGCGGTGCATGCGATGACTTCGATCAATCCGATGCCGCGACGACGGCGGGCTCGTTGAATTCTCACGGGGCGGCCCATTGGGTTCGCAGGGACTGGCTCGGTTCATCGGCGTCCCGGATGGAATCGCCATCAAAGTCGTCCCAGAGTTCGACGATGATCGTGACGATCTCGGCACCCGCCACGCTCGGATCGGCCGCGATACGCACCCGACTTGTCAAATCGGGCCCATCGGTGACATTGATCGTGCCGGTGGTGTCGACCGGATTCTGGTAGGCAGCGTCGAAATCGGCACTCTCGGAAAGGCTGACCTTGGTCGCCTCAAGCAACTCCTGAGCCTCGAACAAGATGGTTTCGCGACGGTCCAGCCGTCGCTGTGATGACCGCGATTCGCCGACAAGATGAATCGAGGGAATCAGCAGAACGGCCAAGAGCATGGAGCCGACCGCGACGTCGAGCAATGTCGCCCCGCGTCGCAAGTTCGGCGATTCCCGTTTTTGATTGGTGCGTTGCATGATAAGACTCATGGCAGGGTGCGAGTGACTTGACCACTGGCCGGCGCGACGTTCACACGGCCGCTGGAATTGGATTGATCAATTTTCCATTGCAGGGATCGATCCGCCGTGCCGGTCGATCGAAACTCGACGTCGGCCGAAGCGCCGCTGAGCGTGGCGTCGCCGCCCAACTCGATCACCCATACCTTTCCGGACCGAAAGGGACCGGGGTCCTCGGTGATCGTTAATGTTTCAATATCATCGACACGTTGGCGCTGCACGCGAACGGTCGTCTGGCTCGTGATCGCCGTATTTCGAGCGGTGACCAGAGCGTTGGCCACGTCATTGGTCACTGCGGTGACGTTGCGACGAGGGGACCATTCGGGGTCGAACATGACCGATGTGCTCAGGGCCGCGGCTGCCAGCACGATGATCACCATGATCACTTCGATCAGGCTGACGCCTCGACGTGCGGCGTTGTGGTTGCGGATCGCCTCGCAAATCATCGCGCGTGTCCCATTGCTTCAAGTACGAAAAAAGGTCCGCTGGTGGATCGCGGCTCGAACAGCCGCGATCGCCCCCTGCGGACCATCGGAGTCAGACAACTCGGCTCGAACTACTGCTTCGAAAAGACACCAGTAGCGGAATCGTAGTCGTAGTTGTTGTTGATGCGATTCAAACGAGCCTGCTCATCAGGCGTCGTGTTGGCGATGTACCCGGCAGTGGCCAGTTCATCGGCATCCGACGGGTAGGCACCCGCTTCGAGGTAGTAGGTCTGCGACATCGCATTGAGCGTGGCGACTTCTTGATCGGCAAGCTTGTCTTCGCTCTTGGTACGCATGGGAGCGACCGTGGCAACGGTCGCGGCAGCGACCACAGCCAAAATGATGACAGCTGCGATGACTTCCAAAAGCGAAAAGCCGCTTTTCTTGTTTCGTTTCATCTTTGTAGACTCCGGTTAACAGGTAAGTTGATTGCAGCAAATCCCAAACGGAACTTGCTCCATCTACCTGAACGCTAGGTCACGAAAAACGGTCGGGCCGGGGGAGAACAAAAAAAATGAATGCGAAATTCGTGAGCCGCAGCCCCGTCGATGGCACGAGTCTCTGGGACGGAAAAGCCACTTCGAGCGAGGAAATCAATGCCATCATGGCGAAATCCGCGCGTGCATCGCGTCATTGGAGGGCCATTTCCGCCTCCGATCGGATTGAAATGGTTCGCCGGTACGCCAAGGAGCTTGAGGCCGATCGCACCGGTTTTTCCGACCTTATCACTCGAGAGGTTGGCAAGCTTCACTGGGACGCTCACGCCGAAGTCGGTGCGGCGATCGCCAAGGTCGAGTTGTCGATCCTCGCGTTTGAGCAGCGCCGCAATGAGCAACGTCTGGCCGACGGGCCGGATGCGTCGGTTGAGCGACGCATTCGCTATCACCCGCTCGGCGTGACCCTCGTCCTGGGGCCCTTCAATTTCCCGCTGCACCTGCCGGGGGGACAAATCATCCCGGCGCTGTTGGCCGGGAATACGGTCGTGTTCAAGCCGAGCGACCAGGCGACCGCCCTGGGTCACCGGATGATGGAGGCATGGGAGCGGGTTGGTTTGCCCGATGGCGTACTGCAGATGATCACCGGCGGAGTTGATGCGGCCGTGACAGCGATCGATTCGCCTCATGTCGGTGGCGTCTTCTTGACCGGCAGCCGGGCCGCGGGCCAGTCGATCCACCGTCAACTTGCCGGCCGGGTCGATGTTCTACTCGCGCTCGAATTGGGAGGCAACAATCCCATCGTGATTCACCAGGACGCTCCGCCGAGAGAAACGGCGTCGCTCGTTTCCTTCTCGTCGTTTGTTTCGTCGGGTCAGAGGTGTACCTGTGCGAGACGAGCGATTTTCGTGAGGGGTGATTCGACCCAATCCCAGATCGATGCACTCGTTGAGATTACCCGCAATCTCAGATCCGGTATGCCTGGCGACAATCCCCCACCCCATCTTGGACCGCTGATCTCACCGTCGGCGGCGGCGAGCCTGAGACGGACGTACGATGAATTGATGCAACTCGGTTGCGAGGCGGTGATTCCGTTCGAGGTGGATGCGCGTGCGGAAAACCTTGTGCGGCCTGCGATCGTCGACGGTTCGAAACTCGATTCCGAAGCCCTGTGTCATCTCGGTGAAATGGAATGGTTCGGACCACTGCTCGTGATTCATCGTGTCGATGGTTTTGAAACGGCTCTCGCGGCGGCGGCGAACACGCCGTACGGATTGGCCGCTGCGCTCTTGGGCGGATCGAAGGACATGTTCGAGTCGTTCGTACAGGAGGTGGGCGCCGGAGTGGTGAATTGGAATGGGCCAACAACCGGAGCGGCCGGAGCCCTTCCATTTGGCGGTCTCGGTGACAGCGGAAACCATCGGCCAGCGGGGTTCTTCGCAATTGATTTTTGCGGCGACCCGGTCGCTTCGCTCGAAAGGGCATCGCCTGCTCCCACCGATCCGTGGTCGGTCGTCAAGTAAACTGGCGCAAACCAACGTTGGGATGTTTGATATGAACCTGATCGAAGCACAAGTCGATCGCATCGTCGGGCCCACGCATCATTTCGGTGGACTGGGGGTCGGCAATCTCGCATCGATGGAACACGCGGGACAAATATCCAATCCGCAGGCCGCGGCGCTTCAAGGTCTTGAAAAGATGCGCACTGTGGCCACGCTCGGTGCTCCACAGCTGATCTTGCCCCCGCAGCCACGCCCGGATCTCGAGTTTCTCCGCGCGCTTGGATTCGGCGGTACCGACACCGACGTGCTCCGACGGGCGTACAACGAAGCTCCTCAATTGTTATCGGCTGCCGCAAGTTGCTCCGCGATGTGGACGGCCAACGCGGCCACCGTCACGCCTGGCGTGGATAGCGGCGATCAAGTGACCAGACTCACCGTCGCGAATCTGCACGCAAGCATTCACCGGGCGATTGAATCGGAGCAGACATGGAACGATCTCCAGGCTTTATCAAAGCTGTGGCGCATCCACCGGCCGGTTCCCGGTGGCGCGGCGATGCGTGACGAAGGCGCGGCGAATCACATGCGACTCGGTTCGCCGCGCAACGAACCCGGGTTGAACATTTTTGTTTTCGGGGACGGTGATCCGCGCCCGATCACGCATTGGCCGCGGCAGAGCCGATCCGCGTATGAGGCAATCGCCCGACGTCACGAGCTTTCACCCGAGGACGTATTCTTTATCAAGCAACATCCTGCGGCGATTGATGCGGGTGCATTTCACAACGACGTGGTGGCGATGAGTCATCAGCACGTCTTGATTCACCACGAATTCGCCTTTTCCGAAAACGAATCAACGTTCCAACGACTGGGCCTACGGTTTCAGCAGTTGACCGGAGCGAAGCTGGTTCATGTCGTTGTCTCTGAAAAGGATCTTTCACTTGCCGACGCGGTGCGAACTTACCTGTTCAACAGCCAGATCGTTTCGCGGCCTAACGCCCCCGAACAACCTCCCGTGATCATCTGTGCAGCGCAGGTCGAGTCACATTCGGGTGCCCGCTCGCTGGTCCAGTCGTGGTGCGAAGCGGGCATTTTCGACGAAGTTCATTTCGTCAACCTGGACCAAAGCATGCTGGGAGGGGGAGGACCTGCATGCCTTCGCTTGCGCGTTCCCCTGCCTGAGGAAGTCGTGAATTCGATGGATGCCACCGTGATGTGGTCTCCGTCGCTCGACGCCGAGCTCCGGGAACTTATCCGCAAACACTACGTGTCGGAGCTACGATTGGAGGACCTGGCGCGCATCGAATTCTATCGTGATGCCTGCCGTGCACACGATCACATCGCAGCATCGCTGCACAAAAAAACTCGCGAGTCAGATCGGTAAAGGACCGACCTGATCGCGAGTTTCTGATTCTCTCAATACCTGTTAGGTCACCTAAGAGGATACGCCTCGCGTCGCCATGATCGTCGGCGAATCCTGGCCGTCGCTGGTGAGAGTACCTGAATCGCTTGCCACAACGACGCCATCGACTCTTATTTCGAATTGGTAGCTGACCGGTGAGTCATCGCAAAGGTCGAATGTGTCCACGAACGCCTGGAAAGTCCCGTTGGGAGCGGTCCCCGTCGCCCAGAAAACGTTTTCCACATGGGGGCCGAATTCTAAACCGCACTCGGGCACGATATCCACATCAAGAGTGCCGCCGCTGTTGGAAGTCTCATTACCGAAGTCAATTTCTTCGCCAAACGGATCGATGACATGCAGGTCCAGGTCCGCGTCACCGCTCCATCGCAATGTGACCTGCACATCACCGGTGCCCAGGACTGGACCGAATCCGAACAGTTGATCAATCAACTGTGAGACGTTGCGCAGGTTTCCTTCAGTTTCAAACTCATCCTCGTGAATCCGTCGAGCCATGATGTTGTCGACTGCGATCGAATCGAAGTCTCGATCGCCTTCGACATTCACAACATCGTGGACCGTGACATCCCAGGCTGACAACTCGTCGTTGTCATCACCGAGTCGGATGATCGCGTCGTCATGGACGGTCACTCCGTCAATGGCCAACAAGTCGTGTCCATCATTGGCGTAATAGAATAGATCGTTGCCAATTTGGGCGTGTTGAATCAAGAAGGTGTCGTTGCCTTCTCTGCCGTACACTTGGACGTTGTCGTCGATGTAAGTGCCCCAACCGAGCACAACGCCATCCCGGCCGTCACCACCTTGATAAATGAAATCATCGCCGACGTGCGTATCGAACAAGGCGACCGCGTTGTCATCACCGGTGACCCTGATGATCAAGTCATCGGGAATGTATGCGCCGTCGAATTCGAGCCGGTTACCATGTCCCGACGCCCGAATGATCAGGTCGTACCCAATCGAGATGTCTTCGGATTGACCGCCAAAGTTAAATCGGAGAATCCCATGAGTTGGCGATGTGACCCTCACGTAGACATTATCGCCCGAAAACTCAATTTGCGGACTGTTTCCGGTATCGATATCAAGTGAACGAATGACCGGTTCGCCGCGGGTGGAGCCGCCACCGTAGTCGTCTGCTTCATCATTGTTCGTCGTATCTTCGCCCTCGACGAGCCTGTTGATCACCATCAGTGCGTCAAGGGCGCTGACCGATAAATCACCATTGGTATCGGGGTAGATCTTTGATGTCGACGGACCAGCGTTTTCGCCGGCTGCGGCCCCATTTTGTCTGTCGAGATAATTGATGACGACTAGCGCGTCCCCGGCGGTGACCGATTTGTCATTGTTGGTATCGTAGGGATCCGCTGGATTGGTCATGTCTCCGGCCAGCAGCCGTCTTGAACACAATTGTTCGACGTTCAGTTTTCTTGGTCGGGACCTTTTCAATCGTTGGCGACTCATAGTGCAATCCTTCGAAACTGGTGACGGCAATGTGAGGACAGGGGGCCTATTCCCACCACCTCAAGCTTGAATCCCGGAAGCATTACGATTGCTGATAATTTTGTCAAGCTAGGGGGAATATGCGGGCGCCGCGAAATTGATACTCGAACGAACGGGCTTCAATCCCCAACATCATTGGGGTTCGACAGATCGCCGTAAAACTCCGGTCGGCGGTCGTCAAATCGATGGATCACGTGCTTGCCGGGAATTCGCTCAATCCGCTTGTTTCGCGCGTCGGCGGGATCGATTTCAGCGAACAGAATTGTCTCCTCGTCGCCGTCGGACTTTGCCAGCACGACCCCGTCCGGCCCACAAATTGAACTGCAGCCGCAGAAGGCGAAATCGTGCTCGCGGCCGACCCGGTTGGCGGCGACGAAAAAGAGATGGTTTTCCATGCTCCGCGCCGGCGGCACGACCTCGGCAGTCCGCGATGCTCCGCACGGCCAATTGGTCCCCAGGGCGATCACGTCGGCGCCGGCGAGGCCGAGCACTCTCATCGGTTCCGGGAAGGAGCTGTCGTAACAAATCGCCAGACCCACCCGTAGTTCGCCCGATTCGGTCTCAGCAACCAAGGTGCGGTAGGGAATGTTGCCACGATCGATGAACCGGTCGATTCCAAGGTGGGGCAGATGGATCTTTCGGTAGTGTCCGACAACGCCCTCAGGACCGATCATGGCGGACGAATTGTAAAGCTGGTCCCTGTCGCGCTCGAGGAATCCCAGCGTCAAATGGAGACGGTGGGTAGCCGCAATTTTGGCGAGTTTGGCAAAACGTGGGTCATCCAGGGATACGGAGTGCGGCCATGCACTTTCACGGCTCTCGTAGGCGTAGCCACTGAGCATGCATTCAGGGAATACGACGAGATCGGATTTTCTTTCGGCCGCTTTCTCAACGTGCGCGATGACACGCTCGAGGTTGGCATCCACGTCGGCAAAGGTGATATCGGTCTGGACGCAGGCTAGCAACATTGCGACAAATATCCCTCTTTCGGGCACAAAACGGAAAGCGGGACATTATGAGCGATTCCATCTTCGACTACGACCTGTTTGTGATTGGAACCGGGCCGGGCGGTGAGGGTGCGGCAATGCAGGCGGTCAAAGGTGGTCTGAAGGTTGCCGTCGCCGAGAAGTACCGTCAAATCGGGGGCGGCTGCACTCATTGGGGGACCATCCCAAGTAAGGCGCTGCGGCACGCAATCACCAGCACCATGAACGTCTTGAAGAATCCCGCATTCCGCGAAATGGGGGTTCACGGAACGCCAAGTCTCGAGCAACTCAAGCGTGGGACGCAGGCGATCATTG
>JAHELS010000162.1 GCA_024644085.1 Rhodopirellula sp.
GCGCCTGACGCTTAACATTTCGCAACCGCTGCTCAGCGGCGCCGGACGGGCATACAACACCAGTTTGATTGTGCTCGCTGAAATGGACGAGCAGATTGCCTGGGACGAAGTTTCGGAGCAACTGCAGGACTATGTGGTAGAGGTGACCGACAATTATTGGCAACTTTATCTCGAGCGATCGAGGCTGTTGCAAAAAGAGAGGCGATTACAACGGGGCGAAGTGATCCTCGCCGAGCTTGAACAGCGCCGCGACTTCGATGCGGTGGCAAGCCAGATCGCGCGAGTGAGATCCGAAGTCAACACGCGTAGGTCCGATTTGATTCGGGCTCGAACACTCGTGCGGAATGTGGAATCACGCCTTCGAGGGCTGGTCAACGACCCCGAGCTGTATGGGGCGATGATTGAGATCGTTCCAGGCGAGGCACCGCAATGCACGCCGCTTGATATCACCCTTCCCGTGGCGATGTCCCAGGCGCTGCAGAGTCGCAGCGAGATTGACAAAGCGCTCCAGAAAGTCCGCGCCGCGGGAGTTCGATTGTCGGTGGCAAGGAACGAATTGCAGCCGATCCTGGACGTCATGCTCGAGACATACGTGAGCGGGTTGCGAGGCAGCAACGACATCGGCCGTGCATGGGTCGACCAATTCAGCGTCGGCGAGCCGAGTTACGCCGCCGGCATTCGTTACGAGATTCCAATCAATAATCGGTTGGCAAGGAATCGTCACCAGCGGCGTCGGTTGGAAATGCGGCAAGCAATTTCGGAGTTCGAATTCGAAGTCGAAGAACTGTCATCACAGGTTGAAATCGCGGTGCGCGAGTTGAGCACGACCCATGACGAACTTCTCAGCCGGCACGAAGCGATGCTCGCCGCTGAGATTGATTTGGAGTACTTTCGCAAACGATGGGAATTGCTTCCCGGTGATAATCGCAATGCCAGTTTCTTGCTCGAAGACATTCTCGAAGCACAGAACCGCGTTGCAGTCGCCGAATCGAATCTGGCACAAACGCAAGTCAGCTATGCGATGGCGATCGTGCGCGTGAAGCGGGAGATGGGCATTCTCCTACAGAATGAACGGATTCATACGGCTCGCAGCAACAACGACGGTTTGGATCAATACATGTTCATGAAGGTCGAGTCGCTCAGCAGTGCCCCGTCGACGCACGGGGCAAGTGCTCCGGAGGAGTCCGGGATCGTTTCGCCGGTGACGATCCCATTCGTTCCCTGGAAGAACGATGCACAAGTTGCTGCTGATCCTTCGGCGCTGCAATCGGTCAACGCAGAGCCGGCCGCCGCTTCGCTCTCGCCAACCTATCCGCCGAACAGCGGTCGCCCGCTTCCAAGTGCTCTCCGTCCCGAAGCGGTGGAACCCGAGCCGATTGGCCCTTCAATAATTGTGCCGGAAACGCTTGTTCCCGAGTCGGTTGTGCCCCAGCCGGTTTATCCCAGCACGGCTGAGCCCAGCCATTATCGACGCAGTGACCTTCGGACTGCCACGGTACCAACCCGATCATCGGATCCGGAAACATTCAAGCCGTACGAATTCGAACCCGTCGCGATTTCCCCGTTCTCCGTTGTTCCAGAAACAGACGGGTCGACGTTGTTGGATCCGAACCTGATTGAGGATGCTAAGGAGTCGGATGGTCTTCTCCCGGAGCACAATTGGTTGAAAGGAGCCTTTGAATCCGCTGAGTTCGATTCGTTCATTTCACCTGTTACCGTTGAGAAAATCTCATTGCCAGATTCGCTCGCGGATTAGGTTCGCCCTGATGACGACATTTCAGACATTGCTTGCCGGGCTTCGTTTTCCGATCTCACGGGCGCCAACAGAGAGTGCCTCACTGTTGTCGGCAATTCACGCCTTGAAAGCCAACGTGTCAGATTTGGACGATGATCAACTTGTCGCCGAATCGAAGCGACTGCGAGACCAGACGGTCGATAATGGTGGCGGACTGATTGAAATTCCCAAGGTGTTCGCACTGGCGAGCGAAGCGGCCTATCGGTCGATCGGAATTCGATTCTACGATGTGCAGGTAATGGCCGCGCGTTCGCTGCTGAATTGCCAAATCGCTGAGATGAAGACCGGAGAAGGAAAGACCTATGTCGGCGCTCTGACAAGCTATGCATGGTCGCTGATGGGCCGTGGCGTCCACTTCATGACCACCAACGATTACCTTGCCGAACGTGACTGCGACCTGGTTCGACCGATGTTGGAACGTTTGGGAGTAAGCGTAGGATTCCTTAGCCGCGAATCAGATCCGGTACAGAAACGAAATGCTTACCTTTGCGACATTACCTACGGTCCCGGGTACGAATTCGGCTTTGACTACTTGCGCGATCAACTCGCGCTGATACAACATCGTCAACCGAACCTGGGCGAGCACTATCGGACGCTACGTCGCGGAGACGAAGAGAGCGAAGTCTTTCAAATCCAGCGCGAGCACTTTTCGGCGATTGTTGACGAAGCCGACAGCGTGATGATTGACGAGGCGACGACACCGCTGGTTCTTTCTGGATCGCCCGGTCAACCCTCGGAGCATCCCGAGCCTTATCAAGTCGCAGCGGAAGTTGCCAGAAATCTGCGTTCCGAGGATCACTTCTCGCTCGATTCACGCACCCGCCGAGCAGAATTGACGAAGGCCGGTATCTCTGAAATCGAGCAGCATCTTGATCAGAAAACTTTGCAGCACCTTCGCCGACCGTGGTTCATGTACGTGCAACATGCTTTGCAGGCGCGGCATCATTTCACTCGCGATGCCGATTATGTGGCGGCTGATGACAAGATCAAGATCGTCGACGCGAATACCGGCCGCATTTTCGAGGATCGAACCTGGAGCGACGGATTGCATCAGGCAGTCGAGGCCAAAGAGCGTGTGACGATCACAGACGAAAACCGATCGCTGGCCCGCATTTCGCGCCAGCAATTCTTCCGCCTTTACGAAAACCTCTGCGGGATGACCGGTACGGCATTGGACAGCGAGGCGGAGCTATCCAGCGTCTACAAGCTTCCGGTTACCGTGATTCCGACGCACAAGGATTGCCGACGAGTCGTTTATCCGATGAGAGTTTTCGCCGATGAGAATTCCAAGTATGACGCGATTGGGCGGGCCGTCCGCGAGATGCACGAAACATCGCGCCCGATACTGATCGGAACGCGAACAATCGAAAAGAGCGAACTGGTCGCGCAGCGATTATCCGACTTGCCGGTCCAGATCCTCAACGGAAAGCAGGACGCCGACGAGGCTCGCATGGTGGCCGGCGCGGGCACACGCGGCGCCATCATGGTCGCCACAAATATGGCGGGACGGGGAACCGACATCAAACTCGGCGAGGGCGTGAATGAACTCGGCGGTCTCCATGTGATTGTCTGTGAGCCGCACGATTCGGCTCGGGTGGACCGCCAACTGGTTGGTCGCGCCTCGCGGCAGGGTGATCCTGGCTCGTGCCAGACATTTGTCTCAGCAGACGATGATGTGATTCAGCAATACGCACGCTGGATGGCACGCTACATCCGACGGATTGCCGGACCCGACGGCGAGGTCGAAGCCGATTTGAGCAGGGAATTGGCGAAGCTGCAGAATTCGGTGGAACGAAAATCCGCAGCAAAACGGCGAGAAATGTTCAGCAGAGAAACCTGGCTGGAAGACGTACTTTCGACGTTGGCGAAGCAATAACGTCCGAATTCTTGCTTGATCGAGAGCCCCGCCGCGACTCGCCGGCAAAACCGTCATAACCCCTTCGCGGCGTCCTTCTTTCCAACTCGATTTGCCGAGTTTGGTCACCCTGATGCACAGGGCAAACCCACGTTTGATTGTCAGAATGCCCCAATTTACACACGGTTCGATGGGTTTTAGCTCGCGGCGCGCCTGAAACGTATCGCGGCAATCCGGATTCGGATCCAACGAATAATTCAACGATGATGACTCCAATTCTGAGAACAACGATCGCCATAGGTGCCCGCGGATTACGCACTCTTGCGTTTCTCGCCGTGCTATTACCGCTCAGCAGCGCTGCGGGTGTGGAAATCGAAGGCTTCACGCAACCCTACCGGACCGTCAACGTGGCTTCTCCCGAACAAGGAATTGTCAGCGAGGTTGCCGTTCAAGTGGGTGACAACGTCAAGCAGGGCCAGGTCATTGCGAAGCTCGACGACGAACTTCACACGATCATGATGGAGACGGCTCGGCAGCGCAAGCATGCTCGCGGCCGGCTCGAGGCAGCCGAAGCGGAACTACGGATGCGCAATTTTCGTCTCGAAAAGCTGCGCGAATTGAAGTCGAATGGTTTCGGACGCAGAGAAGAAGTCGAACGTGCGGCGGCCGATCTCGAAGTCGCCCAGGCCGAACTCAAGGCATCCCGCGAAGATGTCATTGACAAGCAATGGCAATTTCAAAAGATCGAGGCCGAGTGGCGCCGGCGAGTGATCACATCGCCGATGGACGGCGTCGTCGTCGAGCGTTTGAAGGAGGCGGGGGAATACGTCGCGCCAAACGAACCCAACATTGTGACAATCGCGCAAGTTGACCCGCTGTTGGCAAAGTTCTCAGTCAAGCGATCGTTGGCCCGACACATTCACGTTGACGACGAAGTCAGGGTACGCTTCGAGGAAATCGGCAAGATTGTGCTGGGCAAGGTCGAGGTCGTTTCACCGGTCGTCGATGCGCAAAGCGGGACGATCAAAATCAAGGTGCGCATCGATAATCCGCATCGCCTGATACTCAGCGGCGAACGCTGTCTGATCCACATTGCCGTCGATGGAACACCCACCATTTCCACCCAGGAAGAATCGACCAATCACATGGCAAGTCATCACTGAAAGAGGGAAGCAGCGGGGGATTGAACATGAGTCACGATCACGGGTCGAAAACAGCGACCGTCGTACACACCGTCAAGCGAGACGCGGCCAAAGCGCCGGCATCTGGATCAAGTGCAAAAAAGGTCCCGTCCCAGACATCGCGTCCAGTTGATCGCCAGTTACAGAGAAAGCTTCTTACGGCTGTTAACGGGATCGAGCAGAAACCGATTGCCGTCGAGCTGATCATTTCTACGCTGCGCGAAGTGCTCTCGCCAGCGCTCGTCCACTATATCGATCGTGACAACGCAAGATCGCTGCGTGCACCCAGCCATCCGGAACTGTCGGAAACCCTGCCAATCGGCGCGACGGATCAGTTGCGCCAATGGGCCAATGATACTTGCGAATCGGGCAACACGGGTGTTCACGAACTTTCCGGGGCTCATCGATGGACCGTCGTAACGGTTCCGGTGATTTTACGGGACCGACCTCCAGAAGTTCTTTGCGCCGTATTCAAATCGGGAACGGCGGATCGAGGACGGGTGGCAAGCACGCTGCAACTTGGCGCATCGCACATCACGCTGTGGTACATCCTGCGCGAGGCGAAACAGGCGAACGTCGAGTCAAAGAACACTTCCGCCCTGCTCGAATTGCTGGCGAAACTTGACAATAGCGAGGATTTGAACAGTGCTTGCTATGCGCTCGTCAACGACCTGAAGGATTATCTCGGTTGCGGCCGGATCGCTCTCGGCCTGACACGCAGCCGAAAAGTGGATTGCCGATTGACAGCCGTCTCCGGGCTCTCCGACTTCGACAAGCGGTCGGAGTTCGCCGAACAACTCGAGTCGCTACTCAATGAAGCGTTGCTGCGTGACAAGATCACGGTCGTCGGCGCCAGTGCTGATGAGGCGGATCCCGGAACGCTGGCACACCAGAATTATCGTGCGTCGAGCGGTTGCAAGACCGTGATCAGCGCACCGCTGCACAGCGGCGAAGGCAAGATCATTGGTGCGTGGGTATTCACGGATGAGAAACCGGTTCCGGACATGAACGAAACCTTGCACTTTGTCCGCGCAAGCCAGGTCGTGGTGGGATCGAGATTGTGGATGCTGCAGCGGGCCGAGGTGCATCCCCTGATGCAACCCCTTGCGGCCATGCGAAAACACATTGGGACGAGCAAGTTTGCCGTCATCCTCCTGGCGGTCGTGTTGCTTGCCGCATCGATGGCGATTCCGATGAATTACAAGATCGGATGCGAATTCCAACTCGAACCGATTTCCCGACGTTTCGTCGCTGCGCCGTACGACGGCACTCTCGAAGAATCGCTGGTTGAATCGGGCCAGATCGTGAATCGTGGCCAGGTGCTGGCTCGCATGGATGCAAGAGAACTTCGCTGGGAGTTGTCAGGATTGCAGGCCGATTACCAGAGCGAAAAGAAAAAGCGGAATGCCGCGGCCGCCCGTGACGAGGTCGCGAGCGCCCAGCAGTCCACTTTGGAAATGGAACGGATGGATCTGAAGATGCAACTGATTCGCCATCGACTCGAAAACTTGGACGTCAAAAGTCCGATTGCTGGAATCGTCATTGCGGGTGATCTGAAGAAATCGGAAGGGGCACCGCTGGCGATCGGTCAAACGATGTTTGAAATCGGTCCTTTGGATGAGATGATCGTTGAGGTAGCTATTCCCGAACGTGAGATATTGCATGTCCGCGAAGGGATGGAAGTGCGTATTCGACTCGATGCGGCACAGCACAAGACCGAGACAGGATCGGTCGTGCGGATCTCGCCCCGCTCCGAGACCAGAGACAACGAGAGTGTCTACATAGCCGAAGTGAAATTGGAAAACCGCGATCAGGTGTTTCGGCCCGGAATGAAAGGAACAGCGAAAATCATCAGTGATCCGCATCCACTGGGGTGGAATCTTTTTCACAAAGCGTGGGAATCGTTCGCCATGATGGTTGGGTGTTGAAGTGGCGGCACAAAACCAATCCCCGTCGCAAGATCACCGCGTACGTGAACTCTCGAGGATGTGCCTCAGTTTGCGGAGTGATCTGCGCTTTACCCCGCACTTCGAAGGCGGCGAGAAATGCTACCTGATCGAAGATCCTGTACGAAGCCAGTTCTTCCGGGTTGGAATCGCCGAATACCTGTTGATCTCGATGTTCGATGGAAAGACGAGCGTCGGGGATGCACTTGTGCGTCTGTCGAAGATCAAGGGCGACTACGCCTTGACCGAGGGCGAGGCGGTGTCGATTTGCAAGTGGCTCGTTGATTCCGAATTGGCTTGCACACCTGAGTCGTCCGGAGCCCGGCGGTTGTCACAAACGGCCGTGGATCGCGCGATACGAAAAAGACTGGGTGCGTGGAATCCATTGTGCCTGAAGGTTCCGCTGGCGTACCCCGACCGATTTTTTGCCGCAATCACCCCCACCCTTCGACATCTGTTCGGCAGTGCCGCCGCGATCGCTGGAATGATAATCGGCTTGATCGCGATCTACAGGATTTCGGCCGAGTGGGATCAATTCGTCCAGGCTTCAAGCGGCGTTTTCAGTCCTGGTCGATGGATCTGGATGGCTGTTTGTTGGGTGGTTTTGAAGATCATTCACGAATCCGCGCACGCGATCGTTTGTCGAAAATATGGTGGTAGTGTGCACGAAGCGGGAGCGATTTTCGTTCTGTTCGCTCCGCTCGCGTACGTGGACTTGACCAGCTCGTGGCGATTCCGGTCCAAATGGCAGCGAATTCACACCGCAGCAGCCGGCGTGTATATCGAGTTACTGGCGGCCGCCGTCGCCGCGATTTTCTGGTCGGCTACGCAACCCGGTTTGATCAACGATCTATGTTTCAACGTGGTTGTAATGGCCAGCTTGACCTCGATCGTATTCAACGCGAATCCGCTGATGCGTTTCGACGGCTACTACATTCTGTCGGACTTGTTGGAGATCCCGAATCTTTATGCCGACGGACAACAGTACCTGAAGTATGTCGGGCGACGTTACATCCTCGGCGAGCATGCCGTGTCGGCACTTCGCTATTCGAAACGGGATCTGTTCACCCGGCTGTACGGGATTGCGGCATTCTGTTGGCGGATCTTCATTTGCGTTTCCATGGTGATCGCGGCTGCAATGCTGTTCCATGGCCTGGGCATGATCCTGGCCGCTGCAGCGATTGTCTTGTGGGTCGGCGTTCCGATTGCACGAATGCTCAAGTACGTTTGTCGTCGCGATGCATTACATCGTCGTCGTCAAACGCGACTGGCGATTTCCACTTCGTTAGTGATGCTAATGGCTTACTGTGCACTTGGAATCGGATGGCCCGGTGCAATGCGTGCTCCGGCCATCGTCCAGTACGAGCCGCTCGCGTTCGTGCGCGCCTCGAGCCCAGGATTTGTACAGGCTCTGCACGTAAAGAGTGGCCAGCGCGTTGAAACGGGTGATCCGATTGGTACCCTCGAAAACCGCGAACTGGTCACGGAATTGCGCGATATTGAGCTATCGATCGAGCAGTCTTTGTTGAAGTCGCGCGTGTTCAAACAGAGCGATGAAATGCATTCGTACCTCGCAGAAATGGAGCAGTTGCGATCGTTGAAGGAAAAGCGGGAGCAGAAGGCTCGGCAAGTCAACGACTTGGTCCTTCGCGCACCGGTGGCCGGAAGGGTGGTCGCGCGAAATCTCTCGTTGTTGTTGGGGACTTACCTGGACCAGGGAGATGAATTGGCCGCTATCGGCGATGAATCGCGAAAGGAATTGAAGGTTGCGATTTCGCAATCTGATTTCGATCAATTCAAGGCGCAGTTGGGACGATCGATTAACGCAAGAATTTCGGGCGGTTACGTACTGTCGAGTCAGCTTGTCCGGGTCGATCCGCGCGCACAACCGCTGGCACCGGACGAATCGATGTACGCTGTATTCGGCGGTCCGCTGGAAAGCCGAGCCAAAAAGACGGACGACGGCCAAGCGGATGGATTCGAGCTGCTGACACCGCACTTTACCGGCGCCGTCCGACTCGACGAATCTCAAAGCCGGCAAGTGCGAGTTGGCCAACGCGGCACGGTTTGGTTCGGTCGCAACCAACGGACCCTGGGAAGCTACCTCAGCCATCAGTTGCGAATGTCGCTTCCGACGCAATTTCGCTGGGTCGAAGACGCTCGGTTGATCGGCGCACATTAGCGACTTAGCCAACCGCGTCCGGCGACGCGAAATCGAATCGTAAGTCGCAATTTGTGGTTTTTACCAAACGTGTCGACGGTGAGTCGCATTCATTTGCGCAAGCGATTCGAGGATTCGTAGGGCACGGTTGCGCATCGGCGATGTCATTCGCGCGTCAATCGGAACGGCCCATCAGGGCCCGCGAATTCGAACCGTGGCGTACTTCCCGATCCAGTGGTAGACTGCGACAGCCTTCGTGAAACCTGTTTTTCCGTCTTGTTTTCTAGCCATTTCGGGTCATAGATGTCGAATCAACCTCCTCAACAACCTGGACAGTTTCCACAATCTCCTTACGCGGCGGCGCCCCAGGGTCAGCCCCAGTCGAAGGGCGGTTCAGGCACGACAACGGTGTTGATCATTCTTGGCGTCCTGGCCGTGGTCATGTTCATGTGCGGAGGCGTGTTGCTCGCGCTATTGTTGCCGGCCGTTGGTGCCGCAAGGACTGCGGCCCAGAGGATGAGTCGCTCGAATAATCTGAAGCAAGTTGGGTTGGGTATTCACAATTACCATTCGGCCTACAAACAGCTTCCATTTACCGTTGTGACCAACACCGACGGGGAAGAATTGGCCGGATGGCGGATTGGGATTTCGCCATTCGTCGAAGGCCAACGCCAATGGCAAACCATCATCGAGGATTACACGCCTGCCTCTCGCGATCTGGTCCGCGACGACGCGCCGGGTGCGTTCCAGGTAATTAACGGTGCGCCGGGTGAAACCGGCATCTTCGCGATCGTTGGACCCAATACCGCCTTTCCACCGACGCCAAACACCGCGGTCAAGTTTCGCGACATTCTCGATGGGCTGGCCAATACGGTATTTGCGGTTGAGTTGCCCAATCGTACGACCAATTGGACGACGAATGAGAACCTGACGCCCGATGAGGCCTACAACGCGATCCAGCAGTTGGAACCGCCGGAGGTTGCACATTTCTTGATGGGCGACGGAGCGGTGATCGCGGTTACCCCGAATCTGGATCGCGCTCTTTTTGACGCGCTCACCACACGCGACGGAAAAGAACAGATCAACCCGGGCGGATTACGGCTCTCGCCATAGCGCCGCGGCGCGCCGGCGTTCATTACCGGGTATTTGTTCGCTGCCGCGAGCAACGCTGCGCGTACCCATGACATGGAGTGCAAATCTCGTTTGGGACAAACGAGCCACGATCTCCCGTCAATCATGAACCTGCGAGATGCGTTATTCACTGTCCCCGAACATATCCTTGCGAACCTCGATAAGCTTCTTCTCGCCCTCTTCGGACGATAATTCACCCTTCTTGACGGCAGCCTTGATTCGCTTGGCGGCTTCTTCGTAGCGCCGTTTGCGGGCTTCCATTTCGCGATCGTCACTTTTTTCTTCGCGGGCCTTCTTTCCGCCCGCGTCGCTGAACATTTTCATTCGAAGTCCGATCAACTTTTCTTCGGCGTCTTCCTTGGAGAGCTTGCCGGCCTCGACAGCGGCCTCGATTTCTTTGGCGAATTCCATGTAACGTTGTTTGCGAGCATCCATGTCTGCCGCATCACTTTTTTCACTGCGAGCTTTTTTCTTGACCGCATCGCCGAACATTTCCTTGTGAAGGATGATCAGCTTCCTTTCGGCCTCATCCTTTGTGAGCTTTCCGGCCTCGACGGCGAGTTCGATTTTTTCGGCGAGCGCCATATAGCGGAGCTCGCGCGCTTGCATTTCTTGATCGTTACGGTCCGCTCCGCGAGCTTGTTTCCCGCTCGTCCCACCGAACATCTTTTTTCGAAGTGCGATCAGCTTTGCCTCGGCGTCTTCCTTGGATAGCTTTCCGGCCTCGACAGCTACCTCGATCTCCTCGGCGACTGCCATGTAGCGTCGCTTTCGAGCGTCCATTTCGCGATCATTGGCGTGATGGGATCCGGCAGAACGCTTCAACGCTTCCATCATGATGCTGGCTTGTTCAAGCGTCAGTTCACCCGCTTCTACCGCTCCGCCCAATCTCTGTTCGACCGCCTCGAAGTCCTGGGCGTTTGCGAGTCCCTGCGGGAGCATGCAGAATGCGATGCCAATGCAAAGAACGACTGAAACTTTTCGATGTTTTCTGGCAAGTATCATCTTCAACTTATTCTCCAAGGTTCCGCCGCTGTTCATTGAACCGGCCACGACCGGAGGGCGGATCTCCGGTGCGATTACTCTCATTGAAAGAATTCGCCAACGCCAATCGACGTAAAGCGTATAGGCAACCAACGATTTGTGGCAAATCTATCGACATCCTTCAACCAAACGCGACCGAAAAACAACGAGAGCAAAAGAAAAGGCTGCTTTCCAAATCGGAAAACAGCCCTCATCAGTGGAGGCGGCGGGAATTGAACCCGCGTCCCGCGATGCATCCACGAGACCGTCTACGTGTGTAGTCGAGCTATTTGTGCCTCCGCTGGGTTACCCCACGAAGACTCGTTCGCTCACCGCGGCGCTGCCCGACAGGCTCCGCCGCTCGCTAACCCGAATCATTTTTTAACCTGCCGCGTCTCGAGTAGGACGGCAGGCGATCCAGAATTGTGACGGGCATTCAGGCGACTCTGGCGATCCCCATCAGCCCGGGCTACCTGTTCTTAGGCGGCCAGTGCGAGATTTTCATCTGCAACTAAAGTTTTTGATCAGCTTTTTACGTGGCCAACTGATCAACCACGACACGCAGGTCTAGCTTCAAGACATCCGGTCGAATCCAGATCACCCCCAGGTTTGTCGGAACGAAACACAAAACAGTCGTAGCAGACGCTCTTGATGGTCAGGCGGAAGTCCGCCCCGCCAGCTCGCCTGGAACATCTATACTATCGGCACTCACGTCGTTGAAGTCAATGATTCCGACGCATTGCAAGCGAACTAAACAAAGGCTATTCAATAGTTTAGACCGCTTCGTTTCATCGCCAATCCATGTCCATGAACACTGAAACACCAACGCTGTCGATGTATCGATCCGAACCGCGACGGTGTGGTTTCACGATGATCGAGGTCTTCGCCGTGCTGCTGCTGATCTCGCTGTTGATCATGCTGCTGCTGCCGGCCGTCCAATCGTCGCGTGAAATGGCTCGTCGAACCAGCTGCGCAAACAATCTGACCCAGATAGCATTGGGTCTGCAGGCGTACCACTCCGCTTTTGGACATTACCCGGTTCAATTGTCGGGGTCCGATGGCAGCGCGGTGGCAGGCGAGGATAACGATCGCCGACTCAGCTTTTTCGTCGGCTTGATTCCGTTCCTCGGCCAACGACCGCTGATGGAATCGATGCAGTCGCCGATGGTCCAAACGTCGATCGACGATGGAATGTTCGGTATGGGCATGTGGAGTGACGATGGCATCGAGACGATGTCGGACGAGGCCGAGTCGGAAGAACCCCAGTGGTGGCCGATTGGGGGACCCGAACCATTTAATCGAAACTACGTCCCGTGGCGCACCGTGATTCCCGTGCTTCGTTGCCCAAGCGACCCGGGCGTCGGAGACCCGGCATTCGCACGCACAAACTACGCGGCTTGCCTTGGTGACGGTATGGTGGCCGCGAACACCGGACCTTTTAAAGAGGTCAACGGAGAATTTCAATTCGACCCGCAGCTTGCGGCACAGACCGAAGCTGCGATGCGCGGGTTATTCGTGCCTCGCGTCGTTACGCGAATGTCGGATGTCACCGACGGGTTGTCATACACGATCATGTTGGGCGAATTGGCAACCGACCTTGGCGATGTATCCGCCAGAACCGAGCCGGTTCCGGTCGGCAACGAGGAAGATAGACTTCGCGACAAACCATTGTGGGCTCTCGAGAGCGGAAACATCGATCCGGAGCGGCCAGAGTTCTGGGCGTCGATCGGGATGCAAGGCGTGTTGCAAGGCGATCGATCCATGCGAAGAGGTTTCCGATGGGCCGACGGAATGCCGCTCTACACAGCATTCAACACGATCTTGCCGCCGAACCGTGAGCTTGTACTCCAGGACGACAGCGACGACAGCACCGGATTGCTGCCGCCGAGCAGCCGTCATCAGGGTGGCGCCCACGTTGCACTGGCCGATACATCGGTGCGGTTCATCAACGACAGCATTGACACTGGCGATCTAAGCCAGCCGACTGTGTACCTGGGCAGCGATAATTCGGCCGGAAGCGAAAGTCCGTACGGCATTTGGGGCGCGCTCGGTACGCGGGCCAGCGCGGAGTTGAGCGTGCATCGTCATGAACTCGGAAGCCAGGTCGAGTAATTTGTGCCCGTATCCATGGGAGAGGAACGATGGCCGAGCCGCGATTGTTTGAGTTCCGCGACGGGAAGAGTGACAAGTTCTGGGAAATCACGCTTTCCGGTTCCTCCCACACGGTGCGCTACGGACGCGTCGGAACCGATGGCCAATCATCCACGAAGGACTTCTCCGATCCCGATAAGGCGCAGGCGTCGCATGACAAGCTGATCGCACAGAAGCTGAAAAAGGGTTACACCGAAGTCGCGGACAAAACCGAGTCCCGCAGCGAGAAGGTCAAAGTCAGTAAGTCCGAGCGGAAGGAACATGAACCGTTCTTATCCGCGATTCTGAAAAACCCGGATGATTTCGAGCCCTACGGCGTCTACTCCGATTGGCTGGCCGAGCGGGGAGATCCGCGGGGCGAGTTCATGCAGATCCAGTGGCAGTTGGACGATCCGAATTTGCAGGGAGAATCGCGAAAGAATGCACAGCAACGGGAAAAGGCGCTGTTGAAGCAGCATAGCGACCAGTGGTTGGAGGAATTGTCGCCTGAGTTGACGGAGGACTGGACCCCCGATGGGCTCGACTGGGTCGACAAGCCTTGCCATTCCTACACGTTCGCTCGCGGATTTCTCGATTCGGTAAAGATCCAGTATTTGCTGCCCGAATTTGCATCGAAGCTGCGGCGGTCAACAGCGGCGATGATGCTGAGACGGTTGGAGATCGTGAATCTTCCGCGAGGTGAGGACCTGGTCGATCAGTTCGAAGAGTATGCAGACAAGGAATGGGACTGGGACGATTGTCCATCACTCGACGCATTGGTATCGGGTCGGTTCGAGAATCTTCGTGAATTGATCGTCAGTGAGGGTGATTACGGATGCCACATCGTGGCTCCGAACATTCACAAGTTGGTCAAGAACACGCCGCGGCTCGAGGTCCTGTGCATTGAGGCACACGAAGTGGATACCGAAGCACTTTTCAAGATCAAGATGCCTCAGCTGCGTTCGCTGACGGTCAGTCATTTGCGTGAATATCCGATGGACGTTCTGGCAAAGAACAGTTCGCTCGATAAGCTCGAGACGCTCGTCATCCGTCCGCACGCATTTGAGTACGATGATGACGAAGCCTACCTGGTATTCAAGGATATTCGGGCGATTGCGCAATCGAAGCATCTCACAAGTCTGAAGCATTTGCACCTGCAGTGCACCGATTTCGGGGATGAGGGAATCGGCGAGATCATTCAGTCGGGACTGTTGAAGCGTCTGGAAACTCTGAAAATGCCGTCGGGCGCGACAACCGACGTGGGCGCCGAAATGCTGATTGACGCGGACCTGAGTCATCTGAAGCGACTCGATTTGAGCAGCAATTACTTAAGCCCGGCCGTTATTGAACGCTTAAAGGAAAAGAAGGTGTCGATGGCCGCCGATTCGCAAAACGACGTGGCACATCTCGAAGAAGAGCGGATGCATTTGTACGACGGCGACATGGAGTAAAGGCGGCGAAAACCGCGCTCTGTGGAATTCCGGCGATCTGCTA
>JAHELS010000407.1 GCA_024644085.1 Rhodopirellula sp.
TCCCTCGCAGACGCATCAGCGGAGGTGGTCGCGATCGAAAGCACGAAGCAAAAACCAAGAATGAAAGAACGCATTCGGCCGCTGGGGATTGAGTCACGAAGAACGCCCAAGAGAGCGGGATATTCTAGGGGAAATACAATCGAAATGACAGATTTCCCCCGACACACGTTGAATCAAAGCTTAGCGCCATCGCCCCAAGGGAAGCACGCGTGGTCCCGGGGCAACGTCTCGAATGAATCACCGTCGACGGCGAACGATTCGACGCAAAAGATCAGCGATGCAGCGGCGCAGCAACGTGTATGCTGTGGAACAGGGGGCTCATTCCCTTGGGCATGTTAGGCCGGCGGCACCTTTATGAATCACTTTCTTCGCACGGGCTTCTTCGCGCTCGTTGTTCGTCCGTTGATGATGATCGTGCTGGGAACGAACATACGTCGGGGCGAATTGCTGCCCGAGCAAGGGCCGGCGATCATCGTCGCGAATCACAACAGCCACCTTGACGTGTTTGCCCTGATGAACGTGCTTGGATTGAAACGACTGCGGCACGTACGCCCAGTGGCGGCGGCGGACTACTTTCTGACCCGGCCGGCACGACGCTGGTTTGCCACGCGAATCGTGGGAATCATTCCGATCGATCGTAAACAGGTGCGTCGCGACGATGGCAAGCACCCTTTGGAACCGATTTCCGAAGTGATCGAGGAGGCAGGAATCGTCCTGTTGTTCCCTGAGGGAACGCGAGGGGAGCCCGAGCAAATGGACGCCTTTCAAACTGGCGTCGCGCATCTGGCTCGCCGCCACCCAGACGTTCCCGTCATCCCGGTCTTCATGCACGGACTCGGAAAAGCCCTCCCCAAAGGCGAGGCAATCCTGGTTCCATTTTTCTGCGACCTGTTCGTTGGCGCCGCGATCCCCGCTGGTTTGGGCAAGAAGGAATTCATGCAGCAGTTGTCCAAGTCAATGAACGACCTCAGCGATGAGTTGCCGGAGCCGAAAAAGATCTCCGAATAGGCGTTTTGCCGACCCAGAGGTGTGCATCGACGCGCGGTCGACGAATTCACGCGTAGCAGTCAACCATCCTTGGCGTAGGCTTCCACCTCAAACGGATTCTCTCGGTAACCATCACGTCCGCGAAGGTAGAGAAACGCGGACGCCAACAGATAGGCGGGCACAAACACAATGCCCCAACGTTCATACTGCCGCACATGTACCCGCTCGTGGCTGCGGGTGATGTCGAGGGCCGCAGCGGTTTGTCCGAACACAACGTGACCAAAGGTCATCGCCAGCGCGGGGACAACGAATCGGCGGAGCGCCGCGGCGATATGCGGCCCGTGGATTTCGATCACCCCTTCGACGCGTTGAAATCTGCCGCCGAGAATCAAACCGATCCCGATTCCAACGAGCGTGTACGGCAGCGGCCAGATATATGCGAGCAACCGCAGGACAGATCGCACGAAAGGTTCTCCTTCGAATCGAGAACAGCCCGGGCGCGGCGACGCACAATACGTCGCCGCGGCCCAGGCTGTCCCGATTTTAACTGCGTGCCTGGTTGGGCACACAATCCCCCGTCTTGATGACCGCCTCTAAACCTCGGCGAGATCTTCCTCGTCTTCTTCCACGACCGATTCGCCTGTGTAGGCTTCCACGACCGTCACCAGCCCGAGCTGTTCGGCTTGCTCGTCGTTCAACTTGTGATAGCCAAGAGCTCGAATCACTTCCAGCACTTCGCTGCAGGTCGGAAACATCCGGCCCGAGTCATGCTTGTAGTCGTCCATGGCACGCATGAACTCGATTTCCTGGTCGCTGTAGTCTCGTTCGCAAGTCGTTGGATCAATATGACGGCGTCGCTGCTTCTTGCGTCGAGGTGTTTTGGTTTCGTCACCCCCGTTTGCTACCGCTTCGTCATCGCGACGGTCAGCTCGGCGTCGGTCCACGGTAATGACCTGGTCTTCAACGACTTTCTTTGCAGCTTTGCGAACGGCCATGCTTTCTTGTCCTCGTGCTAGGTGGGAGAGCGATGATTGACGCAGCCGCCATGGCTGGCGTCGGGCTCAGAGTGGAAGGGTGGCAAAAAAACGTAGCACGCTGATTACGCAAAGCTGCCCCTTTGCGGTTACTTTGACGGCCAGAAAAGGGAAATCGATCAGGTAAGAAAACCGTTGGCAACGGTTGTATCGATTGCCCCGGGAATCACATCCACCGGTTCATCGAAACAAACACGTCGCACGAGTTTATTGGGTGTCATTTTTCACGGCCCTCGGGAAGAATCGCTTGGCCACCGCCGCCACCAGAACCGGAATTGCGATCGCCACCGCCAGCGCAAGAGGCAGCCACTGATGCCGCTCGGCATAATCCCCCAGCGCCGAGTAGGCGATCGAAATCCCAAGATTACTGAGCAGTACCGCTGGGAGAAAACGCCTCCACGAAAGCCGGTGGATCCCCGCGATCAACACGCTCGCCTCGGCGAAGACAGGCATCGCACGCGTCAATACCAGCACCGACGGGCCGAATCGGTCGCTTACATGTCGCATGCGATCGAGATCCTCGCCTCTGGAAAACCATAACGCGAACGCGTGCCCGTACCGTCGTGCCAGTGCAAATCCGATCATCGCTCCGAGATTCATTCCAATCCATGTCGCCGCCGTGCCCAGCAACCAGCCGAGCTGCCAACCGCTCATCGTGCTGATCACACTCGAAGGAATCGGCAGGAGAATGTCGGTCGCCAACAATCCGACGACCAACGCAAACGTGCTCGAGGCCGCTGGGGGATCTTCCGCCAGGCTGCGAAGCCAATTCTCGAGACTACCGCCGAAAAACAGGAATGGAATCACCGGAACCAGCAGAACAACGCACATCAACGGCAACGTGCGAAATAATTCACGCACGGTGAGACCCATTAATCAAGCGGTACATCGTGGTACTCCAGCGCCCACTCGCGCATGAATCGGACGCGAGTCGGGTCGACGCGATAAACGATCAATTCAGGATTGTCGATCGAACCAAGATACTGGCGCAGCAGAGGGTTTGAATCCCAGATTTCTTGTAGCACTTGCCGGTCGTCAACCACAATCGCTACGCCGGTAATGCGGACCTGGTCGTGGTCCTTGTCGAGATAACACAGCTCGACTCTCGGGTTCGCTGCGATCTCAAGGGTCTTGTGATATCCGCGCAAGTTCGCGACATAAATCGTGAATCCATCGGTGCGAACCGGCGAGACGGGCCGCAGCCGCGGCTGGTCACCGTCGATCGATGCCAGGTAGGGAAATCGATCGGCCTTCAACACAGATTCGGCAAGCGACCTGACTTCGCCGGGCTCGATCGGTTGAGGGTGCGGCTTGGACATGTCGACATTGTATCACTGATCGGCAACACCGGCCGCCGAAACACCGGCCGCCAAAACACCGGCCGCCGTGCGTGGCGTTGTTCAAGTCACCGCGTCGATCGCGGATCGCAACTGCTCGACGAACTGTGTGACGCTGGTGATCGCCTCGGATTGCGTTGCCGCTTCGGCAACCCGGCGGACCACCGCCGAGCCAACAATCAACCCGTCGGCGACCGGCGCGAGTTGTGCCGCCGTGTCGGGACCACTGATCCCAAACCCGATGCAGATCGGCAAATCAGTCTGCTGGCGGAGCCACGA
>JAHELS010000408.1 GCA_024644085.1 Rhodopirellula sp.
ATTTGCGGATTCTCCTTCGCCGCCCCGACGCGCGCGTGCGATACGTGGCGCACTACAGCGGCTGGGGGCCGGGGCAACTTGACGAGGAACTTCGCGTCGGCGGCTGGCTTGCCGGCGAACCTGATCCCGAGATTCTCTTTGGTGATCCCGATGAGGCTTGGGAATTGGCGGTTCGGCAATGTGGGCATGAAATCTTGAACGAGATGGCGCCGGGTGTTCGCTTTGGCGATCCCGGCTTGAATTGACCTGCCGCCAAGTCGATTGCCGACCGAGCCACGTTGATGGGCATTGAATTCCGCCGGTGCGGGCAATCGCAGTTACAGTGCGCGCAATTGCAATTACAGTGCGCTTGGTAGCAGTTACAGTGCGCTCGGTAGCAGTTACAGTGCGCTCGGTAGCAGTCATTGGGATGAGGCGATGCGATGTCGGACTATTTTGAACGCAGTTTGATCATCCACGAGCAGCTGCGCGGGAAGTTAGGGATCCAGTCCCGAATGCCGGTCCTTACCCGTGAGGATCTATCGATCGCCTACACTCCTGGCGTCGCCCGGCCATGTGAAGTGATCGCCGCCGACGTTTCACGAACTCGTGACTTGACGATCAAGCGGAATACGGTCGCCGTGGTCAGCGATGGATCGGCGGTTCTGGGGCTCGGAAACATCGGACCCAACGCCGCCATTCCGGTGATGGAGGGAAAAGCGATCCTGTTTCGCGAGTTCGCCGGGATCGACGCCTGGCCGATTTGTGTCGACACCCAGAAAAGCGACGAGATTATCGAAACCGTGCGGCGAATCGCGCCTGTATTTGGCGGAATCAATCTCGAAGATATCTCGGCCCCGCGATGTTTCGAGATTGAACAGAGTCTGCAAGATCTGGGGATTCCTGTCTTTCACGACGACCAACATGGGACCGCGATTGTGCTGTTGGCCGGGCTGATCAATGCCGCAGCGGTGGTCGGACGTGAATTAACCGACCTCAAGATTGTCATCAACGGTGCCGGTGCGGCGGGGACGGCGATCGCGCGGCTGCTGCGATGCGTCGGACACGACCCCAGCGTTTGTGTTCCGGTCCAGGATGTGATCGTTTGCGATACCAAAGGTGCCATCCACCGTGATCGTAGCGATTTATCGGCGTGCAAGCGTGAGTTGCTGTCGTATACCAACCGCCAGTCGCAACGGGGAACCTTGTCCGATGTTTTGAAAGGGGCGGATGTATTCATCGGCGTCAGCAAGGGAAATCTGTTGACGAGTGAAGACATTCAAACCATGGCCAGCGATGCGATCGTCCTGGCGATGGCAAATCCGATTCCCGAGATCATGCCGGATGAAGCGCACCGGGGTGGAGCCGCGGTAGTCGGAACGGGTCGCAGTGATTTTCCCAACCAGGTCAACAACGTGCTCGTGTTCCCGGGGATTTTTCGCGGCGCGCTTGATTGTGGGGCGGCGCGAATCAGCGAAGAGATGAAGGTCGCGGCGGCCCGGGCCCTGGCCGCCTGCGTCGGTTCGCCCACTGCGGACAAGATTCTGCCCGACCCACTCGACCGCACCGTCGCGCCATTGGTCGCCGATGCGGTTTGCAAGGCAGCGAATGCTACGGATTGATGTCGACTTCCAACGGCTCGGCCCACTGCTTTTGCTCAGCGGTGTAGTACAGATACGCGCGTGACGCCGGACCGGTGTACTTGCCCGGGATTGCCGCAGTCACGTGGAATTCGATTTTCTTGTTGGCGCGCGGTTCGAGCGTGCGCCAATAAAAGATGACTTCGCGACCGCGGACTTCGTAGTAATCGAAACGTCCTGCTTCGCGCAGCTCGTCAAGTTCCTCGACGCGCGGTTCGACGCCACCAGGCAAACCAACGATGGCAACCGTCATCGGTTGACCCTGGTCGCTTGAATTCACCAGTTGAGTTTCGACCTTCAGCAGGTCGCCCTCTGCGACCGAGTCGCCCTCTGCTCCGCGCGCCAGAACTGTCGAAAGATTGACAGGACACAAGTCGTGGCTGTCGGGAGTCAGCACGTGGCAGGCGATGTCAAACGTATAGCTCAGATTTCTCGCGCCGGTGCCGACCAGTTCGATCTCAAAATCCTCTGGTCGTATGTCCGCATCTTCCAGCTTGGTTCCAAGCCCGGTGATTTCGACGGTGGAACCGCTGCGCGGTTCACGAGGCAAGTCGGCTTCGCCAATGATTTCCCCATCGAGCAGGACTCGCAGCTGGTCGCCTGACTGAGACTGTGTGTGATCCGCCATCGCGACGAGCGCCTTGAGTGCCAACACGGTTGCCTGCGTCGATCCGAATCCGGCGTTGCCCTGGCGGTTCTCGGCAATCCAATTCGCGGCCGATTGCGCCTGTGCAACAAATCGCGGACTCTTGACCCAAGCCAGTGCCGCCAGCGCGGTGGTTTCCATCTTCAATGACAAACCGCCGCTGGACGTTACGGTCGTTTTTCCCTGTAGGCTGCCGTCTTCCTTCTGCATCGAGACAAGCTTTTCCAGCAGCGCCTCGCCGTCGGCGGTTTGCTTGACGTTCATCATCGCGGCGGCCGAGAGTGCGACCAGATACGGATCAACCGAACCCTGTGCGACGCGGTTCATCGTTTTCAGTTCGCTCGCCAATTCGCTCGCTGCCCGATGCGGCTGGCCCGCCGCAACATCGGCCTCGGTAACCGCCCACAACACATACGCATTGACGATCGGTTGCTTAACCGACCACACGTGCAGGTGGCGTGGATTGCGATGGAATCCGCCCTCGCCGTCGCGACGGGCAAGCAGCCACTTGCGCGTTCGCGCGATCATCTCGCCGCTGACGTCCATGACTTGTGACATGTCAGTGAACTGCATCAGCCCGAATGCGGAGAGGGCCTCGTGGCCAGGGTCACTTCCGAACCATTCGTAGCCGAGGTTGTCACACTCGAAGCTGGTCAATTTGTCGTAGCCTCGGTCGAGCATCCCGAGTGCGCGTCGCGACACGGCGGGATTGGCACTCTGGCTCCGCTTCATGTAAAGCAACGCCATCGTGTTGGGATAATTGGTCGCCGATGTCTGCTCGAAACAACCGTGCGGTTCGCGCAAGATGCTCTCGACGCCGGACATCACGTCCGCCAACGGCGACGGATAGGCTCGCACTGTCACCGCTAACGATCCGGGAACATAATCGTCGGGAATTGGTAACCGGATGGTCGCCCGCTCGTCCAAGCGACCGGCGATCGACAATCGCTTCGGATAGCCCGAGGGGGCGATGTGAATCGATCGACGGACCGAATCGGCAAGCGATCCGGCGACGCCGCGTATCTCGATCGACGCATCCTGTTCGGCCAATCCCGCCATCACGTCAAGGGAGATGTGCTGGCGAACTCTTTCACCCGCATTCAGGTCGAGCGTGCGCGTTGGATCGCCCACCAAACGCAATGCATCATCGGCGGTCAAGGAGATGCCAACACCGGTATCAGCGTCGGTCGCATTGATCACGGCGATTGGCAAATCAATGCGATCCCCCGTGGTCACCTCAAGCGGCAATTTCGGTTCGATCTGGAACGGCAGACGCGAAACAACGTCACCTCCACCCGACCCGATGCGTCCGTCGTTGGAATGTCCGTCGACCTTGACGCGGAACGTGGTGACTGAGTCTGACAGA
>JAHELS010000409.1 GCA_024644085.1 Rhodopirellula sp.
CAACTCAGGAAGAAATTGAAGATTTGGTGGAATTAATCAGGAAGCTCGAGACTGATTATAAGAAATCAACAGATGAGTCCTTCGAATTGGCTTGTCTATCCATGTTGAATTGGAACGAATTTATTTTCGTCGATTGATAACCTCGACTACCGGAGTCGTAGCACTATGTTGCATAAACGGAACGCTTTCTGTCGACGAACTCGACGCGAATTCCTCTGGCAAACCGGTGCCGGCTTCGGATCTGCCGCATTAGCTTCGATGCTGAACGCTGACGGTTTCCTTGACCATCAAGCCGTTGGCGCGGATGGCAAAGCTGAATTCATTAACCCGCTTGCCCCAAGGAAACCACATCACCAACCAAAGGCAAAAGCGGTCATCTTCTTGTTCATGTACGGCGGACCAAGTCACATCGACACGTTCGACTACAAACCGCAGATGATCGGAATGGACGGAAAAACGATTGATGTGAAAACGTTTGGTCGTGGCGGTAAGAAAGACCGTGGTCGAGTGGTTGAGCCACGCTGGAAATTTCAACAACACGGAGAGTGTGGCAAGTGGGTGAGTTCATTGTTTCCGAACGTGGCCAAACATGTTGACGACATCGCCTTTATTCATTCGATGACCGCGGACTCTCCCATCCATGGTTCGGCGATGTTCATGATGAATTCAGGCAGGGTCCTCAGCGGCAGTCCTTCCCTGGGATCATGGGCAACCTATGGGCTTGGTACGGTCAATCAAAACCTGCCGGGCTACGTGGTGATGCTCGACAAGACCGGTGGCCCGATTAATGGCGCGAAGAACTGGTCGAGCGGCTATATGCCTGCCAGCTACCAGGGCACTCATTTTAAGACGGAAGGCGCACCGGTCCTCGATCTTGATCCACCGGCACACATGCGTGGCGGCATTCAGCGACACGTGATCGACTCCATTCAACGAGCCAACAAGCGTCACGCTTCAACTCGGACCGGCAATGTCGATCTCGACGCAAGAATTGCCAGCTACGAACTGGCCTACGGCATGCAGACAACAGCTTCAGAGGCTGTAGAGCTCAATCAGGAAACCGAGCACACAGGAAAACTGTACGGCATGGACGATCCCGCGACACAGGACTTCGGCAAACGTTGCCTTCTCGCTCGTCGACTTGTTGAAAGAGGTGTTCGCTTCATTCAGGTCTATTCTGGCGGAGCACACAACGACGACAACTGGGACGCTCATGGAGATCTGGAAAGGAACCACAATCATCATGCGCGGGCGACAGACAAACCGATTGCCGGTTTGCTTCAGGATCTGAAAGACCGAGGCATGCTCGATGAAACCCTGGTGATCTGGGGCGGTGAGTTCGGACGTCAGCCGACGGCCGAATACACGAAAGGAAGTGGTCGTGATCACAATTCGTACGGGTTCACGATGTGGATGGCTGGAGGAGGAATCAAAGGCGGCGTCAGTGTCGGCGCGACGGATGAAATTGGATCCGCGGCGGTCGACAAGCCCTTTCACGTAAAGAACCTGCACGCAACCGTGCTACACCAACTGGGCCTCGACCCGAACAAGCTCTCCTACTTTTACAGTGGATTAAATCAAAAACTTGTGGGAGTCGAACACGTGAAGCCAATTGAAGAATGTATCGCTTGAGTAGTGGAGAGCACGCGAGTTACTCATCATGAAGAAGTTCCAGAACAAATCTACGACCCACATATTCATCCTGGCATTTGTTGTGGCGACGACTGCTCTATCGCAATGCCTTCTCGATCAGCTTCAGGCTGCCGAACGCCCCTCGAAACCGAACATCATCATCATGATGGCGGACGATATGGGGATTGGGGATACCAGTGCTTATCTCGGAGTGCGTCTAAGTCCCAATACACCACCGATCGAACGGACGCTGCGGACTCCGAATCTCGAACGCTTTGCTCGCTCCGCAATGTTGTTTACCGACGGTTACGCGCCGGCCTCGATGTGCAGTGCAACGCGATACTCGCTCTTGACAGGACGATTTGCTCATCGGTCGTACCTGAAGTATCAGGGCTGGCTGCCTCACGGCCCGAATACTCCGATGATCCAGCGAGCGCTGACGACGCTACCCGAAATGCTTCAGGCAAACGGATACCACACTGCTGGAGTCGGCAAGTACCACGTCGGAATGTCTTTCGACGACGGTGAGGGCAAACCAGCCGATGACTTCTACTTTCACGATGTGGACTTCACGAAGCCATTGCTCGATGGGCCGACTCATCACGGCTTCGACGAGTACTTTGGCGTGCCGGGAAACACGGAAGACCCACTCGACACAGAGCCTCGAAGCCTGATTCGTAACTACCGCTTTGTCTTCACGGAGCGCAGCCGGATGAAGCTGATCGGGATGAAGAAACGTGAGGGGCGTATCCTTGCTGCCCCCGATTGGGACCTGCGCAACCTCGGTCCTCTGTACCTGCATGAAGCCAAGTCGTTTATTGACCGTCAGTCAACGAAGGCTGACGAACCATTCTTTCTTTACTACGTGCCGAATGCGAATCACTTCCAGAGAAATCCACAAGGTGACTACGCCGTTCCTGACGAAATCGCCGGAACGCCGATCAAAGGCGAGAGTCGCTACAGCGACGCCGCAAAGGCCGGCGAGCGCGAGGACATGGTTCTAGAGAATGACGTTGTCGTCGGAAAGCTGCTGACTCAGCTCAAGACGACTGACGATCCTCGCTGGCCCGGCCACAAGCTGATTGAAAACACGCTTATCATCTTTACCAGCGACAACGGGCCGAACATTGGTGACAACCTTGGCCGCAATCAGGAGAGCGGCGGCCTGCGAGGCAAGAAGGCGAAATTGTGGGAAGGCGGCATCCGAGTCCCGTTCATCGTTTCATGGCCGGCGGTTCTCGAAGGTGGAAGACTGAACCGCTCAATTGTGACGCTGACCGATCTTTACGCGACGCTCGCTCATATCGTCGGACACTCGCTCGCTCCCGACGAAGCCCAGGACAGCCACGACGTCTTCGCTTACTGGAAAGATACCCCTGAAAATCCAGACACTCGTCCCCGAGTCTTCTTCTGTCATCTAGGACCACCTTTTCTCAATGACGCCCTGGCGATCCGCCAGGGACCGCACAAGCTGATTGTCGATGGTGGGCTCGCCATGCCCTGGGCAACATGGTCGTCGCAAGGCGCACGCGGTGATTCCAATCCAACGGTTTTCTATGACCTGACGAAAAACCTCTATGAAGATGGCGACGCGTACAAAGAGCCGCCGAACGAAGTAGCCGTTCAACTGGCAGCAAAACTCGTGGAGATCCACAACCGCGGTCACGCCAGAGAATTGAATCTACCGTCTGGTCCAGAACTGTTCATCGACCCCGGCTGGCATAACCTGCGAAACGACGTCACCGGCGAAATCGGGTTCGAATTCCGGTTGCGCGATGGACGCGGGACGAAACAGGTCACACATCTCGGCATGTGGGACGACCATGACAAAGACCGTCCGGTCCGAGCCGCCCGCGCAGTTCCACGCGATCACGAAAACGATCAGCCTCCCAGCTTCATCACTCAGGACAAGCGACGGCAGATCGAAGCCCCGCACGTCCTGCGACTGTTGCGGCTGGAATCGAACGAGCGAATCGAGATTGCCCGAATCAAGA
>JAHELS010000020.1 GCA_024644085.1 Rhodopirellula sp.
CTATACCCAGGTCCAGATCACGCCGGTCGAACAGAATGTCGACTTGCGTCGGTTCCATTTCGTCGATCTTGCATTTGCGATCCAGAAACAGCCGCGGCCTGCAATCGCGCTTCCTCTTGAGATGCCCGTTGGCACCGCGATCGATTTGACCGCGTCGGGTCTTGGACGTTTTGGCAACCAGTTTTCGCCGATGGAGATCATGGGGAATTACGTCGACGAGACGCTGCCGCCGTTTGTTGACGAAACCGATCCGCCGCCGGTTCCAAACGTCTTCGACTTCAACTCGATCTGGATCATTTTCGGTACCCGGGGTGAAGTCAGCCGCGTTTACTACTCTTCGAACGTTTCGGGCACGCCCGTGCTGGCCGAACAACCGGTCATCGGCGACATCCACTTGCTGGTCGGGCGGGCCGGTGATGTGAAGGTTCGGCCCGAGGGTCATCTCGAAGACGACTACGACAATTTGTCGGCCGATCCATTGGCGGACGAGCCGCGCGACGGCACCACGCCGTTGCTCGATCCGGAAAGTATCTGGGTCACGATCAAGGCCCGCACCGGTGAAGTTCTCGCGTCCAATTGGAACGATCCCACCGACCAGAATCGACCGTTGGTCGATCGCCTTGTATCGCCGCCGCCGGCTACGCCAACGGTTGCATTCAACACCCTGCAACAGACACGCATTCACAACGTCATTCGAAGGGTTCGCTCATCCGCAGTCGAATCACGTGACGGAGGCTCCTTGTAATGAAGAATCGTAATCACGCATCGCCTCGCGGTGTGACTTTGATGGAAGTCATTTTCGCCATCGGCATTGTCCTGACCGGGTTGGTCGGACTTGCGGCGTTGATTCCGGTCGCCGCGGAAAACGCCAAGGCGACAATGGAACTCGACCGCAGCGTGAATGAATCGACATCGGCGGTCGCAACCGGCGTCGCCAAAGGTTTGTCCGACCTCGATTCGCTGGTGATCTTTGACAAGCCGACTCCCGGTTCGCTGGGCGACCCGACCATCGGTTATGTTCCCAGCCGCCGCGCCGAAACGATCCGTTGGAAACTCGAGTCGCAAAGCAGCTATGACCCGCCCGTGGGCGCATCGGCACCCACTCCGCGGTTCGTGTTCGGCAAACTGGAATCACCCGGCTACGGTCATCATCCTTTTGGCAGCGGGCTGACATCGGGAATCTGTATCGATCCGCTTGGGATGCCGGATCAAAGGTTGATTAATTTTACGCCCGCGGCCGGTGACAACGCATTCGAGTACAGCCGGTTCCCTTATTACGGTGAACGCTACAACCCGCTTGCTGCGCCCAACGAAACCGTGACGGCGGGTGCCGCGGGATCGTGGCCGATGTCCCCGCGCATGTGGCGAGCCACGATGGCGTGGGATCTGCAAGACGACGGCGTGGCGCCGGTGTTTGCCCACGAGGTGATGCCGCAAATCTCACTGGCACGAACGTTCCAGGGTTACGGCGGCGTCTCGGTGATCCCCGGCAGCGAAGAGGACCAGCCCGGTTCGGTGTTGTTGTCGCGGACCGCTGTCGGCAGCAACTTCGTCGATGCATCGAGGGATGAATCATCGCGATACACATGGTTCATGACGCTCGCGCCGCCCTTCCTTGGCGGTTCGGTTTTTCGTCAATCGATCGTGATCGTCGATTCGCGTGTCCCGCCGGTGCCGCAGCGTGCCGGGGACCCGACGGCGCTCGACCAATCCAACCACGCGGTTGATGATCCGAAAGACAATCCATCGGGGGAACGTCTGACGTGGATCGGCCAGGCACTCGGGTTCACCGATGGCGCCGGTGGCGAAGTGCTCATGTACGGGTCGGGGTCGGTCAGCGATGACATCAATGTCGGCCAATGGGTGATGTTGTCGCGGCAACCCCACAGCGGCATGCCTTTGGCGCCGACCGGGCCGGCGGTGCACCGATGGTTCCAGGTACTCGGCGTCGATGACGCAGAATACGGAAGCGTGAATTCCGGGTTTTCCGAACCGAATTGGACTTCGAGCGATCTGCCCGTATGGCGGCGCTGGGTCACGTTGGCCGGTTCCGATTGGAGCTTCGGTTTCCAGCCGATGAACGATCTACGCGACGACACGTTCTGTACGATCGTGCAGGGTGCCGTCAATGTTTTTGAATCGGATGTGGTGGTGCAATGACTCGTTCAATGTTGCCTCACATCGATTCCCATTTCCACGAATTCAGTTTTAACGACGACTGCTCGAATGGCTGCTGCCCAAAGCACGCCGATCCTTCTCTTCTCAATGGTTCCCATCACGGGGAAAATGCAATGTCTCTCCTGTTCTCCCACGCAGCGTCCGTTCGGCGCACACACGCAACCGATGATTCGCGCCGCGGCGTCATTCTATTGGTTGTCCTGGGAATGCTGACGTTGTTCAGCATCCTTGCCGTCTCGTACCTAGTCTTCACGACTCGGCAGCGGACCGCGTCGTTCAACATCACGCGTGCCGAAATCGCGAGAATCGATTCGGAATCGCTGGTCCGGGGAGCGCTCAAGGAGATTGTCGTTGGCAGCGACGGTCCCCAATCCTCGCTCTGGGGCCACTCGATCCTTGCGGACCTGTACGGGATGCGAGACGGAGTGATAGGCGATGTGATGCCGGCGGTATCTTATTCGTCGGCCAGTTTGGACATGGCACCGGAAGTCCTGCTGAACGGACAATTTCTTCGTTTCCCATCCACGTTGCACCTGACCGCCGAGTATCCCTTCCGCCGAAACGACAACGAAGTCGATCGTCGGTACCCGGTTTACACGGGCCCCTACAACAGCGGGCCGACGACGACCAGTTTTCCGATGGACGATTCGCTCAACGGACGGCTGTTGACCTTCACCGACGGACCGCTGGCCGACTTGACCATGCCGATCGTCCGCTATTTCGGCGAACATCGCGCGGCCACCAATGCCCGCAGCCAACTCAGCGGCCAGGTGATCCTTGATCTCCGGGAACATCTCGAATCACGCGTTGAAATCGACGGTGACACGCTGACCCTGGCTCAATGGCTCGCCCTGCCGGGGTTCTCACCGCACCGTTTGTTCTATGACCAAATCGTCACCGCCGGTTCAACCACGCCGACGCCCTATTCGAATTACTACATCAATGGCCGCGTGCTCAACGGGCCCGGTTTGGGATGGGACCTCACCCGCAACCAATTCAACAACACGACCGGCAACACATTCAATCAAAACGATGTCGTGGCGGCTTCGCTGAACATCACAAGCTTGATGAACGCGATCCGCAACGGAACACCGTTTACCCCTGATCACGTTCCGGTCACCGGCGGTGCCTACGACGCTTCGGGTTCGGACGTTCCGATCGCGATGCAGGGCCACTACGCGCTGCACCGATTCGCATCCAACGACGCTACGGGCAACGCACTGGAATCATTTCTCCAGGATTTACCACCGGGCGATGTCGACGAACCGTACGATGCGGCGGACTACAACAACCTCTGGCTCAGCTACTTCCCCAACAGCGATCTGCTTGGCCGGCCGACGCCTTCGTTTGTCCGACCCGCCCTTTTGAACTGGGTCATCAACCAGGAATCGGTCGCACTTCAGACACTTCCCGTCCAACGGTTGCGGAATATTCTCTACGCGATCCAGCGAACCACGCTCCGTCCGCTGCCCTATGCGAACGACCCCAACGTACCAGTCTCGCCCGCCGACCGCGGTGACGGTGTGCTGAAACTTCGCTACGCCAACGCGAGCGCTACGGCGCCGCTTGTCTTTACGGGCAGCAACGACGCGCCCGGCTTGAAAGATCCGATTGACATTTCCAGCACCGATCCGGTCTACCTTGCCAATGCGATTCGGTTGCTGGCGCGGGCACTCGCCGGCCGCGATACCGATGGCGACGGGATTCTCGACAGCTGGGATGTTGATAACAACGGCGACGGAGTGCGCGACAGCGTCTGGACCGACGCGGGATCGCCACTGATTCAAACGCCCACCGGCAAGTTGATCAAACCGCTCGTCGCCTACATGGTCGAGGATCTCGGCGGACGCGTGAATGTGAATCTGACCGGCAATCTGGCCCAGGCGCGCGACGTCATCGGCACGTCGATGCAGGGTTCGCTGCAGCACGGTGCCCCGATCCGGACACCCGCGTCCGACTACCGCAAATCGCCGGCACCGGTTCCGACCGGCTTGCCCGCTCCGAATCCTACGATGGGCGAAGTGGTCGTCACCGACCTGCCGACCGGGTTTGGCTATGGACCCGCCGAGATCGATGTCCGCGCGTTGTTCACGGCGGCTGGTTCGCTCGGTACAACCGCCGATCGCTATCGACGCGGTCCGCAACGCTTGCTTTGTGAACGACTTGGCGTGTGGTCGAGTGCCGACGGAAAAATGTCGCCCGTCACGCCGCTGACCGGTGGCATCTATGTCGCAGCGGGCGATCTTCTTGATCCGTTGTCCGGCGGCGGCAACGATATCCTCGGCGCGCTCCGCTATCCGGGGCGTGCAAATCTCCAGCGATTGGCCGGGTCCCAGGGATTGCCGACCGATGCATTCGGACGCAGCTCGGTGGGCCTTGGCGTCGATGGGGGAATGCTGGTCGCTCGTGCGGCGCTTCCGGTCAACAACGCCGGCTTGATGGCGGGCGACAGCTTGGATGACCCCTATGAATTCCAGATGGACGCATTCGGCGAACCCGACGCGCCCTATACGCTTGCCGACATGGAAGGTTTGCTGAGGTTCGAGGACTTTGATCGCGAGTTGCTCGCCAGCCGGTTGGTAACTCTGATCAACGAGTATCACGACGACATCAACGGAACCCAGCCCGACACGCTGGCGCGAATTCGACGCGCGCTTGCCGAATCGATCACGACCCACAGCAACAGCGCGGTCTTGCCGACCGGCGTCTTGCCGTCGGAATGGCGACCTCGTCCCGACTTGACGAATTACAACACGATTCCGATCGTGCGCCAAAAAACTGCGACCGGGGCGCTCCCGCCCCAGACGTTGTTCCGACTCGGGTTCGCCGCCGCCGAGCCGCGGCGCAGCGACTATCCGACCAACAACGACTTCCTGATCGCACTGCGGTCATATCACACCGCACTCAACGGCGTGTTATGGGAATTGATGCCGTTTGAGGCGCGCAGCGGTCAGCGGATGAATCTCAATCGCCCGTTTGGGAACCAGCTTGACGATGACGGCGACGGCGTGATCGACGATCCTGATGAAATTGCGCTGCATGTCAACGGCCGCGAGGACGACGGGGACATGCCGGCCAACCCCGACGATCTCGGTGAATACGTCGACCGCCCACTCAAGTACGCCAGCGGTTTACCGACCAGCCCGTTCACGCATTGGACTTCCTCTCGCGGCGATGTCACTCCACTCGAGCCGGGCGTCGAGAGCCGCCAATTGTTCGCGCGCCACTTGTACGTATTGGTGATGTTCCTGATTCGCGACAGCAACGCGTCAAACGATTTTGAATTCCCAAACAACATCACCGGACCGCTTCCCACCTCGCGGCAACGCCAGGATCCTCCGGGCAGCAGCAACTGGGTCACGGTCGATCCGCAAGACGAGTACCGCGCATGGAAAGTTGCCCAGTGGGCGATCAACGTCGCCGACTTTCGTGACACCGACGCGATCATGTCCCGCTTTGACTACGACGTCTATCCGTACGACGGGTGGGACATCGTCAACAGCGGACCGAACAATACCTTCCGCACCGTGTGGGGACTGGAGTATCCCGAGTTAACGCTCGAGGAATCACTCGCCTTCCATGACCGAAAAGTACGTGACACCGATTTGGATGACGGCTCGGGCACCAAAAGTCTGATCGGCCCCGGTGGAAATGCATCCGGCGGTGTCGACCGGGACCCCGACCAATGGCGATTGCCCGAAGGATCGGCCTTCTTTGAAATTCGCAGCACCCGTTCGCCACAGCCGTTGCGTGTCCCCGGAAGCGAAACTTCCGCCGACAGCAACGCATGGTCCTATCCGAGTGAGCTTTATTTCAATCGTGGCACGGTAACCAATCCCGACTGGGTGCTCGATTTGGCACGACAGGCGCCCGATCGAAATCCGGTCTGGCGAATCGCGATCACCACGGCGCATGACGATCCGAACCGGCCCGCCGAGGCAGAACTCTGTCCCGACTTCGCACTCAAACCGTCCGGGAGCGGCGCCGAGGGTGCACCGCCGGCGATCAACCGCGACACGACGACGCTCAATCCGTTGCAACCTGATTTCTTTGGTCCGCCCAACGCGGTCGACGTGATCGACCGGGTTGTCTGGTTCGCCAACGAGGATCCCGACTCCAATGACGACGGGATCGTCGACGGCTGGGTCGCCAACGACTCGGCCGCGCCGGGCAAGATCTTTTACAACCGGTCGGCCAATCGCTACCTCGACAACGGACAGTTCGCCGTGATCGGCCCGCGGATCATCACCGCACTGGGCTCGCTCGAAACCCACAGCGTTGCCGGACCGACCCATGATCCGACAACGGACGAAGTGATCGTTGACGCCGTTGACTATGAATCGCCGCAGCGAATTTCGATGGCGGGAACGGTCGAACATACGAATTTGAATGGCTCGTCGACACGTCCAACGATGGATCCGGCTGCAGGCGGAAGCATTCGCAATCCGTTGCCGATCATCGCAATGTCAAATCCGCCGACGGCCTGGGGTGGTGCCAACACGCGAAATCGCACGATCGGATTGAACGTTTCCGAACCGTACGAAATCGTCGGCGGCCATCCTTCGCTGCCGGCCCGGAGCTACTATCGCGAACCGGTCGAGCGATTGAACGATCGCCAGGTTGGCACACCCGACGAATTCCCGATTGACACCTGGTACAACACCGAAACGGGGAACGGCCCCGGATTGCCCGACCGCCCGTTCGACACCGAAGCCTACGCCGAACTCGAGCAGGTCTTTGGAAACAACGGACAACGGACCGGGACGCGAACCCATTTCAAAACCGCGTACCTGCAGCGATTGGCGGATCCAACGCTGCCGCACGATCCCAACACGAATCCGTACATCAGCGTTGATTACATCGCGATCGACTTGACGGTCTTCAATGGCAGCATGGACAACTCGGAGTCCAAAAACGACAGCATGGGCGTCGCGTTGTGGCCGGACCGAAACGACCGAAACCCTTACGGCTCGGGACCCGACGAACGATTCGCGTCACGTTTCAAAACCGGACAACCGTTGCATGAAGACTCGGCAAGTGGCACGTACGCGAACTTGACCCACAGCGTCAACACGATGATGCCCGAGACCACCAGCGTCGGCGGTGCGGGCGCCCACGACCCGCACTTCCAAATCAATCTGAACGTGGCCGCCGATGCCAATACCGGCGGCTACGACCGCACGGCGCACTCAACCACGCTCGGCTATTTGAATCACACATTTGGCGAGCGATGGGCCCAGGAAGCCGGGGGTGCACGGGCAAGTATCTCTCCGTTCATCGGACTACCGTTTGACACCTGGCGATCGAACATCCTCTGGCTCAACCGTGATTTTGTCTCGGCCGAGGAATTGATGTGGGTGCCGACCGCCGGACCGGGCCGTTTGGCGGTTGATTTCGGGAGCGCAACCGGATTGACGGGGACCGACCAGTTCGACGACGCGAACAACGAGCTGGCGGGACCGCCGACACCGACTTCGGCAAGCCGTTACGACTTCAACCAGCGGTTCACCCACCTGTGGAATTACTTCTCCTCGAACTCGAATGATTTCGACACTGCCGGTGCCGCGTCACCGAATTTCTGGCGATTGCTGGATTGGGTCGAGGTTCCGCCGCCATTCGATGCCGATGCCGATTTCGTTTCTCCGGAATCGGACGTGATGCAGCTGGGTGAACAATCCAACTTCACTACGAATTTCATTTATCCAACTTTCAGTCCTGCCGCGACACAAATCGACGGAAACCCGACAAGCTGGACGCACCCCGGCCAAACCGACATGGTTTGGAATTCGGGCGCCGGTCGTTGGCAAAACGTCGCCCCAGGCAGCGGTGCGACCAATGGTTTCTGGACAAACCATGTTGCCGTGGAACCATTCCGGCCGCCTCACAGTTTCCGCAGCGGTCTGTTTCGTAGCGGGTTGATCAACCTGAATACGATCAAGAACGATCGGGTCTACCAGGCCTTGATGCATGGATTTTCGACATCGGGCGAACGGCCGGGCGCGGGCAACGGCGCTTTCTGGAACGCGTTTCTGGACAGCCGCCGTGGTTTCACGCTTCCGGCGACAACCGGAACGGAGTCGTTGCATTCGAATTTTGACCAATCGATGCCGACACAGTTCGCCGGTGTGTTTCAGTCGCCGCATGGCACCGACATCGCCCCGCTTGCGTCGATGCGAAGCGATGCGTCGCGAAACTCTCCGATCAACGGTTCGATTCTGCGTCCTGACACCTCAACACCGGCCCGGCCATTGCTGCAGCGTGATCCGACGACCGTCCCGGCGGCCCAGTCGCACGAGCGTAGCGTCGTGCACCAGCAGCTCGGTGTGACGCGCACGTCGAATCTCGCTGCCGGCCAATCCAATGTCTACGCGATCTGGATCACCGTCGGTTTGTTCGAGGTCGATTCACAAACGCTGACCGTCGGCCAGGAACTCGGTTATGACACCGGCAGCGTCAAGCGATACAAAGGGTTCTTCATCATTGACCGCAGCAAACCGGTGATGTTCGAACCTGGTAAAGAAAACAACTTCAACAACGTTGTGCAACTCTCGCGGATTCTCAACTGATGCGTACGATGAAATCAAACACGACATTCCTCCAGCCGCTCACCGGCAAGCGATTCGCTTTCACGCTCGTCGAGTTGCTCGTCGCGATGGCGATCACGTTGGTGTTGATGGCTGCGCTGGGCAAGGCGTTTGCGACCATCGGGCGCAGCATGAAGCAAGGCCGCAGCGAGGTCACGCTGAGCAGCAAGTTGCGGGGGATCAGCTTTCGAATTCGCAATGACCTGAGGTCTCGAACCGTCGACGCGCGACCACCGATCAAAAGCGCGTCCGGCCGTGGTTACATCACTTATTACGAAGGTCCGCTGACCGAGCACACCTGGGCACTTTATGGCGCCGACGCGGTTCGACGGACCGATGGCGGTGACGTTATCGCATCGACGGACGCGACATTTTCGACGCTCAGCAGAAGTCCGACCTATCGCGAACATTCCCGCTTTGGTGACATTGATGACTACATCGCATTCACCGCCGAAGCGCCCGGTGACGAGTGGTTCACGGGCAAAGTTCCCGCTTTTCTGGTCGATGACACGGCCGCCGACCCAATGGAACCGAGGGTGATCCGATCGAAGTTTGCCGAGATCATTACATGGGCCTCGCCGCGTTGGGCCGTGGACAACAACGACCTGGTTACCGCCGGAAGCACACAGGGGATGCCTCGATACGCGGACGAGAACAACGATTTGATCCCCGACCAGGTGGATCTGCATCAACGCGTGCTGCTGATCCGTCCCGACTTGAACGTCCAGGGGACCATCACCGGCGGCACGGCGATTGAGAATTTCGATACCAATTACTTACGCCCGATCGGTGGCAGCGGCGGTCCGGCCAACGTTCCCACCGCACTGCAACAAATCTATCCCATCGGCAATACGTCGGGTCCCTACTATTCGTCCTATGTCGATGCCGCCAGCGCCACCAACGCGACGGCGACGCTGCAGAGCCATTGGTTGGTGGGAATGGCGCCGGTGCATCACTTCTTTGACCTGTCATTGCGGCGCATCATTCACCCGGTCACGGGTGAACCGACCGGTTACGTGGCCGCCAATTCGCTGAACGACCTGGTCCAGCCGCACAATCGTTTCGCCCATGTTCGCTATCCCGGCCGTTACTTTGGCCGCGGATCGTTCACCAATGGTTACGACTATGCAACGTCGATGCCGCTGTTGGCATTGGCTTGGAACGATTCGATATTGACATGGAACGCAAGTGATCCGCGTGATCCGGCCAGCGCCGGTGCGCCGAGTTGGTTCCCGACCGCCTATCCGTTTCCCAACACGATCAACACCAACAACAACCAGCGGACTCCGTTGTTCAACGGGTGGTTGCTCCCTCACTTTTCTCTTGGCGATCCAAGCACACCACCCGCCTCGCCGGCCCTTCCCGAGAGTGACCAGTGGCTTCGCAGCTACCTGGCCGGGTCGGACGCGCGTTGGGACCGCACGGGCGAGGATATCATCGCCAGCAACATCTTGTCGTTCGACGTCAAGGGATTCGACGGGAATGCACCAGTATTCTTGACCAGCGGGTTGGACGGGCAACCGGGACAGTCGGGAACCAACGATGACGGTGCCGGTGCCTCACCAAACGATATTGACCGTACCGTGATCGCCGGCGCCGTACCCAATGCCCAGGTGCTCACCGAGCTGGGAGCCGTCGGCAGCGACGATGTCCTGGTGCGGATGAGTGACATTGGGATCGGGCCGCTGATGCAAACTTCGATTCTCGACGCACGCGATGCGAATCTTTACCGCGCCGGCACGAAAGTCGCGCCGCACCAGCAGATGCTCGCATCGAAGGGCGATTTCGTCGACTTGATGTACCCGTTCCTGGCCGGCGGTGCGATGGAAGACCTTGTCTCGCGATCGCCCGCGCCGGCCAATGTACCGGCCAACCTGGGTGCCTTTTGTGCATCCGATTTTTCAGGCTACCCGCTCGGCAGCGTGCAAACGGCGGCGCCGACGCCACCGGCGACCGACGCCGCGATCACACCGCTTCGGCGCAGCGGAAAAATGGTCCACTACGGCGGCGGCGGGGTCGCGTTCCTGCAACCTTGCTTTGACACCTGGACCGATGGCTATGAAAACGATGGGTTCGACCAAACCGATCGGCTGAGCGGCGTCGTCGGAAGCTACCCGCGCCGGTTCGGATCGGTTTGGGTGCTGTACGACCCGAGCGCCACTTTCGGAAAGCAGGCGAGGTTGCCCCTTCCCCCGCCACCGACGCGCAGCGCGCCGCCGCAATCCTTCTCGATTGACACCGGTCGTTTTGATCCGGCCGACCCCGAGAGCTCGCCACCCTTCGTCGGTGATCTTCCGGCGATCAGCATTTCGGTGCGAGTTTCCGACCCGGCCACGGGCCAGATCTCGGAGATGACAACCGTACAGAGCCTGATAGACTAGCGCTTGCGTGAATGTGAGCGCAAATGTGATTGCCTTCTGAGCCGATGGCGCTAGCCACGGGCCTGAACAAAGCCACGTGCTACGCTGACCGAGCCCAACACTACCGCGCAGGGCTGAGTTTGCGAGACAGAGCACTAGCGTCGGGCCTGCATCAAAATCGGTTCAGGCCATAGGCCCGCGGCTAGCGCATTTCACGATTGGGTCTTCTTGAACAGCGTCATGACTTGCGTCTCGTCATCGGTTGGTACAGCGTATGATTTAACACACCCATTGATTAACTGCGGAGCAGTGGCAGCCCGATAGCCTGGGGTCAGACTTGCTCGTCTCAGCGAGCAATTCGCAGCCCCAGGATTAGGTCAGCGAAACCGAAATTCCCCGCGGCGATTTGGCGGCGACGCCGCCAAATCGCCGCGGGGAGGGTCTTGTTGCGTGTTGTATCCCTGGGGTTACACCAGCTCGCTGTCGCTCGTTGGTTTACCCCAGGCTATCGGCTGCCACCGCTCCGCGGTTCTCCTTCTTTGTGTTGCGGTATAACTTCAAAGCTGGACGCTCTGTTGAGGCAGCAGCTCGCAGGCGAAAGCCAGTTCGCCAGCAGGCACTCCTGAACGCCGAAACGTGAATCGCTCTAGCGCCGTCAGCTCACCTTTTCAGGACAGTCCAGCGAGGCCAATCAGGATGTCAAATCGATTCAAGTGGTTCGTGGCGACAGTGATCATCCTTACCGCGGGCGGACGGTTGGTCGCGATCAGGGTGTCCGTGGAGAGCCCGCCCGACCTGATCCCGATACGCGACTCGGTGCAAGACGCGCTCCGATCCGGCGATTTCGCATTGGCACGAGCGCATCCGAGCGTCGATTCGATTGCCCTGGAACGATTCGATCACGATGCCGTGGTTATCTTGCTGCCGGGACCCGATGGGCAGCCCGGCGTCGCAAATACCGATGACAACGGCAATGCGATTGTTGACGACCGCACCGAACTCGGCGCTACCCTCAGCGATGATATTTGCGTGGTTCGATCGCTCGAAACGTTGGATCGCCAAACGAGCCTTACGGGGCTGATCTTACAGCGGGGTGCCTTTCTCGGTGCGGATTCTGCGCAAATTACCCCGTCGGATCGTGTGCGAGCCGTTGTCAAGGGCCGCTCGGGTGACGACCGCTGGTCGTTTCTCGTTTCGATGCCGTAGTTCCGGCACAGTGGCCGACTTTTCGCCGCTCCGCCACGCTCCCTCTTTGGTGATTGCTTGCGCGTCCTTAGAATCTTGCACGTCGTTGCGCCTCGATCGACCGAGGGGGCGATGTCGCTGGATTCGCTCGGTGGGTAATCGCTGACCGCGCGCATGGTGACCGACGACATCATCTCGCTTCTGACTCCTGACTCCCGACTGCTGGCTTTTCCTCATGCCCGACCAACACAATCTGGACATCAAACGCGTCGCCATTCTGTTCGCCGGCGGTCCGGCACCGGCCGCCAATGCTGTGATTTCGACGGCTGCCTTTTCTTTTCTCGAAGAGGGCGCGCAAGTATTTGGAATCAAGCATGGTTACAGCCGGTTGGCCGAATACACGGCGGCCGGTCCGTTAGTCGAAGGTCTCGACTATGTCCGTTTCACACAAGACACCCTGGTCCACTCGCGCAGCAGCCGCGGGATCATGATCGGGACGGCCCGTACCAACCCGGGCAAACACGTCAGCGCACCGGAACACCTGAAAGATCCGGAGCTCGTGGCGCCGCTGCGCCGGGTCTATGAAGCCCTCTGTTCGCTTGAGATCGACGCGCTAATCTCGATCGGTGGGGATGACACACTCAAAACGGCCAACAAGTTGAAGTTGTTCCAGGACAACTTGCCAAAGGACGCGCGTCGATTCCCGGTGATTCATTTGCCCAAGACGATCGACAATGACTACTCGGGCATCGACTTTACGTTCGGATTCTTCACCGCCGTGGAAACTCTGGCCGAGGAGATCCGCAATTTGAACTATGACGCAGCGGCGGGTCGCGCGTATTTTCTCTGCGAAGCGATGGGCCGCAGCGCCGGCTGGCTCGCCTACGGTGCAGCGATCGCTGGCGAGGCGAGTATGGTGTTGAGCGTCGAAGATGTCGCCGGCTCGTTGGCCGAAGAAGAAGTCACCAATCCCGATACCGGCGAAACACGCAAGGTCATGGCGCTCGAACGCGTGATCGATCGGATGGTCGACATGATGCTCGCACGCGAACGCGAAGGCCGCGAGTATGGCACGATCGTGTTGGCCGAGGGGATGGCGGAATACTTGCCGGCAAAATACCTCGAGGGTGTCAACCGGGATGACCACGGTCACATCAACATTTCGTCGATCAACCTCTCGGCGATGATTTCATCTCTGTTGAGTACCCGCTACACCGAGCGGACCGGTCGGACTCGAAAGATCAACGGGCTGCAACTCGGATACGAGTCACGCTGTGCCCCGCCGCACGCCTACGACGTGATGCTCGGATCACAGCTCGGTGTGGGTGCCTATCGCGCGCTGGTCGAGGAAAAACTCAATGGCGTGATGGTCTCGGTTTCCGGCCAACTCGACCTGCACTATGTACCCTTTGACGAGCTGGTCGATCCCAAGACGCTGGTCACAAAGGTCCGATTCATCGAACCGGGCAGCGATTTCCACCGGCTGGCCCGGTTCCTGGAAACCTGTATCGACAGTTAAGGCTGATAGCGAAACATCGCTGCTGGTTGTGAAGCGTTGCTTTGCTCTCCATCGCGGCGCTTTGCAATTCTTTCACCCTCTTCGTAGGCTCCGGCCGAGCTCTGCGAGTTCCGGCATTGTTCTCAGTGCCCGCCGGAACTCGCGGAGCTCGGTCCGAGCCTACAACTCGCCTGGCTTTGTTTGCAAAACTCAGTGCCCGCCGGAACTCGCGGAGCTCGGTCCGAGCCTACAACTCGCCCGGCACTGTTGTTTTCACGCAGCATCAAGATCATCGCTGCTGGTTGTGAAGCTTTGCGTGCTCTAAATTGCGGTTGTTAATCGCAATTCTTTTACCTGGGGCGAATACGAACATGCCACCCAGCCGTGACCCCTCTGAGCTTCGCTCGCATCGTTGGTTCGGACCGGATGACGTCCGTTCGTTTGGCCATCGTTCGCGTCTTAAAGCGATGGGCTTTGACGATGTGGACTACAAGGACCGGCCCGTGGTGGCGATCCTGAACACGTGGAGCGAACTCAACACGTGTCACTCGCACTTTCGAAATCGGGCCGAGGAAGTACGGCGAGGCATTCTGCAATCGGGCGGCTTTCCCGTCGAAATCCCGGTGATGTCGCTCGGCGAAATGCTGATGAAGCCGACGACGATGTTGTACCGCAACCTGTTGGCGATGGAGGTCGAGGAAGTTCTGCGCTGTCACCCGATCGACGCGGCGGTCTTGATGGGCGGATGTGACAAGACGGTGCCCGCGCTGCTGATGGGCGCGATCAGCGCCGACATTCCTTCGATCTTTCTGCCGGCCGGTCCCATGCTGATCGCTCGCTGGAAGGACGTCACGCTCGGCAGCGGCAGCGATGTATGGAAGTACTGGGACGAGCGCATGGCGGGCAACCTGTGCGATCTGGATTGGAAGGGAATCGAGAACTGCATCGGTCGCAGCGCCGGCACCTGCATGACGATGGGCACCGCCAGCACGATGGCATGCGTCACCGAAGCGATGGGTTTCTCGTTACCCGGGGCGGCAAACGTTCCCGCAGTCGTTGCCGAGCACTCTCGGTTGGCCGTCCGCAGCGGCCGCCGGGCGGTGGAGATGGCCTGGGAGCAAGTCAAACCTTCCACGTTCATGAACGCCAAGTCGATCGACAACGGGTTGATGACGTCCTTTGCCATCGGCGGCAGCACCAATGCGATCGTGCACCTGATCGCCATCGCCGGGCGACTCGGAATCGAGCTCTCGCTCGATCGATTCGATGAACTGTCTCGGACCACACCCGTGCTGGCCGATATTCGCCCGGGCGGGCGATTCTTGATGGAAGATTTTTATAACGCGGGTGGCCTCAGCGCGATGTTGGCGCGGATGACCGATCTGATCCACACCGATTGCAAAACGGTCAACGGCGTGACGCTGGGTGAGCAGATCGAAGGAGCCGTGGTGATCGACGACGAAGTGATTCGTCAGCGGGATAACCCGGTCGCCGAGGCGGGCGGAACCTGTCTGCTGCGCGGCAACCTCGCTCCGAGCGGATGCGTGATCAAGTCACTCGCCGCCGATCCCAAGTTATTGACGCACCGTGGCCCGGCGATCGTGTTCGACGATTACCCGGCGATGAAGGAACGAATCAACGACCCCGATCTGGATGTGACCGCTGACAGCGTTCTGATACTGCGAAGTGCCGGACCGCTGGGCGCACCGGGTTTTCCTGAATGGGGCATGCTTCCCATTCCAAAAAAGTTGCTCCAGCAGGGTGTTCGTGACATGGTTCGATTGAGCGACGCGAGAATGAGCGGTACGAGCTACGGGACCTGCGTGCTGCACATTGCACCTGAGAGCGCCGCCGGCGGCCCCCTTGCGCTGGTACGCGACGGTGATGAAATCGAGATCAACGTGCCCGAGCGAACGATCCACTGGCACGTTTCGGACGAAGAAATCGAACGTCGGCGGGCAGTCGCACCGCAACCAAAACCGATTCCCGATCGCGGTTACGCACAGTTGTACGCCCGGCACGTCACACAGGCCGACAAAGGTTGCGACTTCGATTTTCTCTCCGGCCGCTCGCCCGGCGCCGAACCGAGCATTCATTGACGCATTGAACCGTTATCATCGTCAACGGGCACGAACAACGAACAAATCCAAATGGGTACACGAATGCCTTCATTTTCCGCCGAACTACTTCGTGAGTCCGTGATCGCGGTCCCACCGCTGGCACGTGACGCCGCCGGGAATGTCTCTCGCGGCGAGAATGAAAAGATCATCCGCTTTCTTGAAACAGGCGGCGTCCGCTCGCTGTTGTACGGTGGCAACGCGGTCTTTTACCACATTCACTTGTCCGAGTACGCCGAGACATTGTCGATGTTGGCCGATACGGCCAGCGCAAGTACCGTGATCACTCCGTCGATCGGGCCTGCGTTCGGTTTTGCCATGGATCAAGTGGATGTGTTGCGGGATCACGATTTCGCAACCGTGATGCTGCTGCCCAGCCGCGACGTGGTCGACCCGTCCGGCATCGCCCGCGGCGTACGGGTGCTTGCCGAGAGACTCGGAAAACCTCTTGTTCTGTACCTCAAGTTCGATGCCTGGCTCGATCCCACGCTGATTCGTTCACTCGAAGCGGACGGCGTCATCTCGTGGATCAAATACGCAGTGGTGCGCGACGACCCGTCCGACGATTCCTACCTGCGTGAAGTGCTGGAGGTCTTTCCGGCCGAGCGGGTCGTCAGCGGAATTGGCGAGCAACCGGCGATTGTCCATGTACGTGACTTCGGCGTCGCTGGGTTTACGAGTGGATGCGTTTGCGTGGCACCGGAACGCTCGATGCAGATGCTTCGTGCGATTCAGTCCGGGGACATCGAATCTGCCGAAGCGATTCGGCGCTGGTTTTGTCCGCTCGAGGATTTGCGGAATGAAATCAACCCGATCCGAGTGTTACACCACGCAGTCGCCGCGGCGGGGATCGCCGATACGGGGCCATTGATGCCGATGTTGAGTGATCTTCCAAGCGATGCGGCAGAGCGCATCCAATCGGCGGTCTCGACGATGACGTCCAACGTTTGATCCTCGCCTGCGCACTTGGCGCCTCGGCGGGCAACGAAGATCAAACCGGGATGAGTGCTGCCTGTTCCGGCTTGCAAGTCGCCTTCATGACGGTGAACAGCGAAAGCGGATTGGGTTTGTAACGATGATCCAATCTCAGTGGCAATTCGCGAAGTACCTCGTCAAGTTCGAGATCCGTTCGCCACCCGAGACGTTTGGTGATATTGCCGGCCGAGTCGACGACTTTTGCAATGATCGGATTGTCGCTGCGAAAATGATTGACGATCAAAATGTTTCCGCCCGGTTTGCAGACCCGCACGATCTCGCTCATCATTTTTTGCGGCTCTGAAACGACGCTGATCGTGTGAAAGGACGTGACGAAGTCGAAGCTGGAATCCTCGAATTCGAGATTCTCGGCATTCATCGGCATCACGTCGATGTGATCCCAACGCCGCCGTGTGATCAGCTGTTCCGCTTCGGCCAACATCGATTCCGACAAATCAACGCCGGTCACCGAGGCTGCCCTGGGATACCCTTCCAACGACAATCCGGTACCCACGCCGACCTCGAGCACCTTGGCGCCGTTGGGAATCCCGAGCGAGCCAATGGCAGCATAGATCCGTTTCTTGGCAACCGCGGGCCACAAGGCCTGATAGGCGGGCACCAGGTTATTGTAGAACGGGCTGGAATGGGGTTGGGCCTGAGTCTTTTCTTCTACCGCAGCACTAATCATCGATTCGAGCGACCTCCGTAAGCGTTTGCTTGCTGAGTAAGGATTGCATTTTCTGCGGCGTCGTCAACCTTGTGACGCATTTGACATGGATGCGGTAAGTACTTTGCGGCAAGGTATTTACGGGGAGAGCTCAGGACCCCGAGCCGGTAAAATCCGCTGATTTATTACACGTCCGATACAAATTGAAATGGTTCTGTCGGCAACGCGAAAATCGGATCGCCGTCAAATCCGATCCACCCCATCCGACTCCCCCATCTTTGCCTCGGCCTCTCCGCGGTGCCGATATCGCGACACGAGTGTCCGAACGGGCGACCCGTAGGCGTAGTAGCAAAACGCGATCGGCAGGGCGAGCCAGTGCAATAGAACGGCTCCGATCACCACAAACATCGCCTGTCCGATCTGGTGCGGCGAGCGGCGGCCGCGGAGCAGTTGTTGAAAGACGTGCGGGTATTGGACACGCGATACCATCAAGTAAGCGAGCGAGAGCGCCAAGCCGGCGATAAAGTATTGGGAGCCCGCCATGAGATGCTGTGCCAACCACTGGACATTCTCGGGGTAGCTCGAGTCAGTGGCGTAAATGGCCAATTCAGGCATGGCGATCGCGAAGGCAGCGATCGTCCCGGCCGCCGCGGGACTCGGTAAACCTTCGAAGCCATCATGCGGATCGTCCTCGGTTGTTTCGACATTGAACCGAGCAAGGCGCATCAGAACGCAAAGAGCGAACAGCACGCCGATTCCCCAGCTAATTTTTTGCGGTAAGGCCAAGCCGTCGCTGTATCGCCAGACAATCACGGCGGGTGCCGTGCCGAATGTGATCGCGTCGCACAAGCTATCGAGTTCCGCGCCGAACCGGCTCTCCTGGCCCGTCATCCGCGCGGCCGAGCCGTCGAGTGCATCGAACAACATTCCGCCGAAGATCAGGATTCCGGCGACCAGCAACTTGGTTTCGTTTTCCCAGGGCAAGTTCACGCTCATCGCCACAGCGATGGCGGCCAGCCCGCAGACACCATTACTGAGCGTTAACAGCGTCGGCAAGACGGCAAGCGTCAAACGGCGGCGTCTTCCTTTCCGGCGTTTGCGCTTTCGCCCGTGCCGTTTGCGGCCCCCATCGCGCGATGCGTCATCGCCCGAAACGTCATCGACCAATTCATCGTCGACTTCGTCATCGATCGTTTCACGCTCAATGTGCAGTCCGCGTTTCAGTTCACTCATTGGGGATCATTCATTCTTCGTTCGACGCGATGGACGAATTATTACGGTAGTGCGCAAACACCGTGCTGCCGGCTCGAACCTTGTCTCCGATCTTGGCTGTGATTTCGAGCGATTCATGATCGGGGACAACCAACTCGGTCCTCGAACCGAGTTTAATCATTCCAAACATCTGGCCACGAGCCAATTGGTCACCCGGGCAGACCCAGCAGACGATTCTTCGTGCGAATTGGCCAGTGATTTGTCGGATGCGAATCGTTGGCTTTACCAGATCTGGCGACAGCGGTTCGCTGACCGCGAGAATCACGTCGAGATTCTCGTTCTCTTGCGCCGATTCGGGCCGCAGCGCGTTGAGGAACTTACCGGGCCGGTACTTGATCCCGATGACGCGTCCGGCCAGAGATGCGCGGTTGGCGTGAACATTGAAGATCGAGAGAAAGATTCCAAACTGGACACAGGGGCCAAGATCGGGATCTTCGACGCGTTCGATTTGAACGAGCTTGCCATCGGCCGGCGAAACAATCGTGCCCTCAGCGGCGGGAATCTCGCGTTTCGGATTGCGAAAGAACCAAACGACCAAGACAACCACGACCAGCGGCGGAAGTGACAGCGGCCACCAGACCAAGCCGGCCAGGACAGCGAGCACCAGAAATGCGCCGGATATCAATATCAATTCTGCGAGACCGACGCGCACGAAGGGGAGTGAATCACGCCAGGTAAAAGGATCGTCCGACGCAGCCCACCAGTAAGTGGGTTGATTGCGGTAGTACTTGACATCACGTGGATCGACCGGCTCGAACGGCAACGAGCCTCGACTTCCCTGTCGGTTGGCTTCCATCCGACGGACGTATCCCTTTCGAAAGGTGCGAAGGTACCATCGCCGTGGCTTTCCCCACGCCAATTCGATCGACATCACGATTCCGCCACCGGGTTGGATCGTTTGGACCAACGGGTCCATGGCCGGCGTTTTCGCCGGGGGTCGATCGCTCGGCACCGTGTCGCGGGAAGTATCTTTTTGGGCGGTTTTCTCGGCGTCCGAGAGGTCGACCGCAGCGTCATCCGAAAGGAACGCTGGATCGCCGGGAGGTCGCGTGCTCATGATCGACCAGCCTATCCGGTATAAAGGAGGGCTGTCGATATGCGGGCTGTTTACCACCCGTCCGGAAAAACCGGTCGCCTGGGACCCCGGACGTAAAACCTGTCGCACGTATGTCGTGATCCGGTCTCCCACGTCGTTTCGAATTGTCAATGATCACGCCTCGATACCTGTTGCCCTTCGACACCCGGCGGGCGCTTCACCGATTTACCGACATCCTGGTAATCGGTGGTGGTTTAGCAGGTTTGAGGGCGGCCAACGCGGTCGAATCGAATCAATCGGTCCTGGTCGTCACGAAGGATCGTCTTCGCGAATCGAACAGCAACTACGCACAAGGCGGAATCGCCGGCGTGCTCGATCCCGACGACTCGTTCCAATCGCACGTCGCGGACACGTTGGCCGCAGGCGGAAACCTGTGTGACCGGGAAATCGTCGACATGGTCATCCGCGAGGGTCCGCGTCGGATTGAAGAGCTGGTGCGATGGGGAACCCAATTCGACAAGAGCGAGGGCGAATTGTCGCTCGGCAGGGAAGGAGGACATAGTCGCGAACGAATCGTGCATGCACGCGGCGACGCAACCGGCGCGGAGGTCATGCGTGCGGTCATTCAACGGACGCGAGAAATTCCCAACATCGACATTTGGGAGAACGCGTTCACCGTCGACTTGTTGACCTTCGAGGGTCGTTGCCGCGGCGCATTGATGGTCGACGACCAAAAACAACCGGTCATGGTTTGGGCAAAGGAGACGATCTTGTGCACCGGCGGGGCGGGCCAGGTGTTTCGTGAGTCGACGAATCCTACGGTGGCCACCGGCGATGGGTCGGCGATCGCCTATCGGGCCGGTGTCCAGCTGCGCGACATGGAATTCATTCAATTCCATCCGACGGTTCTTTATATCGCCGGTTCGTCGCGATCGTTGATCACCGAAGCGGTGCGGGGTGAAGGAGCCCATTTGGTCGATTCCAACGGGTATCGGTTCATGCCCGATTTCGACCAACGAGCCGAATTGGCACCGCGTGATGTGGTCAGCCAGTCGATTATCCGCCAAATGGAAACGACCAAGCACTCCAACGTCTACCTCGACTTGTCGCACCTCGATCCGGAACAGGTTCGCGGCCGTTTCCCCGGCATCGCCGACGCGTGCGCAAAGTTCGGACTCGACATCACCAGTGACCGGATCCCGGTACGTCCCGGTGCCCATTACATGATCGGCGGCTTGACGGTCGATCGCCAGGGACGCACGAGCATGCCGGGGCTGTGGGCCGCAGGCGAAGCGACCAGCAGCGGATTGCACGGCGCGAATCGGTTGGCCAGCAACAGCCTGCTCGAAGGATTGGTGTATGGGGCCCACGCCGGCGAAGCGGCTTCGCGCACCGCCGCCGAGCAGCCTACGAAAATGGTCGCGCCCCCGATCCAGCATCCGATCCATTCACAATCCGAATCCTTTGACGTGGCTGACGTGCGGATTTCGCTCAAGAGTTTGATGGGCCGGCTTGCCGGAGTGCAGCGGCACGGGGAGGGTTTGCGGGACGCGGCTGATTCGATTCGTTCCTTCGCCGCCTATGTGATGCGTCATCAATTCAACAGCGTCGAAGGGTGGGAATTACAGAATCTCTTGCTCACCGCGTCGTGCATCGTCGACGCGGCACTGGTTCGTGCCGAATCACGAGGCGTTCACTTCCGAAGCGATTTTCCAAAGCCGGATGACGAACAGTGGCGTCGTCACCTGAATATTCAGATTGATGTCGATGGCGGACATCCCCAGCCCGGCAAGCTTTTGCATCCGGACGAAACAACCGCTGCGACGTTCAGCACGGAAACCTAGCGAAGTAAAAGCGGAAAAAACGAAAACGATGTACAGGAAAAGGAGTGTGCCGTCATGAGCGAGGAAGCGATCAAAAGGGTCGATACCGTCCAGGATCCTGGCGAACGACCGCTGGTCATCCAAAGCAAGTTGGATGGGCCGATCCGGGATATGACGTTCCTGGAGCGGTCGTTGTTGTTCGCTGAGTTGGCCATGATTGCGTACAACGACGAGGACGAGACAAAGCGAGCCTGCGACATCGTTGGTTTTCCCGATGTCACGTTCTACAACCGGGATGGGTCCCAGGCTTATCGATTTCGCAACGACCATGACTGCGTCATCGCATGTCGCGGAACCGAACCAAATGAATGGAACGATATCCGCGCCGATGCCAACGCGGCCTCCGTACTGGCCGAGACGACTGGCAAAGTCCATCGTGGGTTCAAGACGGAAGTCGACGACCTCTGGCCGATGCTCGAGACCGCGCTGATGTCCAACGAGCAACCCCTTTGGTTCTGTGGGCATTCGCTCGGCGGGGCGATGGCGACGATTTGCGCCGGCCGCTGTTTTCTTTCACATATCGAGAGCGTCCCGGACCAGCTTTACACCTACGGAAGCCCGCGGGTTGGCGACAAGCGGTACATCAACTACGTCAATCTCGATCACTTCCGCTTTGTGAACAACAACGATATCGTGACTCGCGTGCCGCCGTCGGTACTGGGATACCGGCACAGCGGCCGCGAGGTGTACCTGAATCGTGACGGGAAAATCCAGAAACTCGGGCACATAGGACGACGGCGTGACCGTTGGAAAGGTTTCCTGCGCGGCTTGCGGCGATGGAGAATCGATCACTTCGCGGACCACTCGATCCACAACTACATGGATGCGATCGCTGCGGCCGTCGAGCAGGAAAAAGAAGAATTGGATGCGGGAGGGACCGCACTGAAGGCGGACGACTTGGCCGGCGATGCTCCCCGTCGCGAATCACCCTCAACGAAACAGGACTCTGACAAAGTGAGCTTGCAGGGATAATGCACGCCAGATCGGACGAGACAGACGGCGCCGAACACGACGACCTTGCGGGGCACGTTGAAATCGACGGTGTGCGATTGAAGCTTGCGCATCCCTATGAAGCGCCGGGCCAATGGATCGGCCAACAAGAGATCCTGATGCAATTGCTGGCCTGTTGGATCACGGTGGACGAAGCCGACCTGCCATTGACGCCCCGATTGATCGGCTCTCCCGGCGTTGGAAAAACGCAGCTTGCCATTGCCGCGGCCCGCGCACAGGACCGCCCCCTTTATATCTACCAGTGCACGGCCGACACCCGGCCTGAGGACCTGTTGATCACCCCGGTGTTGAGCCAGGGCGGCGAGATCTCCTATCACGCCTCGCCCTTGGTTTCGGCGATGATCCGCGGCGGTGTCTGCCTGCTCGACGAAGGCAACCGGATGAACGAGAAGTCGTGGGCCTCGCTGGCGCCGCTGTTGGACGGGCGCCGGTTGGTCGAATCGATTGTGGCGGGAATCACCATTCCTGCGGCTCGTGAATTTCGTGCCGCGGTCACGATGAACCAGGACGAGTCGACGTTTGAAATTCCTGATTACATTCTCAGCCGGTTGCAACCGACGTTGAAGGTCGGGTTCCCCAATAAGCAGGACGAGATGGCGATCCTGCAATACCATTTGCCGTTTGCCGAGGCGGAGATGTTGGCGATGACCGTTGAATTCCTCCAGCATTCACACGAGTTGAAACTCGAGTTTTCGCCCCGCGACGGAATCAACCTGCTCCGCTACGCGATCAAGCGAATGGTCCAGGAGGGCAGCCACCCGGTCAGCCGTGACGAAGCCTGGCAGGAAGCACTCCAGCGGTGCCTCGGTGAGGATGCCGTCGATCTGGAACAATTGGCCCAGCGACGTCGCCGAACGCTCGGTGGCGACGCAGTTCCGCTCGGATTAGCGGATTTATTTTTCGATCCTGACGATCCTTTGCACCCGGATCGCGAGGATGACGAGGACGACCTGGACGAGTGAGCCCGGGTTCGTCACGTCCCCGCGGGGGCAGAAAGGCCCGCGCAGAGGCCTAAAACCGCCAGATGTGGGCGAATCAAGCCTGACTCTGCGGGAACTTTTCGCCACCAGGGCCGTCCAAAGTCCACGCGTCTTTGCGGTTGAACACGCCTCGCCCAAGCCCCCCGCCGAGGGAGATCGTGTGCCCGTGTGCGGCTTTCTCACCTGCATTGTCGTTACGACCCGTCAATTTCGACCGGGTTCTGACACTCGTGCGGAGGAAGCAAAGTGGCAATTGTTTGCGGGTTTTTTGGCCCTAACTATACTCGGCGACTGTGTTTCGGCTCTCCCCGTCAAGCGTGGGAATCCGGTTCATTGCTCTTCGTAAACGTCCCTATTCCCGCCGAGCGATCCTCCGTTCGTTTCGGCTGATACCCAACTACTACCACACCGGTCGCGCTTGCTGACGATGGACTGCAGTGCAAGGGTGACATCGCCTGGAAGGTTAGGTCTATGACCTCGCGTAAGCGGAAAAGCTCCTCGACGTACATCTCTGATGCTTCGCGTTCAGTCCGTACCATTCGGTCTTCGACGAAGAAATCGACGCGCAAGAAGCGGCGCCGGAACATTCTGGAAACGCTGGAGCCACGTCAGCTCCTGGCGGGCCCCCAGTTGATCGGTGTTCAGCCCAACGATGGCGACCTGATCGTTGACGGCTCGATCGTCAACACGCCGCCGCGCGTATTGACGTTGCGGTTCGATGAAGATCAGCGAATCGATCCGACAACGCTGGATGATGACAATCCGAACACGGTATTCGATGGCATCCGTCTGACTCGGTCCGGCGGTGACGATCGGTTCGGCCCGGCACCTGGGACCGGTAATATCAATGACGTCATCGTCACGCCGGCGCTGGTAACCGTCGACGACACCAATCGCAATGAAGTCATTGTCCGATTCAACGAAAAGCTTCCCGATGACCTGTATCGTCTCGAGGTATTCGGGTTCGATGATGACGGCTTGGGAATCGTCGGTCTGCGCAACGAAGATCGCGACCTGCTGCAGCCATCCGAACCGGGCCAACGAAGTGAGGTCCTCGAATTTGATTTGCGACTCGGTGCCCTGATCGAATCGGTGGTGCCCCAACCGGTCGTGCGAGCGGCCGACGGTTCACTGACACAGAATCGCAACGAGATTGTGGTCTACTTCAACGAAGACCCGCTGTTTGTCGAAGACGACTCGGCCCAGGGTGTGATTGCGATCGGCGGTGATGAGATCACCGTTGATGGTGCGTTGGACGGACGATCCTGGGACAACGTCGAAATTGTTTTCAACGAAACGCCAAACGCCACAGGCGCGACCGCGGTTTTCGACCCCCAGTCACGCGAAATCTCGGTGGAATACCCGTCCGGTACAACCTTCGATGCCATCGCGGCGGCGATCAACGCTCTGCCGAACTTTTCCGCACTCGTCACCGCCGGCAGCGGCGTTGCCGTGTTCCCGGACGATCCCCACCAGCCGATCGTTCCCGATGACCCGCGGGTCCGATTCTCGGTCGATGGCAATCCCACCGAGAGATCAGCCGAACATCCGCGCTTCTACCAGTTGTTGTTGACCCAGAATACTGTTCGCACAACCGACGACGCGCTGTATTTCCCTGATGAAGTCGTTTACGACCCGGCCACCCACACGGCGCGACTTTTCTTCAGTGACGATCTCAACAACCTGGGACCCGACTCCAACGGGAATACGGGGGTGCCTCTCGGCGGCGGCACGTTCCGATTGCGAATTGGTACGGCGGTGGACCAGCGCGTCGATGTCATCCTTGAACCGACCGAGCTTCCAGTCACCGCCTCGGCGGTAACCGATTTCGGGCTGACCTTCGTCGCCAATGCAGTGGGCGAAGCAGCTTCGGGACGCCAGATTCGATTCGAAGACAGTGGCATCGGAGGTTTGAGTGCGCGGGTCGAATCAACGGGCACCGTTGTGTTCGATTTTGGGGGCGATAATCCAACTCTGGATCAACTGCGAACCATCGCAACGCTGACGCCATCGGTCGCCGCAGTTGTCGAAACGCGTTTGCAAGCCGGCGTCGCGGCGGCAACGCCGGCACCGACGCGGATCGTCGGCGCGCCGCCACTGGTTCTGACCGCTGTCGGGGACACGCTTGAGACAGCGATCAACGTCGGCGTCTTCGGTCTTGGCGATCAAATCACGAACCTGGTCTTCACCGAGGCGATTGACCCGCAACCATTCGCGATCGAACTCGCAGGCGGCCAGGATGATCCCGGGCACGAAGACGACCTGCACATCAATCCCGCATTCGGTGCCGACAGTCTCAATGGGATCACCGAAGTCCCGTACAACTTCAATGGAATTTTCGATAGCGATACAAGCGGCAACAATTTTCTGAATCAGATTACCGAGCGGCAAAAGAAACGGATCCGCGAAGCGTTGAACCTTTGGGCCAGCGAGATCGGGGTTCAGTTCCGCGAAACGGTTGACCAGGGCATTACCTTTGCAGTGGCCGACCCCACTGACTTGCAGTTCCCGAGACAGATTGTCTCGCAGCTTAACGCGAGTCTAAGGATTGATTCATCGACCGACGCGTCGGGCCGCCTGACGTTCGACGATGCGGCGATCGTGTTCGACAACAACTTCCCTTTCCGTACCGATTACGGCGAGGATTTCACGCGCAAGTCAGTCGCCGGGATTGGCTTGCTATTGGGTCTGGGCTCGGATTCCAACCTGCCCGCGCCATCGATCATGAGTCTCAACAGTGCGTTTCTCAACGCCGACATCAATTTCCTGAGCGATTTCGAGCCGGTATTCCCCAATAACCTGGACGTGCTTCACGGCAACTACGTCCACCGCAGCGACAGCACCGATATCGACCTGTACCGTTTCGAGGTGGATCTCGCTGATGTGGACAGGGTTGGCACGCTGACGGCGGAAACGCTCGCCGAACGCTTGCCCGACGCCAGTTTGCTCGACACGACACTGACTTTGTTTCAGGAACAATCGGCGTCGGTGACCACCAACTTTGGGATCGGAACGGAACTCGCCGTCACGATCACCTCGTTGGTACCGGGACGGCGCGGCAACAATGCACGCATCGACTTCATCAAGACCGACCGCGCCGCGGGCGATTCAGCGGTCAAGGTTCGGCGTTCGTTGGACCAATCCGACAATGTCACGCAAAACGGAATTGTGGTCGATTTGCCTCGCAACGCAGCGGCCACGGTCCAGGACGTCGTGGATGCGATCAATGATGATCCGTTTGCCAGCTCGATCTTTGACGCGGCGACGACCGCTGGTGACGACACGATCGATATCAGCAACGTCGATCTGAGTTTCGCGCCATTGCTGCTTCGCGGTGGTGGAGTGGTCCAACTTAGCCGCAATGACGATTACTTCGGCGAGGACTCGCGTATTGTCGCGACACTTGGCCAGGGCGTTTACTACGTGGGCGTCGCCGCCAGCGGCAATGATCAATACGACCCCACTATCCCCGGCAGCGGTTTCGGCGGTAGGACGCAGGGTGCCTACGATTTGCAGCTGAAATTTGAGCCCGAGGTGGATGAGGTCAATATCATCCGCGACCTCGACCTGCAGCGTACGCGGATCGATGTTCCTGGGACACCGATTGACGGGGACGGGGACGGCCGACCGGGCGGCGTCCATAACTTCTGGTTCCAGACACGTGCGCTTGAGCGGATCATCAACTTCACCGGTGACGGATCGGCAATCATTCCTGGCCAATCCATCACTCTGACCGGCGGCGACGGCGTCACTCGCACGTACGAATTTGTCGAAGACGCCAACAACGTCCGGATCGGTAACGTACCGGTGTTATTCAGCGACGGCGTGTTTCCGCATCCGCCGGGCGGTTCGGTATTGCCGATGCCCGGTGAACAAATTGCCGAAAACCTCCGCGACGCAATCAAAGCACGTCTGGGTGAAACGGGCGTCCAGGTGGAAATTCATCCGGACGTTCCCACGGCGCTACAGTTCACGCTTCCCAATGACACCGACCCGCGCGTGCTCGGTTTGCGCAACGTGCAATTGTCCAGCAATCCGCCGTTTTTCGCGGTCGAGGTGCTCGGCCGGACCATGTTCGTGGACAAATCGTCGGGGCCACAGGCGGACGGAAGCACCAACAGCCCGTTCAACAACATCGCCAATCCCATCGTCCCCAACGCCTTTGGTGCGGCAAGGGAAGACGACATTGTGCGGATTGTCGGAAACGGGGGTGCTGATGGAAATATCACGACGGAGATCGACAACCTGAGCTACCAGATCGGAGTTTCCGAGTCTGGTGGACTGGTCCTCGAGGACGGTCGCAACATGGAAGTCCCCAAGGGCGTGACAACCATGATCGACGCCGGTGCGGCGTTCAAGTTGCGCAACTCATTCATCGGAATCGGCAGCAGCACGATCCCGGTCGACCGAAGCGGCGGAGCACTGCAGGTGCTCGGTGCCCCGCGGCACTTGCAACTGAGTGCCGAGAACGAGCGGGTAAGCACAACTCCGATCATTCTGGCAAGCGGAGTGGCACAAGGCTCAACCGCCTCGTCGATCCAGCTCGCGGCATCAACAACACTGCAGGATGATGCGATTAACGGAGCCTTGATCCGAATCATCAGCGGTACCGGTGCCGGACAGAGTCGGCTCGTGACCAATTACGTCGGCTTCACCGACCGAGCCACCATCACACCCAATTGGGTGACCGCGCCGGATAGTACAAGCGTGTACGAAGTCGTCGAAAGCTCGGCCGTTGACCCGGATAGCTTCGATGATGGAAGCGTGATCTTTACCAGCACCCGTGACCGGCGGGTCGACTTGGCGGCAGTCCGATTCAATCCGCCGGCGGCGGCGCCGGGCGATTGGGGCGGCCTGATCTATCGTCGCGATTTGGACCAGGCGCAGGGCCGCCGCAATCTCGAAGATGAAGGGATCTTCCTGCAACGCGTTAACCACGCGGAGATTGTCTACGGCGGCGGCACCAACATCGTGATCGACTCGAAACAGCAGTTGGTCAATCCGATCCAGATCGTCAACATGCGTCCGACGGTCACGTTCAACGAGATCACGCGAAGCGCCGACGCGGCCATCAGTGCCGCACCGGATAGCTTCGAGGAAACCAGTTACCAGGAACCGCGGTTCCAGCAGGCGGGAGCCTTCACCGCCGATTACGGGCGCGTCGGCCCCGAGATTCATGACAACCTGCTGCTGGAAAACAGCATCAACGGACTGTTCATACGAATCACAACAACCCCGACCGAAGAACCAAAACAACTGACGGTTTCCGGGCGTTTTGATGACACGGACGTTGTTCACTATTTCGCGGAGAATCTCGTTCTCGCGTCCTCGCCGGGCGGCACGATCGAAGACGGTGTTGCACCTTCGTTGGGATTGGTATCAGGCCGCGGCTTTTCGGGTGGCACACTGGCCGCCGACACCTATTTCTACAAGTTGACGTTTGTCGACCGGGATGGTTTCGAGTCGCTCGAGAGCCCGGACACTTTCCAAATCAACATCACCAGCAACAATTCCGCCATCGAATTGGCGTCGTTGCCACAGGTCCAATCCAATAGCGGATACGTCTCACGGCGTCTTTATCGTTCCACTTCGCCGGTGTCGAATTTCGGATTGGTAGCCGACCTTGACGCTTCCTCCACTCGATTTATCGACCGTGGGCAAAGCAATATCCCCACCCTTAACGCGGTGATCAGCGGCGGCAGCGGTACTGCCCTTGGTGGAAGTGCGTCGACGATACAATTGGGCGCCGGTTCGCAGTTCCGGGACGACGAACTCAATGGCCGCGTCGTTCAAATCACACTCGGGACAGGCGCCGGACAGAGTCGATCGATTGTTGACTTTGTCAGTTCGACCGGGATCGCAACGGTCGATACGAATTGGGCGACCGTTCCTGATAACACCAGCGTTTATGAAGTCATTTCGGCACGCCGTGGTGTCCGCGGTCGACGCGACGCTTCGCTGGTCATGGACCCGGGTCTGGTCAACAAGCTGCGCGGTGCGAGAATCGAACTTGGCCAGGGCACGCAATTGCTCGCCGAAGGGGTGCTGCGAAATCCGGTTGTGTTCACGAGTGCTCTGGACGATCGATTTGGTGCTGGCGGTACGTTCGACACCAACAATGACAACGACACCGTCTCGGGTCCTGCGTCACCACAGCGAGGTGATTGGTCGGGCATCTACGCCGGCCCCACTTCGCACGTCAGTTTTGACCAGGTCCAGCTGTCCTACGCGGGCGGAATCAGCCTGCTCGAGGGCGGCCTGGCTCGCGGATTCCTGCCGCTGGAATTGCAGCAAGCCGAAGGCCGGATTACCAACTCGCGGTTCGAATTCAACGATTCGGGCCAGGACGGCCAAGGTCCCGGAGGTCGATTCGGTCGATTGGCCGTCAGCGACGATCAACCCTTTGACGAGTTCGTGCCTCGGGACATCGAGGCGACAATCATTGCTCGTGGGACCCAACCGATCATCGTCGGTAATACCTTTGTCGATAACCGCGGATCGATCATCGATATTGATGTCGAGTCGATGGGAGGCAATTACCGTCGCGACGCCGGTCGTCAAACGGGCAGCGTCGATCGACTTGCGGTCCTGGACGACAACCACGGACCGATGATTCGGTTCAACCGGTACCTGAACGATCCAACCTCCGGGGTACAGCTTTCCGGGCTGGAAGTCCGTGGCGGTACCATCACAACCGAAACGATCTTCGACGATACCGACATTGCGCACCTGATTTTCGACGGCATCATCGTCGAGAATTTCCACAGCTCCGGCGGACTGCGCATGCTGAGCCGTCCCGACGAGAGTCTGGTCGTCAAGTTCATTGGTCCCGGCAGCCCAAACAGCCCGTACGTCAATACCGGCCCGGCGAATCTGAGTCCTTCAGGGTTTGTCGATCCTCAATTGACCGAAAAGGAACAACCCGGCCAGGGCACGGGGATTGTTGCAACCGGCTCGCCCAGCGGCATTGAGGACCGTATCGGCGGAGCGGTCCACATCATCGGCTTGCCCGGTGCCCCGGTGATTCTGACGAGTATCAACGATGATACGGCTGGTGCGGGTTCGAAACCGGATGGGTCGCAGTTCACCGACCATGACGGAACGGGCACTGCCAATCGCCCGTTCGCCAATGATTGGGCCGGTCTCTATTTCGACCAGTTCAGCAATGACTACAACATTCCGGTGTTGCCGGAACTTGAACTGTCCACCGAAGCCGCACCGGGGCGTAACGCGCTGGTCGACAACGCGCAATTCCTGGGCGAGTTGGCGTCGAATCTGTTGACAAGCGACCACGTGCGTCGGCTTGGATTCGAGGTCGAAGGTTTTCTCAGTGGCACCAACGACGTTGATGTTTACAGCTTCGTCGGCTTGCCCGGAACGGAAATCTGGGTCGACGTCGATAAGACAAACTTCACCACAGACACCGTCATCGAATTGCTCAACGAGAATGGCGACGTTCTTGCCCGCAGCGATAACAGCTTTGATGAGACCGCCGAGGTGATCGCGACTGGTACGGCACAAGGCGGAGCGACATCGACGGTCCAACTTGCAGCTGCCTCGTCGTTTGCCGACGACGAACTCAATGGTCGAAAAGTTCGCATCATCGCCGGCCGGGGTGCAGGCCAGATCCGGCTTGTGACCGATTACGACGGCGCAACCGACACCGCCACGGTTAGCCCGAACTGGACGTTCGCTCCGAATTCAACCAGCATCTACGAGATTGTCGAAGATGCGGTGACCGTGTTCGATAACGATCTTCAGGGTGTGACCAGCTCGCTGCAGACCGGGGACGAAGCGTATACCGATCGCGGCGTCTTCGACCTGTACGAAGACTTTGGATCGACGAATCCTCGCGACGCCGGAATTCATTATCGGTTGGCCGGCAGCTCAAGCAGCCTTTACTTCTTCCGAATTCGAAGCGCATCGATCAACCCGGATGACGTCCGCGGAGGATTGACGGGCGGTGGATATCGATTCCAGGCTCGATTGACCGAGGAACAGGCTTTTCCCGGTAGCGTGGTCCGATTCGCTGACATCCGATACGCCAACAACGGCGTCCATGTCCAGGGGTTGATGTCCTCGTCGCCGCTGTTGGGCGAGGCTCAGGAAAATGAGCCAGCGGCCCTCGAGAATTTCCTGGTATCCGGCTTGGCCGACAACGGTACGATCTTCGGCTCGACGCCCGGTGAAGGCGCCCAATACATTGGCGACTTGCAGGAGGGGCTGCGCCAAGTAATTAGCGTTGGTGGTGAATTGTCGTCTTCGTTCGACGTCGACCTCTACCATTTCGAGATCAGCGAAGGCCTCCAATCAACGGTCTTTGACATCGATTATGCCGACGGCTTCAACAGGCCCGACACGAACATCAGCGTGTTCTATGACAGTGACGGAATTCCGGCTTTCTCAGCGGCGCAGAATTTCCCGCCTCAATTGGTCTTCTTCGGAAGCTCCAGCAACATCGCCGATGACTTGACCAGTCCCAACGGTGAGAATTCAGCGATTGAAAAACTGATCCGGGGCTCGATCAGCAATGGTGACCCGTTCGTCGGTCCGGTCACCTTGCCGGCGGGATCGTATTACATTGGCATTACGGCCGATGGAAGTGAGCCGATCAGTCTGGACCAGTCAGTTCGGGAGCCGGTCAATTCGGTCGACCGAATCGTCGAAGACCGAATTGATCTCTTCGGCCAAGCCAGAAGCACGGCGAACCCGCCGGATCTTGGCAATGGTCAGTTGTTCCCTAATCTGACCGGCGGCTTCAGCGTTTTGTCGGATGCCTCGCCCGGTCACGGCAAGCCTCAGCATTTCGATGGCACCTCGGGATTCGTTGCTCCACCGACACCGCCGCCACCCGGCGTGAGTGAACTTGCAGCCACGGGCATTTTCGATGCGTCAGACGAGGTCACCGCAACCGTACCCCCGTTCACACCGAATCTGGATGACCTGACATGGTCGCTCGCTGATAACTTCAATATCGGCGGCCAAGGGGGCATCAATACCTCGACGACGATTCCTCACATCACCCTCAGCGGCAGCCTTGTGGGCGACCCAGCCGACTTTTTCCAGCTCTCGCTGACTGATCCGTTCACCCGCGTGATCCTTGATATCGACAACGGATGGGACGCAACGGGCGAGATCGATGAAGACGACGACCCGGCAACGCCTCCGACCAACCTTTTTGGTACCAGCGTTGATACCACCCTGGTCATCCTTCAGGCTACGCCCGGCGGCCCCAACCCTGTGCAGCTCGTGCAAACGTCGGATTCATCGTTCAGCACCGCCGACGGTCGCGCCGGCAGCAATTCGCTGCTCGATCCGTTCATTGATACGACTCTGGGCGCGGGCACTTATTTCATCGGTGTACTTCACGACGTGACCGCGCTGACAATCAACAATACCGGGGCGGTCACCGATGGCGAAATTGGACCTGGCGGCAGCTACACATTGCAAGTGTCGGTGGCCAACCACGTCGTTCCCCCGGGCGTTGGCTCGTCATCGTCCGTGCTCGCCTTTAATCGCGGCGCCAATGCAACTTCGGGCACCATCACCAGCCAGCCATTCAGTCTCGCCGGCTACACCGCTGCGGATGTGCCGTTGCTGTATCTGAACCGACTTTATCAGCCGGCACCGGGTGATTTTGCCAACCTGAGCCTCACCAGTATCGATCCGACGGGCACACCGAGAACGACATCGCTGCATTCGTTCTTTGCCGACCCGCTCAACCCCGGTTGGGACCAACTGCGTTTGCCCCTCGATGCCGTAGCCGGTCATACCGACATTCGCATCCAGGTCAACTACTTCACCAACGGCAACCCGGCTCCCGGCGCAGTCGGGCTGCGCATGGATGACTTCATTGTCGGATTTGCCGAACGTGGTGAGACCGTCTTTAGTGCCCCCTCGGGCGCAGACTTTACCTCCACATTCGGAGTATCCCCAGGCGAGTACCAGTTGGAAATTCGTCCCGGTACCGAGTATGCATCCAGTGGCTTTCCTCTGGTCGCACTGAATCAAAGTTTCGACACCAACGATCGGCACAACCGGAGCATGACGCTGTTGGCACCATCGGGAGCCAACATCTCCGACGGCGATACCTTCATCCTTGGCGACGGCATTGCCAATCAGACGTTCGAATTCAACTCCGTCGGCAGCATTGCATTCGGCAACACGCCGGTCGCGTTCAGCCCGTCCATGACGCCCGCGCAGGTCGCCGGTGCGATCCGTTTTGCGATCAACAACCAGGCGTTGATCAATGTCGAAGCGGAATCTTCCGGCGGACTCGACACAGGTATCACGACTGACGAGCGTCTCAATCTCAGCGGCGGATCGGGCGAGATGTCGTCGTCGGTAAGATTCTCACCCGGCACCTCCAATGTCACGGTCGATTTGCACGACGGTGTTGGGGACGAAAACGTTTTGCGCACCCAGGGCCAGGTGATTGTTGAGCACAACGAGATCAGCGATGCCCGCGGCATCGGTGTCTGGTCCGAGCCGGGTGTTCGCGAGAGAAACCCGAATCACGAGCGGCTGAGCAGCGAATTCTTCTTCCCGATCCCGCACCCGCTGTTGATCGCACCGCCGGTGGGCAATTCCACGCCAGGCGCCGTGCGCAATCTACCAGTACTCAATGACAGCGTACTCGGTGGGCTGGCGCCGGGGATCGTGATCCAGAACAACACGATCGACCATGCCGAGTTCGCAGGGATCAAGATCGACGGCCAGATCGCGCCGCTGACCATTGAAGTGATCGACTCTGATTTCAATGGAATCATCAACGGTGACGACATCGAGGACGGCAGCATCTTCTGGATCGATTCCGGCGGGACGCGCGTGACCTTCGAGTTCGAAGACATTGGGGATGGTGCTATCGAACCCGGTGGGATTCCCGACGGGAGTACGCTCGACGGAGGCGACGGGTACGATTTCGGTCACGTGCCTATCTACTACCGCCACAACGATGACGATGTCCCCGCGCCGTACCGAAATCGAATTGCGGCGTACACGCACCTGGAGATCCTGCACGCGATTCGTGAATCGATCCAAGGCAGCATCCTGATGACCAACGGGCTGGCCGAGCTGGTCGAAGTCACCGTCGGTCCGTCATTGACCAGCCAGGGCCCACGGGGCGGCGGCGGCTTCAGTTTTGGCGGCGACCTCGACTTTGCCACTCCCGCGCTCTATATCGAGGGTGCGAGTGAGATTTATATCCCCGGTGGTACTCATCTCATCGAGGACCAGGCGGCGGTCTATGAGGCCCCGCAGCCGTTCGCGCGGATCGTGAATAACACGATTTACGGCGACGACGGCCTTGCGTCGGCTTCCCCGGAAACCGCGTTGACATCCGAACCCAACGATTTCCTCTTTGACGCAGTCGATACGCGGATGGGACACAGCCACCGTGACACCTATAGCCAACCCTCGGTGCTCGGTGACAACGTGGGCCCCTTGGGACCCGACGCGGACGTCGATTTCTATCGCGTCTACATGGAGTTTGGTGACCGGTTGACCGTGGACGTGGACACCGTCGCGGGCGGACCCGACACCGTGTTGCAGATCTTTGACTCCAGTGGCATCTCGCTGGCGATCAATGATGACGACACCGGCGTCGATCCGCTGTTGGACTTCACAGCCAACGAAACAGGAATTCACTACATCGGCGTCAGCGCGTCGGGAAATGACGCGTACGAAACGCGATCACTCTCGGGGCGCGTCGACGGTGCACCAGTGGGCACCGGCGATTACACGATCAATTTCCAGTCGTTCGCCCCGCGGTCCTTCGTGATCAGCGTGGACGGTACGACGGGCGGTTCATTCACGATCACCGAAGTGGACGGAAACACTCAGACGATCAACGTACCGGGGCTGAGGCTGCCAGGTGGCCGGGAAGCCGACGATGCGGATAACGTTCCGACGATCATGCGGACGATGGCCAACAACATTAATACCAGCGGGCTGAGTCTGGGAATCGCTACCGCACTGGGTGGTCGCTCCGGCGATGCCGCTGGCCTGTTGCACATCTACGGTTACGGCTTTGCTCCGGAAGATCCGGCGCTGGGCGACGACTTCAACACGCTCGGCTTTGGACATGCGAAAGACAATGGCGGCGATGTTGCCGGCACGAGCACCGCTGGCTCGACCGAGATTTACCTGCTGATCGAGCGGGTGGCCGATGTTGATATCAGCAACGCGACCGGGTTGCGGCTTGATCCCGAACCTGGCCGGGATACCGACCAGTTGATCAACGAGACCGGCGTGATGATCGCGGGCGGAGCCAGCCCGACGCTGTTAAACAACGTCTTGATGAACCTCCACGAAAGCCTTGTGGTCGAGGAGACATTCATCGGTGGATTTGGCGTCGGATCCAACAGCCTGCTCGATGGCCAGCGTAAGCCAATGGAAGTCATCGTCGTGGCGAGCGTCTTCCAGGACCCCGACGGTGACGAAATGCTTCACCAGGGAATCATGAGCCCACCGCATGGGACGACAAGCTCGACGAGCAACGTCAACGGTGGAATCGATGATTTCAATATTACGCTGACCGGCACTCAGCCATCGGTTCAGTATGCCGAAGCGAACAATTTCCAACCCGATTTGCCATCGATTCTGATCGATTCGGCAGTCAACTCGCTGGTCGAGCGGCGGGCATTGGACGACGTCAAGACCGCTATTGGAGTTCCGATCAACAACATCCTGGCTCCCGATCTGGATGTTAACGGAGTCGTTCGCGCCGACAACCCGGACTTTGCTCCCCCCGGCGGTTTGGGAAGCTCGGTCTTCCGCGATCGAGGCTCCGTGGAGCTTGCCGATTTTGTCGGACCGATCGCGATCGCCGAGGTACCGCGCGACAACGATGCCAACGGCATCGATGTCGACCCGGCGATCAGCTTCATTGAGCTGACCGAGGGAATCTTCCAGGAATTCCGAATCCAACTGCGTGATACCGGCGATGCATCCGATCCGTTTACCGGAATCGGGATCGATGATACGACGGTCGTGGTCCCGGAAATTCCCGACCTGCGTGAGCCTGGTGCGAACGTGACGGTGTTCGAGAATGAAAGATTGCTGCGCGAGGGTATCGACTACACGTTCAGCTATGACGAAACCAAGAACATTGTCACGCTGACGCCGCTGGCGGGTATCTGGCGCGATGACCGTGCCTACCGGATCGAACTCAATAACGCCGATCGCGAAGTTCTGATCGCGCCCGATCCGGTGGTAATTGCCGACGGCGACCAGGTTTCCATCATTGACGACAACGGCGGAACGCTGGTCTTCGAGTTCGAGTCCGGCTACACGCTACAAGTCTCCGAGCCAATCACGCTGGTGGTTCCCGAAGTAGGAACCAACGCCGGTGGATTGATGAGCGGCGACATCTTCGTCATCAATGACGGGACCAACACGGTGACTTTCGAGTTCACACTGGTAGGTGAAAATCCTACGCTTCCCGGCACCGTCCCCGTCAACTTGCCTTTGGTGGCCACACCCGCGCTCGAAGAAGACCTCCCTGCCTTCCTGTTGGGGATCGCTAACGAAATTGCGTCGGCAATTCAAGGACAGGTGACCGCCGGAAACCTGGACGTGGGTGACCCCAACGGTCTCGTCGAGATTGTCGTTCCCGACGTTGGTTCGCCGCGCGTGATCATCGGGGCCGAAGCGGGCGCCTTTGTGAACACTTCGAGAAGTGGATTGCAGCAATTGCCGCGTACATTGACGCTGCTTGTCCCGTCCGCCGGCGTAGGTGTCGGCGGTATCGTCGATGGCGATACGTTCGTTGTCAGCAATGGAAGCCAATCCGTTACATTCGAGTTCGACGACGACATGGCGCTGGGCAATCCCGGCAATACTCCCGTTTCGATTGCTGGCCTGGTGACGGCGGCCGACGTTGCACTGGCCATTCGTGACACGATCACCGCTGCTGGTTTGGGCCTGACCCCGTCGATCGAAGGAAACGGACTTGCGGTCTATCTCAATCTTCCGCTCAGCGGCGATGCGGTGGTTACCACCGGTCAATTGAGTGTGGTTGGATTCAGCCGTCCGCCGGTTGATCCGGATGATCCGGCCGATCCGCTTGACGGTGACAATCCGGAAAGGATTGTCATCACACCTGTTCCGTTCCTTGCCGATCCAAGCGACCCTTCGAGCCTGGTCACGCCTGCGCCGATCACCTTGGAACTCAATCGTATCGACGAGCGAGATATCAACGGCAACATCATCAACGATGGCGTCACGCCGGGCAACATCGCGATCAACGTCGATCGATCCACGACGGCCGATGAATTAAGTGACTTGATCATTGGCGAGATCAGTGCTCTGGTCCCGATTTCCGGTCTCGATCAAATCGAGCCGATATCCGGGGGTCTTCTGATTTTCAGCGGCGACGAGGGCTTTGATAACCAGGTTCTCGGTCTGGATGTGACCGGAACATCGCTGGGCGTAACCGGATCCATCGGGGTGACCGGCAAGTCGACAATTCAAGTCTTTGGTCCATTGTTCTTGAACCTGCCGTTGGTTGGCGGCGGTGGCATTCTCGACGGCAGCGTGCTGGTGCTAACGGATGACCTCGGAAACGATGTCATCTTCGAGTTCAACCTGAACAACACATTGCCGACGGTCGCCGGGTCGATTCCGGTGCAGTACGACACGTTCAGCACCGTGGACGTGGTGGCCGATAACCTGGTCGCTGAGATCAACGCGGCGAATATCGGAATCACGGCACAGAATCTCGGTATCGGCCGTGTCGACCTCGGACGGATCGACTCCAACCGGGTCAACATCGCTGGAATCCCCGATCCGATGAACCCCATTCCTGGTTTGGTGGGCGTATCGGTTCGTCGCGGAATCGTCTCCGATGGTGAGATTCTGACGATCAGCCAAGGCGCGACTTCGGTCAGCTTTGAGTTTGAGTCAACACTCGGTGGCGGCGGCGTCTCCGATCCGACGTTCGTTCCGGTGATCTTCCAACCGAGCAGCACGATCGGTGACATCGCGGTCAGCCTTGCCGCTGCGATCAACAACAATCGCGGCGACCTGTTGATCTCTGCGGAAGCCGAACTCGACAGCGGCGGGGCTCCGACGGGTCGCGTACTTCTGGACGATCAACCTGGAACCGTGGTCGACGTCAGCCAGGCCGCCACGCTCAGCCTGACCGGAATCCCGGGCGGTGCGACGGAAGTTCCCTTCTCGCCGCTGTTCACGTCGATCCAGCTCAAGGAATCTCTGCTTCAAGCGATCAACTCCGTCAATCAGCCTGGCCAGGTGCCGGTGACAACGTTGTCGGCGGAAGATCGCGGCGGTGCAACGCTGTTTGTTTCCGGCGGTCAGATTTTCAGCGGCGAGGCTGACAACTACAGCTTGATCGGCATCGCCGATCTGGCCGGCAACAAACTCGAAGAGAACCGTGACGATCTGACCACTCAGTTCACGATCTTGATGCCTAACATCAAGCTTGACTACGGCGATGCGCCCGACCCGGCACCGCTGCAGATCAATGGTCGCTATCCGACGCTCGACTCAAGCGATGGGGCACGGCACATCGTCGATGGCGGGCTGTTCCTCGGAAACCTGTTCGACGTCGACCTCGACGGACAACCGGGACTTGCGGCCGACAGCGATGACGAGGTGATCGCGGTATCAAGCTTGGGGGCCCTGTTCACGGTCAACGTCGATGCCCCGGTCGCGGGCAACACGACGATTGTCGTCAATACCACCGTCGATCCGCTTACGCGTGATGGCGACACGATCACGATCGATTCCGGAGTCGCTGTTGCGACGCTTGAATTCGACATCGACGGCCGATTCGAGGAGGACAACTTCGCGATTCGTCCCGCCGATCCGACATCTCCCGATTCGATTGCAACAGCAATCCGCAGAGCGATCTTCGAAGCAAGCAATCCGCTGCAACTGCATCGGCCAAGTGTGACCGTGACCGGGAACACCGTCGTTGTCAGCGGTGATGACGAGGACGGCGTGATTTTCACCAGCTTCGTCAATCCGAACGGTTTCTTGAGCAGCGGTGTGGCGACGCCGATCGATGTTACGGTAACCGGCGGAGGCATCCTGGAAGCCTGGATCGATTTCAACGTCGACGGTGACTGGGACGACCCGGGTGAACAAATCATTCCCGCGGCGAACACGAATGAGCTTTGCCAGAGTTCGTTCTTCACCGCGTCGACAAACAATTTCTTCTCCGGCACCGGCGCGGTCACACGAACGTTCTGCGTGGTCGCACCCACGCCGCCTGCGAATCTGAAGCCGGTGGAAACAACCTACGCTCGCTTCCGCGTTTCGCGAGAAGGCGATTTGCGACCCGGCGGGCTTGCATTGAGCGGTGAGGTCGAAGATTACCGGTTGACGTTGGTGAAAGACTTGCCGCCTCAAGTCAACCTTCCGACGTCAGGTGGCGCTTACCAGGTTGAGTTTCCGGCAACCGAAGATTCGATCTCTCCCCCTCAGGACCTGTTCGCCGCGGCAGGGTTGAATCCCGCCAACACCGTTGTCTTCGGTGATGACGTCGGCGTCCAGACATTGCTGGCCGACGACGGTGTGACGACAGCCGGATCGTTGGACCTTCGTGCCGACGGAACGTTCACGTTTATCCCCGCCACCGATTTCTTCGGTTTCGCAAGCGTGCCGGTTCGCGTTCAAAACGCGGACAACGATCTTGTCAACTCAAGGCCGATTTCGTTGACCATCAATGTCCGTCCGGTCAACGATCCACCGGTGGCTCAAGTCGCTGATGTTTCGATCACCCGAACGATCGACGAGGATACCGTCGAGATCTTCCAAACTGCCGACACCATTGGCGGAATGGGAATGACGATCGAAGGCCTGATCGGTGACAAATACCTGCCCGGACCGCCGAACGAATCATCGCAACCGATGATCATTCAATCGGCCGGCAGCATCAATGGACCATTTCTGTCGTCGCGAGGCGGGCGAATCGAAATCGTCAACGGCGGTGAACTTGTCATTTACACGCCACCGGAAAACTATAGCGATCAATCGACGCCCGACACCTTCACGTACGTCGTCGCCGATGTTCCTGGGCCTGGCCAGTTGAGCCAGGCAGCAGCCTTAACGGGACGGGTCACGATCAACTTCCGACCTGTTAACGATCCGCCGATCGCCGCGGACGATTCCTACGATGGCGACGAAGGCATGTTGCTGACGATTCCGCTCATCGGCGACATGACGTTGCCGGGCATTCTGGACAATGACCGCGGTGGTCCGCCGGATGAAGACCAACAGGTAATCCTCCTCGAGTTCGATACACGAACATCCGAGGGCGGCTCGGTAACCCTAGTCGACAACGACACGAAGCTGCAATACGATCCGCCGCCTTTGTTCAGCGGAATCGACTCGTTCAAATACGTCGTGATCGACAGCGACGGTTTGCGATGCGACGCCGTCGACCCCGATGGATGCGGCGAAGTCTCGATCAACGTCGGCGGAGTCAACAACTCGCCACAGTTCGTCGGCATCGGGGGAATCCCCGGAGAGAATTCGCTCACTCGCCTCGAAAGCAAGACTCCAGCTCGCCAGGAAACATTTAACCTGACCAGTTGGTTCACCGATCCGGAAGGCGATCCGATAACCTTTTCCGTCACATCGAGTGACCCGTCGATCGTAAGTGCCACTCTCGTCAACGAAACGCTGACGCTCGAATTCCAACCGTTTGCATTCACCGAATCGGAGAACATGCTTGACGTTCCGGTCATTCTCAGCGTGACCGCGTCGGACAACAGCAACGCTTCGCTGACTCAGCAAATTCCGATAACGGTGACCGACGTGCCTGACCCACCGACCGTGGTCCAACCGATTGGCACCCTGTTTGGCGTCGAAGATCAATTGATAAGGAGAGACCTCGGTGCTGTTTTCAATGATCCGGACGGTGATCAGCTGAGCTACCAGGTCGCGAGACTCGGTACCGTCAGGAACCCGTTACCGGCCGATTTCCTGGCACACCCGCTGGTCGATTCGATCGGGTTCTTCGGCGATGAAATGCGCATCACGCTCAAGCCCGACGTGCCTGTGACCGCGATTGAGACGGTCGAAATTGAAATCCGCGCGACCGACGGCGTTTTCGTTGCCACCGACACCTTTACGCTGTCTGTTTCACCCGATCCTGACCCGCCTATGGCTGAAAACGACTCCTACAACGTTCCGGTCGGATCGCAATTGCAGATCGTCAATCCCGCGAACGGTTTGCTCGGCAACGATACCGATGCCGACGGAGACTCGATCACCGTCGTGAACTTTACCCAGCCGCCGCTGGGAACCGTTACGGTGAACCCCAACGGTACCTTTACCTACACCAACGAAAGTGGCAAAGCTGACGAGGATACTGATACGTTCTCGTATCAAGTGATCGATTCCACTGGATTGACGAGCGGCACGGCGACGGTAACGTTGACCCTCAAACGCTCGCGTTACCAGAATCCAATCGCCACTCGGACGGCCGACGTCAACGCCGACGGGTCCATTTCCGCGATCGATGCACTGTTGATTATCAACTTGCTCGACCGGGTGGGCACCTCTTCGTTGCCGGTCAGCGAAATCGGTGCCCCGCCGCCTCCTTACTACGACGTCAACGGCGACGGCGAAGTCACAGCACTTGATATTCTCAATGTCATCAACGAACTTGAGCGGCGGAACAACAGCACGCCCCAGAGCGAACTCGTTGCCTCGCCGGTCGCAGCGGCCGTCACCACAGGATTCGCGGCTGCCTCGACCTCCGGGCTTGCCGTGCGGAATGTCGAGCCGGTGATGCTGGACGCGGAGAGTTCGCGAGACATGGTGCTTGCATCGGGACTCGAGATCGATTCGGGAATCACCCAAAGCGCCGTTGATTCGGCCGTGGCGGTCGATTCCCCCCAGCAAACCAGTTCGGAGAGCGTCGATGAAGCACTCTCGAACCTGCTTGAGGACCTCGATCTCGATAGCGCGATTTAGATCTGCGTTTCCACATCGCGCTGGCGACACGAACATCGCGGCGGCGCTCCGGGGTCTGATGACGGCCCGCGCCCGGACTCCCCGACCGACGCGGGACTCCGCGACCGCGCCCGGACTCCGCGACCGCGCCCGGACTCCGCGACCGCGCCCGGACTCCGCGACCGCGCCCGGACTCCGCGACCGGCGCGACCAATTGCTTGCAAACACCTCCACCTCAATCTATGGCGATACGGTCAATTGGGGAGATTCTTTGGATTGTGCCGGCTGGGCGAACCGATAGATCCAACGAGAGGGTCGCTCTGCGCAATGAGTGCGCGTGACGCCCGCGAATGCTGGAATAGGATTCGACGATGGGCCTGTTTGGCACAATTCAACAAGCTTCGGGCGCGCTGCAGGCGGCCGAGATCGGGCTTCAGGTCGTCGGCAATAACATTGCCAACGCCAACACACCAGGCTACATCCGCCAAGAGCTCCAACAGGCCTCATCGGTCGCGGTTCGCGAAGGCGGATTGATCAAGGGGCACGGTGTTCGCCCCACGGGAATCGTCCAGGCGATCGACAACGCGCTGGCCGAACGAATGTTCAGTGCCAACACGGCGCTCTCGGGCGCCGAGGCGCTGGAAAAGGCATACACGCAGTTGGAAGAGTTGACGACCGATCTCGATAACTCGGGACTCGGACAGCAGTTGTCGCTGTTCAACAACGCGATGCATGAATTGTCGGCACAACCGGGTGATTCATCACTTCGCGATTTTGTCATTCTGCAGGGCGAAACGCTGACTGCGAATATCAAGCGAAGTCGGCAAGCAGCATTGGACCGTCGTGAACTCTGGAACGCCGATCTCGACCAGATTTCGGACCAGGTCAATCGGTTGACCCATCGGATCGCGCGATTGAACCTCGACATCGCCACGATCGAAGGGGGCGGCTTGATCCACAGTGACGCCACCGGGTTGAGGGACCAACGACTGCGTGACCTGGATGAATTGTCCAAGATCATTGACATCAACATCCAGGAACAGGAGAGCGGAGCGGTCGCCGTGTTTGTGGGTGGCGACTACATCGTCAGCAACGGAAATTCGCGCGAAGTTTACACTGCGTACAACCTCAAAACAGGCGGAAACGAAGTTCGTATTATCGAAACCGATTCGCCGTTAGAAGTCAGTGGCGGTGTGATGGCCGCGACGCTCGAAGCACGCGATACCGTGTTTGGTGATTATGTCGACAGCCTCGACGCGATGGCTGGTGCATTGATTCGCAGCGTCAATGAAGTCCATTCCCAAGGCCAGGGGCGACAGGGATACAGTGAGCTCACGTCGAGCGTCGCGGGCCAGACGGGTGTGCCCCTGGTCGATGCCGAATTGCCGTGGTTGCCACGAAACGGCACGTTCGATATGAGCCTGATCGACGAAGACAAGAAGACGATCACGTCGCATCGGATCTCAGTCCGCATGCTTGGTCAGGTCACCGACTCGACAATCAATTCGATTGTCGCGGATATCGATGCGATTGAGGGCATCACCGCGAACGTAACCGCCGAAGGACGGGTTGAAATCAAATCGGACTCGCCGACATCGACCTTCGTATTCGGCGAAGATACGACCGGGTTTCTTGCGACGATGGGAATCAACACGTTCTTTGTGGGGCGGAACGCCGTCGACATCGCGGTCAACGATTACGTCAAGGAGGACGCCGATTTTCTTGCCGTCAGCAAAGGTGGGATCGGCGAAGACACCGATACACTGACCGCGTTGGTCGATATCGTCGACCAGCCATTGGAATACCTTGACGGCCGTTCGCCTCGCGAGTCATACGAGAATACGATCGCCGGCCTCGGTCAAAAAATCAGCCTGCAAAAGAGCGCGACCGAGGGTCTGCGCAGTTTTCACGCGACCCTCGAAAGCCAACACCTGGCGATCACCGGGGTGAACATCGACGAAGAGGCGATCAAGATGATCACCTACCAGCGTGCGTTTCAAGCCTCGTCGCGAGTGATCGCCACCGCCGCGGAAATGCTCGAGTTGCTCGTTTCGCTCTAGGTTCGCGCCACCACGGCATCAATGTCCGTGTGCGAGCACCGATCTGAAAACGACCGCCGCATCCCCTCTCGGGCGTCCGCCGTCGCCGTGACCCTGTTAATCTGGGGCTTTCTCGCCACTGGACGGACCCTCAACCGGACCATTCAACCGGGCCGTCGTCCCCGGCGATTCGGCCGGAAAACCCGATTTGCCGCAGATTCGCAAATCTGTGTCGCCGCCACGGTCGTCTTACCTGCAGACCCATGGACATCACGCCCCAATCTTCCGACGTGCAAGAGGCGGCGGACTGCAGCCACAGGCTGGAGACGCTGTTTCATGACGCGCATGGCGAGATTCTCGGCACGCTGTTCTACGTGGTCGGAAACATGGAAGACGCACGAGATGCCCTGCAAGAAACCTTTTTGAAGTGTTGGCGGCATCGTCAACAAGTCGAACAGATTACCAACTTGCGCGCCTGGGTATTTCGAATCGCGCTCAACACAGGCCGTGATTGTCGCAAAGCCGCATGGAATCGGCGACGGCAATCGATTGTCGAGGACACACCGATGGTATCGACATCCGACTCGCCCGATGCGGGTCTGCTAAGAGACGAAGAGTTACGGACCCTTCAGCAAGCAGTGCTGATGCTGCGCGATGAAGAGCAGGAAGTGTTCCTGCTACGCCAGAACGGTTCGATGACTTATGAACAGATCGCCGAAGCGACCTCGCTTCCATTGGGAACAGTCAAGACACGAATGCGAGCCGCCATCGGCAAACTGCGCGAAGCTGTGGGAGGTCCGTCATGAGATTTAAAAACAAAGAACAACTGAGACAATTGCTGCTCGAGCTTCACTACGATCTGCTCGATGACGACGAAGCCGCCAGCGTGCGCACCGCGATCGCCAACGATCCGGATGTGGCCGCCGAGTGGGCAACCACCCTGCGGTTGGCAGGCAAGTTTGCCGATGCCGCCCGATTCCAGGGTGCCACTCTTCCGGAGATCGACACGGAACGATTGGCTGGAACGGTCGATTCGCCGTCAATCACCAACGGCAAACCGGCCGCGGATGATCCGATCCTCGCGGATCTGGTCCACCAAGGGGACACGCCCCGCGCCGCTGAGAACGATCAAGTCGCCGTTACCCGCCCGCGCCGTTGGTGGTTCGGCTCGTTTTCGATCGCCGCGACTGCTGCGGCAATCGGGATGATGATGATCGGCTCCTGGTACTTCGAGCGTGTTCCCGAGGCTCCGATATCGGTCGTCCGCGTGGAAGCGGAACCCGTTCTGTCTCCATCGGCCGAATCAACCAATGAGTTTCGATTCGTAACCAAACGCCTCGATGCTCACTCGTCATCGATAAGCGGATTCCCGGTCACGCCGGCAACCCTTTCCTTTTCGGTGTTGGCCAAGAACACCGTCCTTTTTTCTGGTACGGCGCAAACCGATCGCGATGGCTCGGGACGGATTTCATTGCCGCCTGATTTGGTCATCCCGCAGGATGCAAAGCTTCACGTCACAGCCCGTTCGGTCGATGGAAAGTTGTCCGAAAGCAGTATCGCCGTTCCGCTCGAGCCGACGCGATGCTTGACGCACCTCATTGTGGATCGGCCGGTTTACCGGCCGGGCGAAACGGTTTTCTTTCGCTCGGTGACTCTGCAGCGGGCATCGCTGCGAGTTAACTCCGACGTCCCGATTCGATTCGAGTTGGTCGATCCGAGCGGTGCTGTCGTTCCAGGTCTGTTCACCGAAGGGGTCACCGACCGGGGTGTCGGAAACGGTTCGTTTAACATCCCATCGACCGCACCCGGCGGTCCCTACAAGTTGGTAGCGCGAAGCCTTGACGGGTTTTTCCCTGACGAAGAATGCGAGTTCCAAGTCCGAGCCTACCGCGTGCCCCGAATCAAAAAGGAACTGGAGTTCCGCAAACGGAGCTACGGCCCGGGCGAAAAAGTGGAAGCCGACTTTTCCGCCGTTCGTGCCGAGGGCGGCCCGCTCGCCGATGCGATGGTACGAGTCACCGCGACGGTGGACGGCGATGTCATTCACCAATCGACGGCAACCACCTCCGCAGCGGGAACTTGCCTCGTTTCGTTCGATCTTCCCGCGTTGATCGAGGAAGGTGCGGGCCAGTTGTCGATTGCGATTGACGACGGTGGAACCGTGGAAACGAAGTCCAAGACGATCCCGATTCAAATCGGCCGCGTGATCGTGGACTTTTACGCCGAAGGCGGCTATCTGGTCGACGGTCTGGAGAATCGGGTTTACTTCACCGCACGCGACACACTGGGCAACCCGATCCACATCGAAGGCGAAATCCTTGACCGATCGGGACAGGGCGTCGCGTCGGTCGAAACCACGCGAGACGGGATGGGCCGTTTTTCAATGGTCCCCGATCGTGGCCAACGATACACGCTGAAAGTGACCACCCCCCTGGACGTATCCAACAGCCCGAAATTGCCGGCGGTCGTGAAGGATTTGCCGGTCATCGATACCGGTAAAGGCGTGTTCGAACCGGGCAGACCGATCACGATGACCGTGCGAGCCAACGCGCCGAAAACCACGATCGTCCGTGCCGTGTGCCGCGGACGGCTCGTCGGCGAACAGAAAGTGAGATTGCACGTCGGTGAGAATTCGCTGCGGGTGCCCCTGAGCGACAGCGCCGGCGGTGTGATCCGCGTGACGCTGTTTGACACCGCGAGTGTCCCGGCTAGACCGCTGGTCGAACGGTTGGTTTATCGGCGAAATGAAAAGCAGTTACAGGTCGAGATTGTCGATGCCGAGTCGGCACTCGAGCGATCGCCGGGCGAGCCGTTGCGGTTGACGTTGCAAGTCCGCGATGAGACGGGCGAACCGACACCGGCCGTACTCGGCGTCGCGGTCGTGGATGATGCTTCGCTAAGCCTGGACGAAACCGAACGGCCGGAGTTGCGGACTCATTTTCTGTTGACCAGCGAAGTCGAAAAACCTGAGGACCTGGAGCATGCGAATTTCTATCTCAGCGACGATCCGGAAGCAGCCGAGTCTCTCGATCTGCTGCTGGGGACCCAGGGATGGCGGCGATTCGTCAGCGGATCGGCCTCGCAACCGAACGTCGATTTTCGTGAACAACTGATTCGGTTGATTGAACTCGATGGCGACGCACTGGCTGTGGATAGGGCGCGCTATGAAAACGTGAGCAACTTTGCCCAGCAATGGCTCGATTATCGCGCGGCGCTGCGATCGGCGTGGAACCGATTGGTTGTCGAAGCAAGAATGCTGATGTTCATCATCCTGTTCGTTTGGCTGTTCACGATGATGTTGCAGATGCGTCGCCAGGCACGAGTGAATGTTGCCCTTTGGCTGCTCGTCGCGTCAACCTGCTGGATGATCAACGGATGCGGGGGTGGCCGCGAAGCAAGTGTGGTCAGCGCCGATGCGACCCGCTCACCGGACCAATTCGCAGTAGAAGAAATGATGGAAATGGCGGATGAATCGGGAGCTGCGCCTGTTCCAGCAATTGGTTTCGATGATCGCACACGGACCGAACCCTCGGATCCGTTGAGCACCGGTCCAAGTGTAGGAGGAAAACCACGAGAACCATCACTTGTAAAATCAGCAATCTCGGCCATCCCCGGATCATTTCTGGACGATCCTTCGGTGGCAGGATTTCGAGATCGCATGAATCGGGGCGACGGCGCCAGCGCTCAGCGGTTGATATCCGAGCAGGATCTGCAGCGATTGCTGGCCGCCCGCGGATTGGATGCCGAAGCACTGGCCGATCAATTGATCGATGAATTACGGTTCCCCGTCCGCCAATACGCGCACCGCCACCAGGGCGGCGACAGCGAGGTCCGCGAAGACTTTACCGAGACGTTGTTTTGGCAACCGATGTTGATCACCGACTCGGAAGGCCGCGCGACGATTCGATTTGATCTGTCAGACTCAGTCACCACGTTCCGCGTCAAGGTCGACGGACATTCCAACGACGGACGCATCGGGTCGGGTGGAGGTGACGTTGTTTCGCGTCTGCCGTTCCAGATCGAACCGAAATTACCGCTTGAGGTGACCACG
>JAHELS010000163.1 GCA_024644085.1 Rhodopirellula sp.
CGGTCGCCGAGGTCGGTGGCAATCTCCCCCATCGCGATGGTGTTGGACAAGCCATCGAGGATGTCGCGGAATTTCGCTCTCTTGTGTTGGACAAACACACCGCGATCGGCCGATCGTGAATGCCGCGCCCACCCGGAAATTTCGGGATACTCTCCCATTCCCCCAGCTCCATTTGGCCAGCCATCAAATCGCCGTGCGCCACGGATCGACCAGTAATACGAGTCACCGAGACAGGCCGCGTAGTTGCTCCGTCCAAGTGCGGGCAGTCCCACACCGGGATCACTCGGGCATCGCAGCGTCGGGATCTCAGTCGCCCAAGGCTTGTACCGCGCCTGCGTGGGAACCGGCCCCATCGCTGGCCATGACGGCGTGAGAATGCTGCCATCAAGTGCATTGAGATTGTTTGGGTTCGAAATTTGTTCCCAAACCGCTTGTTGCTCGAAGAACGGCGTCAATCCAACCAGCATGCTCAGTCGCCACGAGTTGGAGTGCGAGTGGTTGGTCCACCAGTTGCCTGTGGGACCGCTGTTTCCGAACGCGGGTGCCGGTCCGCCAGCGCTCGATGTGCCGGCACCGTGCATCGGCAATTGCTTGTAGGCACTGTGGTAGTTGTGGATCGCCAAACCGATCTGTTTGAAGTTGTTGCTGCAACTCATCCGTCGCGCTGCTTCGCGCGCCGCTTGCACAGCCGGAAGCAACAGCCCCACCAGGACGCCAATGATGGCGATGACGACGAGCAATTCCACCAGAGTGAAACCGCGTGGTCGTCGGTTCTTTCGAATCATGTCTACTCCTCATCAATAACAATAAATAACGGTGCAAAACGCCTACACCGAGCGATTAGCGTATCAAGGTGTACGCGCAATTGCAATGAAACTGCCGTACGTAAAAGCGGGCAAGAACTCCCGCTGATCACGATTTGTCAACGATCTCGCTGATATCGAGCCGGTGAACCTGACGTCCCCCGGCATGGGGGCTGTCGATCGCGACAAGCTTCCCGTCATCACTGCTTCGCGGATGGGTATCGCAGCGCCACTCACCTCGATACGCCGGCGGCGACGGAAAATGGCCGAGATCAATCCGGCGACCGCTCGGTACGTGATAGAGGTAGACGGTTTGCCGAGATGTTTTCTTGTCGGGGTAGGTATCGTTGAGAATCCAGTCATTGTAAGGGGCCGGCAAATAGGTGTTGTGCCCGTTGGTCGGCATCTTCTCATGGCCGACCGCAGCGACCTCACGTGACTTGTCACCGAACCTGTAGAAGCCTGATGGCATTCCCTCCGGCCGCGTCCACATCGTGACCTCATCGTCGTCTTTCCAAATGAAGTGGGATGTGTGACCGCTCGGGTCGAGCACATATCGATCCGAACCGTCGACATTCGCCGTCAGCATCCGCGTGACGAAAGAACCCTTGAACTCGAGCGTTTGCGGATTGAATTCGGGGCGGTACCGGTGCAACACGATGAATCGGGTCCCGGAGGGATTGATCAGCAGATGGTTGAAGTAGTGCCAGGCATCGGAGTGAGTATCGCCGTCGGGCCACGGGATCGATGCGACATCGGCCAGCGACATGATCAGTCGGTCCTGGCCGGTTTGCAGATCCACATGCCAGATTCCCGAGTCCTCCGGCGCCCGCACGGCGACGTTCGGATCGGCCAGCCCGTCGTAGCCGTATCCAGGTCGCAGGTTATCGATACGCCGAAAATCGACCGACAAAGCGAAACGGCCGTCACGCGAAATCGTGTAGATGGGTCGTGGCAGCGTTCGAACGCTTTGGTCGGCCAGGGAATAGATCCGGCACACAAACGATTCGCCTTCGCGATCATTCCACAAGATCCGATTGCCCCGATCACCAACCCACTGCAACATGCATCCTTGTTGCCAACCCCAGGCACGACTTGTCCCGATCTCGTGCCATGCGTCGTTGTCGCCGGTGTCGACAAAACCAACTTTGATGGCATCGTCGCCGGTGGGGGCTCGTCCTTCGAAGCTGGTTTGATTCGACAACACATATCGGTTTGTCGGATCGAACTCGCGTTTGTCGTAATACCCGAACCAATGATTCAACGGGCCGCGTGTGATCGCCCGGGTCGGAACGAAGGTTTCCAAGGGTCCAATTTCCGCGGCGATCGCCTCACGCGAAAACGCGCCAACGGCACCGGCGGAAACTCCGCAAGCAGCAAGACGATGAAACTGGCGTCGTGAATACTGCATCGAACGTTCTCCCTTTCTGGTTACCGGAACTGTGCCGCTGAATGGCTGCGTCGACCACGCAGCCAGGATTGGGTCCGACGTGAACCGCGATTCGATTATCTTCTGCCGACGAGGGTCTCCACACCTGACCGCCGCGTAAATTGAGCGTCGACGTCAACTGTGTCGTCACGATCCTACAGCACCCGATTCGACGATGTATGATAGCCCGGTGCGCGCGAATCGTTTCTCAATGCGCGGAAACCAAACTTCGAGCTGATCGCGGCTTAGCGCTGCTCGCGATAGGTGCTCCAGCTAAGATAGATCATCGCTCCGCCAACAATGATGAAAGCGAAATCCATCATCAGGCTCGCACCACCCAGGGGCGCGATATCGTTCATGCCCAGCATGCCCATAGCAGCATCGGCCAGAAAGAGGACGACGACCAAAATCGACGCCACAAGGCTGGTAAGGCAGAGCGCCTTGGGCATCAAAAACCTCGCCGAGGAGAAACGATAGGAAGAGGAGTCACAGGTGAATTCACGTCGGAGGTCGCAGTATAGTTGCAAATCCCCGTGTTTCCCACGCCCGCAGATGATCGCTAGATTATCGATTCAATTCACAGCGGCGGTCTGTGACGATTAATCCAGCTATACCGAGATCCGCACGGGATTTCCGAGATGATATCCGGCGAAAGTAGCCCCGAGCCCCCGAATTCCAGCCCCGAGGACGGCCCGCTTGAGACCGCCGGCGGACCCGAATCGAACCTGCTGAGTGACCCTTGGGGATGGTGGCGTGATCAAATGCCCATCACGCGGCGGTGGGCTTACCTTGACCACGCCGCAGTGGCACCGCTGAGCGGCGGGGCTGCACGTGCGGCCACCGAATTCGTCGACCAGGCTGCTCAACTGGGTGATACCGTGTGGCCGCAATGGGCGGCCAAGGCCGAGCATCTGAGAGACCAGTTTGCTCGCTTGCTCGGTTGTGAACGGTCTGAGATATGCATCGTTCCCAACACCACGACCGGGATCAATTTGGTCGCTGAAGGTTGGCCGTGGCAAAGCGGCGACAACGTTGTCCTGCCCGAAGGCGAGTTCCCCAGCAATCTGTTTCCATGGCAGAACCAACAATCGCGCGGCGTCGAAGTTCGGGTCGTCCCGCGCCGTGACGGGGCGGTGAATGTGGATGACTTGATGGATCGTGTCGACGCATCGACGCGGATCATCGCGGTCAGCTGGGTCGGCTATGCGAGTGGATTCCGCGTGGATGTGGACGAGTTGGTCAACCGCGCACACGATCGTGGCGTGCTCGTCTATCTCGACGCGATCCAGGGTCTGGGGGTCTATCCGCTCGATTTGTCGAAAACGCCCGTCGACTTTTTGGCCGCCGATGGTCACAAGTGGCTGCTTGGTCCCGAGGGTGTCGGCGTCGCGATGATTCGTCGCGAACATCTCGATCGATTGAGGTGCGGTAACGTTGGATGGAACAGCGTCAAGAACGCCTACAATTACGCTTCGCCGTCGCTTGAATTGCGGAGCGACGCGGCCCGTTTTGAATCCGGTTCCGCCAATATGTTGGGAATCTCGGCGCTCTCGGCTAGTGTGGAAATATTTTTGCAAGTGCGTGAACACCATGGAGATTCGGCGATCGGTGACCGCGTGATCGGGTTGGCCGAGGAATTGCACCGACGTTTGAGCGCCGAAGGTGCCCACACCCGCTTGCCCGATTCGCCCGAGCATCGCAGTGGGATCTTGACCTTCGAGATACCGGGCGTGGAGCCGGCACAGATTCGAAAACTCGGTTTCCAGCAAAACGTCGTGGTGAGTTGTCGTGACGGTGGCGTGCGGGCGAGCATCCATGCGTACAATGACACCGAGGATCTCGCCCGGCTTGTGGAGGTTGTCCGAATGACTCAGCGAGAACATGCCGATTGAGGTCGTCGCACCCGATTCGCGACAAAGCCGAAACGTCGTCGCCGCATTTCAGTCCACACACAGGCAATAGTTCGGATGTCAGCACCTCGCATCGCTGTTTACACAGGATCCTTTGACCCGGTCACGCTCGGACATCTACACATCATCGAGCGCGCTTCGCCGTTATTCGACGAGTTGATCATCGGTATCGGACTCAACGCGGACAAGAAATCTCTGTTCGAGCCGGAACAGCGCGTCGAATTGGTGCGCAGCGTTACGGGAGAGATCCCGAATCTCCGCGTGGAGGTCTTTGACGGGTTGGCCGTTGACTTCGTACGCAGCCTGGATGCCCGCGTGATGGTTCGGGGAATTCGCCCGCTGACCGATATCGCGGGCGAGTTCACCATGATGATGGCGAATCATCAACTCGACCCGAGCATCGAAACGGTTTTCCTGATGGCCGCCGAACGTTATGCCCACGTCAGCAGTTCGTTGTTGAAACAGATCGCAGCCCTGAGCGATGACGACGAACAGTTGGCGAAGTTCGTCCCCCGCGAGGTGATCGCGCCGCTTCGACGTCAGCTGGCATCGAGCTGAAGATAGAGCGGCTTGATTGCCCGAAACAAGTCTCGCCGCTCGAGTGTGGCTCGTTAGTCCCAAACGAGTTTTGCCCCTCGAGTGTGGCTCGTTTGTCCCAAACGAGTTTTGCAACCGATGGTCGCGGCGCGGAACCCTTGTGTGTCCCCAGCGGGCTCATTGCGTAACCAACGGCTCAGGCGGCACGCTTGTCCTGTTTTTCATCGGTGACATCGTCACTTTCGGCGCCCGATCCCACAGCGGTTGATTCTTCCTCGCTGTGCCATCGTCGCCGGCGAGGTGTACGTTCCGGTTCCATCTTCTCGAAGATCGTGCCCATCAGCGCTGGGTGATAACAAACGTAGGCCCAGCCCAGTCCGACTGCGGCGGACCCCGACAGGTCACTGAGAAAGTGGGCTCCGCTATGGAGCCGCTGCAGCATGGTGCCGATACAGAGAGCCAGAAACAGATACCGACCTCGCGGGAAAACGACCCACAAACCAACAGTCAATGCGGTCGCGGTCGCGAGGTAGGCGCTCGGGAACGCTCTCGTACTTGCGTCAAACGTCGCCACCTGGCTGAGCGTCCAGTCGAAGGACCAAATCCACGCGTAGTCATACGTCGCGACGTCAAAGTTAAACGTATTGGGGCGAGGACGCAGCACGAACATCTTCGTCAGCGTCGCAACGGCTCCGCCGCCCATCGCCAACGTCGCGAGCCGCGGGACATGCCATCGGCAATCGGGTGCCAACAGAATCACGCAAACAAGGATGAAAAAGATGCCGGTGCCGTGGGCGTAGACCAGTGAAAAGTCGAGTGTGTCAACGACTTCGCGCGGCAGCGATAGTTCGGAGAACCATCGCGATATCGGTACGTCGATCAGAGTCGCCATCGGCACAAGCAACATGCAGATGCATGCCATCCACAGCAGGCTGGCCATGCGAAACTTTGCCGTGATGTCGCTCAGTGGCCGACCGGGCAATCCGATCGAACGATTGTTGGCTGCTTCAAGTTCGTTGGACATGGACCGGTTACCCATCGTGAAACTCAGCTTCGCTGGCGTGCTCCCCGCGCAGGGCGTCACGCACCGTCGCGCGGAGGCTATACAAAATCCGGGTGGGGTGAAAAGAGAGGAAACCGCCGCCCCGGATCGGAGCGTGGATACGCCGGTTTTCGCTCTTGTGCCGCCTTGCTGGCTCGGATTACAAGCGGGAACCACATACCACTTCGTCCTCCTGTCGCAGGGCACGGAATGCCGCGCCGTTTTCACTCCACCGTTGTCGTCTTTCTTCTCGGACTGACCTTCGCCGCTACGCTCGAGGCGCAGGTTCCCACCCGCAATGAAGTCGACGATGCGCAGGAGATTCAATTGCCGGATGATCCCGCTGCGATTCTGGCGGTCGTCGGGCGAACACCCATCCTGTTGGGTGACCTGATGCCCAAAGTTGACGCTCGGATCAACGAAGTGCTCGCCAATAACGCTCAACAGATCCCCGAAGATCAGCTGCATTTTGCCCGCGTCAACCTGATTCGCGGACTGTTGGCACAGGCGATCCAGAACAAAATGATGCGTGAATCGTTTCTGATCGACCAGGTCGGTTCCGAGGCCGCGGACAAGCGTAATGAGGCGGACGCCAAATTGACGTCCCGGGCCCGCCAGATGTTTTTCGAAAGTGAAGTTCCCGAATTGCGTGAACAGTACAAAGTCGACGATGTGACCGAACTCGATGCCCTGCTGCGGAAAAAGGGAAGTTCACTCGCGGCGCGGCAAAGAGATTTTGTCGATGCGATGCTCGGACACCTCTACATCCGCAGCAAGGTCGATCGTGAACCGAAGGTTTCGCTCGCGGAAATCTCAGAGCATTACAACGCGAATCTGTCGGATTACGACCGACCGGCCCAGGCTCGGTGGGAACAGATGACCGTGCTGTTTTCGAATTTCGATTCCAAGGAAGCCGCGCACCAGGCGATCTGGGACATGGGCCGCGAAGCTTATTTCGGTGGGAACTTGCAAGCGGTCGCCCGCGAAAAAAGCCAGGAGCCATTCGCCGGTAAGGGCGGGCTTCACGATTGGACCGCCAAGGGTTCACTCGCGTCGGAAAAACTTGATAACGAGATCTTTTCGATCCAGCTCAATGCGATGAGCGAGATCATCACCGACGACGACGGGTACCACATCATCCGCGTTCTCGAGCGGAGGGAAGCGGGACGCACGCCGCTGAGCGAAGTCCAGGACGAAATTCGCGCCAAGGTGCGCCAGGACAAGATCACCTCATCGCAAAAGAAAGTCATGGAAGACATGCAGGTTCGCATTCCGGTTTGGGCACTCTTTCCCAAAGACATTCCAGGTGCCAAGCCGCTGCCCGAAAGCATCGCGCGCCGGCACAATTCCGCAAAGATTCGATGAGAAACGGACGGGCGATGAAATTCCTCCGATCCGCGCTCAACAATAGGGTCAATCACTCCAGAGGATTGAATTGGCTACCGACGATGGCCCTCGCCGCGGTCATGCTCGGCGGCTCGCTGGGCGGGTGCGGACAACTGGTCTATCGGTTGCGAAAAGACGCTCCGCAAACATTCGTCCCCAATCCGCTTGAATTGCCGCCGGCGGACGACACATTCGTGTGGCATCAGGTCATCGATTCGGTTGACGACTATTTTCGAATCGCGCGTGAACAGCCGGTGCAGAATTCGGATGGCATCATTCTCGATGGGCGTGTCGAGACTTCGTACCAGGTTGGCGGTTCGCTGTTTGAACCATGGAGAAAAGACAGCACCGCGGGGTTCGAGAAGTTGCAGAGTACCCTGCAATCAATCCGCCGCCGTGCGATCGTGACGGTCCGACCTCGAGGGACGGCCTACACGATCGAAGTGATTGTCCAAAAAGACCTCGAGGACACCGACCGCAGCCAATACGCGACCGAATCGACCGCGGCGGTGCGTCACGACGGGACGATGGTGCGAAAAAATGACGCTTATGACGACAGCCCCCAAACGTTGGGTTGGATTCCGCTAGGCCGGGACACCTCTTTGGAACAGGCAATCTTGCAGGACATTTTCGGTCGTATCACTCAGGCCGATCGTGGGCGTCTTTTGCATCAATGAACGACGTTTGCGAAAAACCGCGGCGGCGCGAAAACGGCACAACCCTCACGCCTTGTCTCTCTTCTCGTGCGGTGAACTGTAGACTTTTTTGGGAACTAATCTTCCCGGGGTGCGGCGCCGATATCCATGCTGCTGCGACGATGAAACTACCTCGTCGCCATCTCGTGACGTTCTACCCGCCAGCCCCCTCAGGATGCTTATGATCGGTTTGACGCCTCGCAAGATTGACTTTGCAACGCTCTGTGTGACCGTGGAACGGCGATTGTGTGAATTGGGTCACCTCGAGCCACACCAGTTTCCCATGACGCAGAGGGAAGTCATCAAGAGCGGAAAATCAGTAGGCGTTTACTTCTGTGTGCATGGCCCGCGGAGTGTGAAACTGACGGCAATCTGTGACTTCTACAAAAACAATGTGATCTTTTACGGAAGTGACGGGAACCGCCGCGACAGCATTCAAGTCGCGATTGCCAGGCCACGCGTCGCGGTGGCTCCGGATCGAGCTTGACGCTCCGGCAAAGCAACACTTACAGGACGGCATATGTGTCGTCCTCGTGCCTGTCGCTTTTACCTGCTTTTGGTCGCTCTGTGTTGCCTTGGTGGTTGCCGCATCGGCGTGCCGATTCACGTTTGGCAGCCGGCCCAGCTCGAGTCGACCGCCGGACGTCGGGTGTTGGTTTCGACCGTCGGCAGCAACGACGAAGTTGCGGATCAGATCAAACTGAGTTTCATTCAAACGGCGCCGCGGGACGCCGGTCGAGAGTCGACGTTGGTCGACGCCTCGTCGATGCCGTCCGAGTCCGGTGTCGAGCTTGCATCGGCCGTCACCGAGTCATCGAGTGACCTTGCCCTCGCGTCGATCGCGCGAAGCAGGGGAATGGACTACGTGCTCAGCGGCGAGGTGCTCGAGGATCGTGGCTCACCGGCCGAAAAACCGGAGGGTCCGTTGAAGGTGTCGTGGCGCCTGGTCTCGCTGGCCGACCGTCGACCGGTCGGTGGAAAACCGGTCGTCGTCGATGTCGATTCGGCAATCGAGCGATATCCGGATCTCAGCGAAATCGACGATCCGCGACAACTCCTTGCGACTGCCGCCGCACGCGAGGCGCATCGCCTGATCGCCCCGAGTGTCGAGCGCGATCACGTTGAATTGGCGGTCGCCTATCTCATGCCGGGCAGCAAGGAAGTTCGCCGCGGAAACCTCGCGGCACTCGCCGGTCGTTGGGGAGAGGCGGAAATAATCTGGAGCGACGTGCTCGAGAAGCATCCTTCACAAGTTGCGGCGCTGCACAACCTTGCAATGGCGGCCGCGGCGGGACAGGATTTTTCACGCGCCCGCAAACTTGCCCGTCGTGCTGTTCGCCTCCGACCGATCGAGCTTCACAAGGAAACCCTTGTTTGGATCGAGCTCAAGCAACGCCAGTTCCACGATGCGTTCGGATTGCCCGATCCTCCCGAAGGATGGTTTATCACGCAAGGCGGTGCAGCAGATAAAGTCATTCAGCCGCCTGAGTCGACGCTGATCGAACCAGGTCCCAAAGTCTCGGATCAGTCAATGAATCGGCAACCATTATCGCGCCGCTGAAATCCTGTTCCCGTGTGTGCTCGCTGGGGACGGCAACCGTGATCGCGCCGGCGGCCACTGCGGCCGCGCACCCGTTGCCGCTGTCTTCGAGCACCAGCATCTCGGAAGGCTTGATCGTCAACGCATCGGCGGCCTTCTGGTACATTTCCGGATCGGGTTTACCGTTGATGACATCGTCGCCGGTCAATACGAATTGCAGCGTGGCCTTCCAATGGATGTTTTCAAAGAGCACGTCGACGAACTTGCGGCTGCTGCTGGTGGCCAATCCGAACGGGATTTTCCGTTCATGCAACAATCCGATCCAATCGTTCAAGCCGGGCATCTGCGGTGCGCCGGCGGCCAGTTTTTTCGCGAACAACTCATCCGATTCTCGCAGCAGATCCTCGGCGTCTTCGTCGAGGGCATGGAATTCGACCATTTGATCGATGGCGGCCAGCCCGACGCGTCCCATCATTCTTTGCTGCAGCGGCTTGCTGTACCGATATCCCCGCCGTCGCAGCACTTCGTCGCCGACTTCCCAGTACAATCCTTCGGTATCGAACAGTAGCCCGTCCATGTCGAGCGCCACGCCGCGGATCATTTTGGGCCCGTGGTGTAGGGACGGATTGGGGTCGCGCTCGTCGGAATTGCTCATGGATCGCATTCTTCTTGACTATTCGATGGATGGCAGTGGGCCGCTGACCCGATCGCTCGCGGCCGACAGCACATCGGGATTCATTGCGGATGATGCGCCGCATTGGTCGATCGAACCCTACATTCCGCTCCAGGTTGGTGCGTTGATCGAGTACCTGGTCGGGCGTGGGGAATTACCCGACGAAGCGGAGGGCGATTTTCGCGCGTTGTGCGGCCGCGTTGACAAGATACTTCACCAGCGGAGTGGTTCGTACCAGTCGCAATTTGCATCCCACTACGAGTGCCTTGACCCCGACACCGACAGCCTCGATCCGTTTGCGCGAAAGGAGCCGTTTTCCCCAAGCGATCCAGGCACCGAATCGCCGGCGGAAGACATGCCAGCGGTCCCACACTCCGAGGAAAAACCATCCGACAAAAAATCCTCCGGCCAAGAATCATCCAGCGCAGAATCCTCCAGCGCAGCATCATCCGGCGCAGCATCATCCGATCTCGAATCATTCGAGGCTGAGCAGGTCGTCGCGCTGTGCGAGCAGATTCTTGATCGTGCCGGATATCGCAAATTGAGTCATGCTGACATCGAACAGTGCGTTGGGGTTTCGAGCGGGTGGGGTGTGCCGCTGCATGTCGATTTTGACTTGTTCCAACAATTGGTCGTCTTTGCGCGCGGCGATGTGATCGGCAATCGCTTGCGCCGCCAATGGCGCAAGTTGTACCGCCGCGAATCGGTGGCTGTGCCGATCTATCAACGAATGGTCGTGCTGTTCCGACTCGGACAGGATTGCGAGGCGGGTGAAGAGCTGGCCGCTTCGGCGCTGCATTTACGAATGTTCAAGAACATACCCAAGCAGGACATTGACATGTTGTTGCCCGGTGCGCGGGTTCGAATCTCGGGCGTCGACCGAGTCAAGATCATCGTCCCGAGCTTGGGCGGATTTCTGATGTCGGCACGAAAGATTGCCCAGTACGCGATCTTGTTTGCCGCACTCGCACTGCACTGGACCGCCATTCTGGTCGCACTGGTTGTCGGTTACCTGGTCAAGAGTGTGATGAGTTACTTTCAAACAAAGAACCGGTACCAGTTAAATTTGACGCGTCATCTTTACTTTCAAAAATTGGATACGAACGCCGGCGTTGCATTCCGCATGATCCAACAATCGCACCGGCAATCATCGGTCGAAATGATTCTCGCCTACTACGCGATTGCGACGAGCGACCGCCCGATCAGCACGCGGCGGCTGAGGCGCCGGTGCGAGCGACTTGTTCGAGAGGCGGTGGATGTGGAAATCGATTTCCAGATTGACCCAGCGCTGCAGCAACTCTTGGAGATGCAGGTTGTCACGTCAGAAGATGATCGCTATCGCATCGCCGGGACCGCCGGTTAGGCCTCGCGAAGATCTTCTTCGACGTGCGGCAGATCATCGGGCGACTCCAATCCGAACAGCGTCAGAAACCGTTCGGTTGTGTAGTAATGCGGAACCGCCCGGCCACCATCTTCGGGTTTGATTCGTTCGAATCGAACGAGTTGCCGGCGAACCAATTGGTTCAGCAATGGGCCGCTGTCGCGACCCCGTTGATCCTGGACTTTTTGCGACGTGATTCCCGGTTGGTAGGCCACCAACGCCAGAACTTCGATCGCCGTTTGGCTCAATCTTGCCTCACGAACTTTTCCGAGAAACGACCGGCGAATCTGTTCAACTTCGGGTGCGATCGTCATCCTGAAACCCCCGTCGTCCTGGACAATCCGGATGGCCTGGTCGGCGTCGCGATAGGATTGATTCAGTTGCGCGATCAATTCGATCACTTCCTCGGGCGTAACGCCGCGCATCAGTGACGCGAGCCGTTGCTCGGACATCGATTGGTTTTCGGGATGACCGACGAACAGGGCGGCTTCGATAATCGCTTCGGGCGTCGCGACGTCATCGGAGACCTCGTCATCGGATTCTCCCGACGCAGGTTCGCTCAGTTCGTTCCGAACTTCGTCATCGCTGTCGGTCGGATGTTGATCTGGCGAAACATAATTCTCGGGGTCATGTTGGGCAGCGATTCGGGCGTATGCCGCGCCGAGATCTTCCAATGACAACTCGTCGACCTCTTCCTCGGGCGCTTCCGAAGGTTCATCCTCGGGATCGCGCGAATCGTCGTCGTGGGCGTCATGTTGACCATTCATCAAAGAAGCATCCGTGGCGAGCGCTGTCCAAAGGGTGATTCTACACCCATTCCTGTATTGTCGGTTTGATGACCACTTCGGGAACATTGGCGCGGGGCGGCAGAGCACAGATGGTCACGACAACGGTGGCAATGTCCTCGGGCTGCAAAATGGACTCTTTGTGCTGCTGTGAAACCGGTGTGGGGCGATTCTCGAGAATCGGCGTGTTCACTTCGCCGGGATAGACATTTGTGATACGGACCCCTTCGTTGCGAACCTCATTGGAAACCGCGGTCCCGAGAGCTGTCATTGCAAACTTGCTGGCACAATAGACAATGCCGCCCAGTGTGATTGCGCGTTTGCCGGCAACCGAGGAAATGTTGACGATCAACCCGTCCTTGCGCTGTCGCATTGCCGGCAAGACTTCGTGCATGCAGCGATAAGCGCCCGACGCATTGATGTCGAGCACACGCTGCCAATCCTCGGGCGACATCTCGGCCATCGTCCGTTTTTGAATGTTGATTCCCGCGCTGTTGACCAAGATGTCGACCTCCCCGACCTCGTTTCGGATCTCAGAGAAAAAATCGGAAACGCTGTCGGCGTCGGCAACATCGATGGCCCGGGATTGGATCGGATGGGGGCCGGAGACCGTTGCCGCGAGTTTCTCGAGAGGCTGCGTGCGCCGTCCACCGACGGTCACGCGGCAACCCGCTTCGGCGAGCCCCCGGGCGATTCCCGCGCCGATTCCGGTTCCACCACCGGTGATCGCTACTACCTTGCCATCTAAAACACTCACTCGCGATGTCTCCTCCTGGTGGCGGGGCCGGTCAAAGACGCGAGTTTACCAAAGTGTGTCCGATCGACGAGTGTGGCTTGAAAAGTTACCTCCGCGTACGAAAAAGCGGCGACCAGCAAACTGGTCGCCGCGGCGCGCGTCGGGAACGTTCTTGGTTCGTCGCGAAACGGACAACTATTTCAGCACTTCGGTCGGCACCGTCGCGATTTGCGGAACCGCATCGTAATCTCCCTCGACATGGTCGATCATCGTCACAGGACGCTGCCGGGCCACTGTCATCGGATTGCTCATGATGCTGCCGCCGACGCCGTTGAAACCGATCGCTCGTTCGCGCTGCTCGAGAACCGAACCGGTGCGGAAGGGGCCGACCCCCATCACATAAGTATCGTTGTTGTGCGTCAACGCCGTGGCAGAACCGCCACCACCGAGTGCCTTGCCGCTCGTGGCGTCGTAACAAACCAACCCAAGCTTCGCAGTGCCCATCTGGGTATTACGAGAGACGAATTTCACTTCCGGCAACTCAATCGGCAAACCGGGAATGCCGATTGCGGGAATACCGACGAAACTTTGTTGATTGTCAGTTCCCACGCCGCCGCTGCGCACCTCCAGCACCAGATCGGCTTTGTCAGCGGCCGCTGCGATCGATCCACCACCTTCGAGAATGCGGTGGCGAAGCGATCCGACCAGGTATGCCTTGTCGACCGTGTCCAGGTACTTTTCGTCCACATACACTCGTTGACCGGCGAAGTCAGAAAAGTTGACGTTCGACAGGGCTCGATCGATCGCCGAGGAAATCAATAGTTGTTCCGTGCCCGTTCGTGCCGTGTTGGACGTTGTGGTCGTGGCGCATCCGGTCGCCATCGCCATACCGACAATCAATCCGATCGCCAAAATTCGACGGAAAGGAAAAAGGAATCGAGAATGCATTTCTTCTGTTCTCTTTCAGGAGTTAAATGACGCCGACGGTCCAAAGGCTAGGCACTGTCCCGTAAATGTGAGCCGAACGCGCTAGCGTCGGGCGTCGCGTTGAGAACGGTTCAGTTATGAGGCCCGCGGCTAGCGCCGTCGGCTCACCATCGGCTTTTCTTCATTTACGGGACAGTGCCTAGCGCGGACCGGCGGTCTGTACGCTTCAAATACCTTCGACCAACTGGCGCGATTCCTCGACTTCCTTCGGCGACGAAGGCGAAGTTACCCCATCGTCCCGTAGCGACCCAGCCGAAAGCCGAATCGTATTCTTCCCAGCTTCACCCGCAACGATGCCAATAACGACCGTTGTGTCATCAGATCCGCGTCATCAAAGCGCATCGCGTGGCATGACTGTGCGAAAAGCGACTCATTCGCTGGGCGCATCGCTGCGAAACTGGCGGGTGGCCCGCAAGTGTTCGCGGAGGCTCGCACGGCATTGCCCGGCAAACCTGGCGACCTCTTCGCTGCGGTAGCTCGGATAGGACCAACGATGGTGTTGCCAGCATTTTCCGACATAGGTCAACGTGACTTCAGCGAACATGCCATCACGCAAGTAGATTCGGTGGTCGCGGTCCTTGGTCGTCGCGAGCACGAGTTTCGCCTGCGTGACGTAGCCGGCGTCGAGGTTCAAGGGACGAACGTCGGGAAGTTCGGAGTCGGCCGCATACTCTGATTCCCACCGATTGGTTTCGTGTTTCCAATCGGCCAGAGCGGCGGGG
>JAHELS010000164.1 GCA_024644085.1 Rhodopirellula sp.
ATCTTCTCTTCCTCGTGTCCGGTGTCCGGCAACTTTGACATCACAAAGATCAACAACACGGCCACCACGATGCCCGCGATAACGACGTACGGCGTTTTCACAATGTCCAGATCATGCGCCATCATCACTTGATGTGCTTCGGGATCGGCCTGCGCATGCGATTCCATTGCGGAAGTGATCAGTCCATCCACTTCGCTGGGCAACATGGTTGCGTATTCGGGATGGGCCGCCTTCTCGGTTTCGCGGAATTCGGCCACCTGCAGACTTGGCAGGATAAACATGCTCGCCACAACCATGCCGGTCAGCGAACCGATCGGATTGAATGCTTGAGCAAGATTCAACCTTTGGGTTGCCGTTTCCTTCGGCCCCATCGACAGGATGTAGGGATTGGCCGTCGTTTCCAGAAACGCCAATCCGAACGTCAATACATAAAAACCAATCAGAAAGATGTTGAAGTTCATCGTCATGCTCGCCGGAATCGTTAGCAAAGCACCGATCGCGTAAAGCAACAGCCCGATGATGATTCCCGATTTGTACGAGACCTTGCGGATGACCAACGCCGCGGGAATCGCCATCGTGGCATACCCGCCGTAGAAGGCCCATTGAACGAGGCTGCTCTGCGCGTTGCTGATCAAAAAGATTTCTTTGAAGGCCCGGACCAGCGGATTGGTGATGTCGTTGGCAAAACCCCAGAGCGCAAAGAGAGTCGTGACCAGGATGAATGGATACAGATACTCACTCGGCACAACCGGACGCGGTTGGTGGTCGGTGTCTTCACTTTGGTTCACCGAATCGACATGGTCTTCGTTCATTAATTTTTTTGTCACGTGTAGAACGGAATTGTTGGCTTGCTCGCGTAGCGATTCGGTTGCCTATCGCCAACGTCGATTGTCAATCGAATGTCGACACAAGTTGTCGCAGTTGACGATCGCAAACAAGCCTGCATCTGTCGTGTCATACGCCAGCACGCGGCGATGGCATCAACGTCCGTTGATCACCCTCAATTCGTCGTCAACAATTCCTTGTTGCGGTGATCCTGGTTGTCGAATTGCTGCTCGAGCGACTTTGTGTCTCCAGCCATGAACCGACGTGCCAATTGCGCGTAAGATTTTGTGATCACCAAATCGTCGTAGAACTCCGGGGCAATCTCTCTTAGTTTTCTAAGTCGGCTCCACGGGATGCCCATGATGTCGTGATGTTCGGTGTGCAATCCAAAGTTGAAATAGATCCAATTGGACCAACCGTACAGCGACGAGGATGGTTGATACCGCTGGTGCCCATGGAAATGCGAATTGCTGAGGATGATGCCGAAATTATGAGGATGCAAAAAACCGGTCATGAAAGCTTGGGCCAGCAACAAATAGAGAACCGACATCCAACCGCCAAACCAAAACAACGCACCGATCAGAATAAAGCTCAACAGCGGGTAAACCACGGCCCATCGTTTCAGACCGTATTTCTCGTAGCCGGAAATCAAATGTTCATCGGCCAGGATCGACAAGGCCAACGGTCCCGGGTCCAACCGTCCGCGAATCAGCGATCCAAAGAAGTAGACAATCAATCCGAGCAATGATCGAAATACCTGCATCACCAACATGATCACCGAGTACGGCATGAACACGGGCGAGAACAGAACACGAAAAAGGCGATAAAGCGGTCCCCGGGAAATCCAAAGATACTTCTCTTGCCGAGTCAGCAAAAAGGCGGTGCGACGTCGGGTGATGAAATCCTTCTTGGCCCCGAGATCATTGTGATGAACATGGTGCTCGATCCACCAAGAATGATGGGCCGACACGAACATCGGGAGCGTGGTAAAGGTAAACAGCCAACGGTTGGGTGCGGTTTTCTTGAAAACAAGATTGTGGTTGCACTCATGCGCGAGCTGAAACAGATTGACATTGATCCACGAGCCGATGACATAGGCCACCAAAACCATGACCCACCACGGCCCCTGGCTCACTCCCCACGCCAAAGCGATCTGAAGTACCGCGAACGTGATGCACCAGATCGCCGTGCTCGGAGTGTGGCCAAATAGTTTTTTGATTTCGGGATGACGCCTGATCATCTTCTTCGCCCGTTCCCGATGCCACACCGCATCAGGCTTCTGGTCGTCGTCGACATGGTCGCTGATGTCGACTTCGTAACCTGGAAACATCGGCGCGGGCGAACCCAAAACGCGCGGATGGAATTTGACTTTCTTGTGATCAGCCGCGTCGGCAGCGAATAATGAAAACGGCATTCGTTCTTTCCCGGTTAACACTGTTCGACGCGCAAACGACGCCGAAGCGAAATGACTTGCTGATCTAAGTGCTGATGAAGTAGCCCCGGAAGTGCAGGACGAAAAGATAACTTCCGAGTCATAGACCACCAGTGCACGCAATTTATCCCAAAATTGCCCCCCCATCAAACAGGCACCCAGGATCAAGAGTAAGTCGCCCGCAACAGCAGCTGTCAGTCGATGCTGAATCAGCTCCGGACGGTTTCGTGGAGGTGCGGTGACAACCAGCCGAACACAGTCAACGCATGAAGCGCGCATCAAGAAGCCCCGTGGTGACGGCCGATAGCCTGTAGTCAACCACTTGACTGCTGAGTTGGGCGGCCGATGCGAGTTAGCGGAATCAGTAGTTGCGCGCGATCATGATCTGACTGCTGCCGACGAAGACGAGTTGACCGTTTATCGGCGTGAGCATGTGGGTTTTATCTTCCAGTTTTACAACCTGATCGGTGGACTTACCGCGATCGAAAACGTCTCGCTGGTCGCGGAGATTTCCGAAGACCCGCTGGAACCGGCCGAAGCATTGCGTCTTGTCGATCTCTACGACCGCAAAGATCACCAGCAGTTGGACGTACGATTTAGTGAGGCAGTCCTGGCTTCAATGCGGCGTAGCTGAACATGCCCAACATGGCACCCATCAAAGTAAACAGCGCCATCCACTCTCCGGCTCCGATTTGGGCATAGATGGGCCCCGGACAGGCTCCGGTAATCGCCCATCCGGCACCGAACATCATTCCGCCAATGATGACCCCGGTGTGGTATGGCTTGGGTTTGTACGTGATCGGGTTGCCGTCGATCGACTTCACCGAATAACGCTTGATCAACATCATCGAAATCATGGCGACCACAATGGCCGTGCAGATGATCAAGTACATGTGGGCTTCGCGAAACAAGAACATGTCATGAATGCGCTGCCAGTGAGCGACCTCGCTCTTGGTGAACAAGATGCCAAGATAAACACCGATCAGCAAAACCATGATGTAGGCGGTTGCTGACGTCTTTTTTTGGGAACTGGCGGCATTTGCAGTGGTTTCAGTTGTTGCGTCCATGATTCATTCAGTTTTCGTTGATGTTGTTCAGTGTTCGCCCAGACAGTCGCCGCAGCGTCCGCCTGTTCAAAAAATCAGATTTCCAAGTCCCCAGGTCACGGCGAGTCCGCCCGCGAAGAAGCAGATCGTTGCCAGGAGGCTCGGCCAGTTCATGTTCGAGATACCTGTGATTGAATGACCTGATGTGCATCCGCCGGCGTACCGAGTTCCAAAGCCAATGAGAAAGCCGCCCACAAGCAATTTGATTGCGCCAGGGACGCTTGCGAACGAATCAGGTAAAAACGGCTTGGGATCAGCCGACAAGAAATGAGTGGCAATGAACGCACCGATAGCAATGCCAATCGCGAACACGACGGTCCAAAAGTTCTCTTTGCGATCGAACTTGCTCAGGTATTCCAACTTGCTGTTCGGGGCGCACAACGCCCCGACCTCTTGCAGACTGGTTGATATGCCGAAGGCTTTTCCAGCCAGCAAGTACAGCAGTGGAACCGTCAGTCCGATCAAAATCCCAGATAGCCACCACGGCCAAGGTTGCATCAGCCATTGCATGGTTTGTCTCCATCATGACGTTGTCGTTGTGTGATTGAACAGCGCAAAGGCAAGTATTCCCATCCATGTTTTCTGAATCATCTATCGTTCGTCCTATTCGAAGGCTAGTGGTTTGTTACTCGTTTGATTCCGACTGGATGGCAGTCGACTGCGTAGTGCCACCGGGCACTTCCACCCAGAACCAACCTCGCAAGTCGTCCAGTTTGAATCCTGTTGCTGCATCATCGGGATATCGCTTGGCTAGTTCGGGCTTCACCGCGTCCAGTATGTCGTCTTCACCTCCGTGGCACATCAGGCACTTGACCGTGATGCGAATCGGATAAAGGACCGCGAGACTTCCGTCGTCGAGTTGAACTTGCTGAGGGGTATCGACGCGGCTCTCCACGAACGGCTTGACCCAATCACGTGGAGCATTGCCCGGATTGCGAAGCTTGAATGAGGTTCTACCAATCTCGACGCCGTGCTCTTTGCCAACGGACTGGGCAATCGTAACCGCTTCGTTACTGCACACATTGATTGCTGCCGCTGGACCATCGGATTGCATGGCTTCCATCAGTCTGCCAGAGAGCCGAGTGAACAGAGCATCCTTTGCTTTTGCCGCGATCGCATTGCGTTTGTCGGATCTAAGCGGCTTGGGGTCGCCGTCACGAGCCTGTTCCTGAGGCTGCGGTTTCTGCGGAAGCGTTACGTCGGCAGTCGCAGCGTTTTGCTTGCTGCGATCCTGGCAACCGACAATGGCAAAAGTCAGAATCAGCGGCACCACAAACAAACAGTTATGCGTCAGTTTCTTCATCAGTTCTCTCGTTTGGTTAGGATCGTCGCGACTTCGTGCATTCCGGCAGGATGTTCGATTTTGAAAGACGCCTTTGGCCAACCCCTGTTGGTCGGAGTGCGGTTCCACCGCGCTTTGTTGGTCGGAGTGCGGTTCCACCGCACAAGCGCCACTCATTCACGTTCGGAATCCGAACTTGGGCAGAACCCACATGTTCAGAGCAAACCACGCCCCAATTAGCCCGAGCATCATTCATCGCTGGATTCCTTTGGTGGGTTGAGAAATGGGCCTACGACGAACTGACGGTTGCTTCTTGCTTTCCTGGTTTCGTGATCGGCAACTTCGCTGCCGCCCACGCGGAGTAACCGCCCGTCAGGTCGACGACGTTTTTAATCCCGGCAGCCTGCAACACGCTTACCGCGACAGCCGAGCGAGCGCCGCTATGGCATTGAACGACAATCTTCTTGTCTGTCGGGATCTGGCCAACGGTGATGGGGAGACGCCCCAAAAAGTGATGCTCGGCACGCTCGATATGTCCCTCGTTCCACTCCGCGTCCGAACGCACATCAACCAACGTGACTTCCCCGGACTGAATCGAGTGCGACAAGTCAGCGGGCGTTCCGGTCGCGTAGACTTCATTAGCTAGACCAGACGACGCAACATCGGCAGCGTCGAAGCCACCAGCAATATCCTCGACGCCAATCTTGTGCAGGACACGTGCGGCCTCTTCAAGTTGGCTGGGCTCGCAGATCAAATACGCGGGCCTGTCATAATCGACCAACCATCCAGCCCAGGTCGCCAACATATTCAGCGGAATGTTGATCGCACCCGGCACATGTCCCTTCGCGAATTGCGGCGATGGAGCCAAGTCAATGACGGTCCCGGTTACGACGGCTTGCTGCAGCTTCGAGATATGCAGCATCTCATGATGATGCTCGGCGCCCAACACGACCGGGCCTTCCTTGTTCACTCGCTTCATGACGGCGAAGTACTTCGGGGCTTCGGGTTGATCGGCCAAAATGTACTTCACGAACTCGTCTTCATCGCTGAACTGCAACGACGGGTTGAACAGTTTCTCGTAGCCCACGGTCGACGAGGGGATTGCGCCGAGCCCCTTGCCACAGGCGCTGCCCGCGCCATGAGCTGGCCAAACTTGTAGATAGTCGGGAAGCTGCTTGAATCGCTCCGCGGACTGGAACAGATCGCGAGCGCCCGGTTCGGCGGTGTTCGCGATCCCGGCCGCTTCTTCCAGCAAGTCGGGACGTCCAATCGAACCGACAAAGACGAAGTCACCGGTGAAGATGCCCATGGGTTTGTTGGCACCTCCGCCCTGATCGGTCAATACAAACGAAATGCTCTCCGGCGTGTGTCCCGGTGTGTGCATCACATCGAACTTGATGTTGCCGATCATGAAATGATCGCCATCATGCATCAGTTCGTGGTCGTACTCATCTAGAAACAGGTATTTCCATTCGGCCGGTCCTTCATCGGACACGTACAACTTGGCACCGACGCGATCGGCCAATTCACGAGCACCCGAAACATAGTCGGCATGAATGTGCGTTTCGGCAACGGCAGTGATTTTCATGCCTTCACGCGCGGCCATCTCGATGTACTGGTCAATGTCGCGACCTGGATCGACGACGACCGCGACGTTTGCACGTTGGCAACCGACCACGTACGAAGCATGAGCGAGTTTTTGATCGTAGAAGTATTTGAGCAACATTGGGAAATTCCTTAACGTTAAGATTTGAGTGGTGGTTTGATTGATGGGTGGCGATTTGTCATTTGTCAGCTGTCATTTGTTATCGATGTGTTGGGGGCAATGCTGTGAGTCGGGCGGATGAATTGGAGGAGCGTTTGATTGCGTTTGCGGTGCGAGTGATTCGACTTGCAGATGCGTTGCCGGACACTCCCGCGGGGAAACACATTTCGCGATAGATTCTTCGATCTGGAACCTCGCCAGCACCGAACTACGCCGAGGCACGCGGTGCCGAGAGCAATGCTGATTTTGTTCATAAGCTGAAAGTCTCTTTGAAGGAACTGAACGAAACATCGGTATGGCTTCGCATGGCTTGCCAAGCCGAACTGCTCCCGTCATCTTGAATTGAAAAACTCTTGGATGAAAACCAGCAACTCTGTCGCATCCTCAATGCCTCAATCAAAACCTCAAAAACTACTACCAATGAAAAATGACAACTGACAGATAACAAATGACAAATGTTTTTCCCTTCAACCAAGCATGGACCGAAAAATCACGAATACCGCCACCAACACGACGGCGACCGAAAACGTTTTTTGAAGCGTGGGGCCTTCCAATCGCTTTGCGATAACGCCGCCCAGCCACATGCCTGCAAAACCTCCCACCAGGAATTGCAGCGTTGTCTCCAGTGACAACTCGTTTCCGCGTACCAAGTACGACGACACTCCGCTGATGCTGACCAAGACGATCACGAACAGAGACGTTGCGACCGCCTGATGAATCGCCATGCCGCTGAACAACACCAACGCTGGCACGATCACAAATCCGCCTCCAACACCGAACATGCCCGATAGCACTCCCGTCATCAGGCCAACCAGGATCAGCAAGCGAACGCATTTGGAGGTCAAACGCAACTGGCCGTCTTCACCACGCTGGCAAGCACTGCGATCGCGACCGACTTTCGTTTCGGTGTTGCAAACGCCGCTTGGCAATTGGGTGTTCCTTGACTTCGCCCACATCCGCTGGGCCACGACCAGCATCAACACAGCAAACATCATCAGCAGGATATTCTCGGGAACGAGCGTCGACAGATACGAGCCGACCGGAGCACCGACCATCCCCGCGACTGCAAACAACAGGCCTGTTCGCAATTCCACTTCACCTCGCACCATCCGCGGCACAGCACCAAACATCGCCGTGCCGCCGACCGCAGCCAGCGAAATCCCCACGGCTTCTCGCGGGGCAACAGCCAGTCCGTAGACCAGCAGTGGCACCGCAAACACGCCACCGCCGCCACCAGTCAAGCCCAGTGCAAACCCGACGAGGCAGCCGAAGAGGATTGCTAGGCCGAACATGAAGTCCCGTCCCCGCATTGATTCCAAGGCATCTTGGCGATGCTTGCCGCCATGGGGCAGATGCCCGTACACCCGGCAAACACCAATCCGGCACCGATGAACGCGGAAAGCCCAACGAAGTTCGGGTGAACGAAGTAACCCAACACGACGCCAAGTACGACCAGAAAACCGGCCGTGATCTGAACCTGTTGCATCAGCGGAAATGCTTTCTTGCCGCGAACGACCGGCAACCCTGCGGCAACCCATGCGGTGGTGCCGCCTTCCACGTTGACGACGTTTTCAATACCGGCGTCGACAAACTTCTTGTGAGCCTGCCCGGAACGATTCCCGCTTTGGCAAATCAGATACAGCGGCTCGCCGGATCGGCCATTACGTGATGCCGCGATCGCGTTCGGATCAAGCGAATCCAACGGAAAACTCCTCGCGCACTCGGCATGGACCTCGCGAAACTCCCTCGGCATCCGCAAGTCGATCAAGTCGACGGATTCTTCGTTCTCATGCTTGCGGGCCAATTCATGGACAGAAATCGTTTCCATCGAATACCTTCCGTTTCTTGATGTGTCGTTATGTCGCGGGGCGACGATACATTGTGGTAAAAAAATGAGCGGGCCGACTAGAGATCGACATCACCTAGTTCAAAGATCTGCTCTCGATGCACTGCATTAACTGCGCCAAATGCGGCTCTGCAACCTGGTAAAAAACTCGGCGCCCTTCCTGTTCGCGGGAAAAGAAGCCGCAGCGCTGCATCAGACGCAAATGTTCCGAGGCAACGTTTTCTGGTATTTCGCAGTCTTCCGCCAACTCCCCAACTGTGTACCGCCCGTGCATCAACAACTGGACAATTCTCAGCCGCACCGGATGGGCCAGCGTTTTAAGACACTCAGCCGCGTCGCCAAAGTTCTGCACCGAACCGCGCGGCTTCGTCGCTTTCTTGCGAGTCGTTTTTGTCTTGACTGACTTGGTTGCCATCGGCGTCTCCCTGATGCTCTCTCCTCAATATATCGGGATATCGCGAGGTGTCAATATACAAAAACTTTGGGCATTCCGCGAAAAGTTGGATGGCATATCCCGAAGCACATGCGGTCGCCAGTTCAGCAGTCGCAAACGCAGGGCCTGTGTGGATGAGCGAATCGTTGGATTCGTCCGTCAGTTCGAACGCGGAACGATCGTCGCCGAAGTGATGGGTATTTTCACCACACGGGCGTGACGGAAGTTCGATCGGTTCACGAACGATTTGGTACACATCTTGCATCGCTATGAGCGCGTAGTGACAGACAAGAGTAATCGACTAGAGGCAGCAATGTAGATTCTGCGGAGTGAAACGCTCGCTGCAGTCCAGGCAAAGTATCGAGTCATATGCGCGCCGCGAATGACCAGGTGTGACAGGTCGACACAGTTTCTCGGGTCCAAAAAAACGGCACACTATCGAACAGCGCCAGTAGTCGCAAACGAGGCGGCAACTGCTCGTTGGCCAGACAGATCCTTCGCGTCCGCATCTTCGTGATCTCCGAAACGTTGTCCGATCTTTCCCGAGCTGCGACCGTTCTTGGAAGATGCTCACGAGTTGGCCGACGATGGCACAGTTCACGTCATCACCCGCTATCGTGATTGGAACTCGAAATTGTGATCACAGTTCCAGAAGATCATCACCCGCGGCGGTCATCAGACCTGGCCGCGACTGTTGCAGAACCTGCACGCAACCCGCGAAACGGAATTGATGGCGAAGTATCCCGCCAAAGACGTTTCGTCGTGGCTCGGCAACAGTGTTCCGGTGGCCATGTTGCACTACGCAATGGCAACGGCTGAGAGCTTCACGCGAGCGACCCAAGAGCGCTCCACTCCGCTGCCCGCAAGTGTCGAAGCTGAAGCAGATTCAGAGGAGAATCTGAAAAGCGAAGCTGATCGCGAAGCAAACACTAGGCACTGTCCCGCAAATGTGAGCCGAACGCGCTAGCGTCGGGCTTTCCGTTGACAACAGTTCAGATTTGCGGCCGCGGCAAGCGTCGTCGGCTCACCAATTCGCCTTTCATCATTTACGGGACAGTGCCTAGGCAGATTGTGAAGGATATGTCGAAGCTGACGGTGACGTCTCCGACGTCGAAAGCTCATTGACCACGATCGCTGCGACGCTTCAAAACGGCGTTAGGCCCGGCATTCCTCCGAAAAGGCTAGGCAGGATGGGTCGAGCGTGGATTAAAATCGATACGGCGATTCACCCAACCCAAAGCACATGACAGTGTTGTGCGCAGCGACTTCAGCAGCAGGCAGAGCACTCACCAAATCCATGTTTCACATGCACTGGCCGAGTTTGAAGTCGATCTTTTTGCTGGTAACCGTGGTACTGTGGTTATCAGCGGTTGCTGCGGGCATGCGAGTGCTGACCGATTATTCGAACCGACCGGGTGATGTGGGACAGCCTCGGCCGCAATGGCCACCGGGAAGCCGAATTTTGCGATCCAAGAATCTCCCCACGATCGTCATGTTTGCACATCCCCGGTGCCCGTGCACTCGGGCGAGCATCTCTGAATTGGCTGTGTTGATGACACAGTGTGAACGCAAGCTGTCAGCCCACGTTGTCTTCTTTCAACCGGAAGCGACAAGAGAGGACTGGGCACAAACCGATCTTTGGACTTCCGCATCCATCATTCCTGGCGTCGAGGTGTTTGCGGACCATGGTGGCAAGGAATTCCGTCGGTTTGGGGCAGCGACATCGGGCCAGGTCCTACTTTACGATTCGGGTGGTCAATTGATTTTCCAAGGCGGGATCACCAGTGCTCGCGGACATTCAGGTGATAACCTCGGCCGCAACTCGATTGTTGGTCTGCTTAGCGGCACCGCGTCCAAAGGTGAGCTCTCTTGTTGTTCCGAGGCGCCGGTATTTGGCTGCCCGTTGTTCGACTGAACCTCACGTTCCTTTCCCCTCGATCCGAATTCCATGACGACGATTTCACACAACAAACCCTTGGGCAACCAGCAGACGTCGAGCGCCAAACAATTGCTTGAGACGTATCGACAGCAAAACTATCGGCGGACCGATCGGTTATTCGCCGGACTGATGGCTTCCCAGTGGCTAGCGGGAATCTTAGCAGCGCTCGTCATTTCACCCCGTACCTGGATTGGCACGCAAAGCCAAGTGCACCTGCACGTTTGGGTCGCCGTAATTTTGGGTGGCGTCATTTCTTTGTTGCCAATAGTTTTTGCACTGACACGTCCGGGAAAACCACTGACACGCCACGTGATTGCCATCGGCCAGATGCTGATGTCGGCATTGTTGATTCACCTGTGTGGCGGACGAATCGAAACTCATTTCCATATCTTCGGATCGCTCGCGTTTCTCGCTTTCTACCGTGACTGGACCGTGCTGGCAACGGCCACGATCGTTGTGGCCATCGATCATTACATTCGCGGGATCTATTGGCCTCAGTCCGTATTCGGAATATTGACCGCAAGTCCGTGGCGCTGGCTGGAGCATGCGGCTTGGGTAGTATTCGAAGACATCTTTTTGATCTTTGCCTGTTGGCAGGGCCAACGTGATATGAAGGAAAGAGCGGATCGGGAGACACGGCTGACCGCTCTTTCCCGGGAGCGGGCGGACGAAGCCGAAGCCAATGCCGCTCGCGAGACGCACATCCGCGCGATTCTTGATTCGACAGCCGACGCCATCATTACGATCGGCGAGGATAACAATATCCGCTCTTACAACGCAGCGAGTGAGCGGATGTTTGGCTATAGCGATTCAGAGATTCTGGGTCGAAACGCTAAGTTGTTGTCACCGACATTGGACGAAGAAATCGCCAAATCCACCAACGGCGATCTTCGTCGTGGTCAGTATCAGCAGATCGGCCAAGAGCGGCAGATCAACGGCAGAACGAAGGACGGAAAAACATTTCCCGCCACGGTTCGTCTAACAACAATGAATGACGATCACAACGGTCTGTACATCGCCACGGTCCACGACATCACGTCACGCCAGCAAGCCGAACAAGAACGATTGCGGTTGTTCGATGCGATCCACGATGCTGCAAACCACCTGTCAGCAGCCAGCGTCGAAATCTCCGCAACGATGGCCCAGGAATCGCTCGGTGCTGAACGAGAAGCGGCAACCGTGTCACGCGCCGTCTCGTTTGTCGCCCAAGCCTCGCAAGCAGCGGAGGAGTCGACGCATTCGGCCAGGCAAGTTGCCGAGACTGCTCAACGTGCCGATGACATCAGCAAGTCAGGGCGAAAGGCGATCGAGGAAACGCGTGTCACGATGAACCATGTGCGTCAGCAGGTTGAATCGACCGCTCAGAGTATTTTGGAACTTGCCGAACGAGCGCAGGCAATCGGTGAAATCACCGAATCCGTCAAGGAGATCGCTGAAAAGACCAACGTCCTGGCCTTGAATGCCGCCGTGGAAGCCTCGCGCGCAGGTGATGCCGGAAAAGGTTTTGCCGTCGTCGCCACGGAAGTCAAGTCACTGGCCGGACAGGCCAAGAAGGCAACAACACAGGTACGGAGCATTTTGCACGAGATTCAACAGGCCACCAGCAACGCCGTGCAATCCACCGAGCAAGGCATTAACTCGGTCGAAGAAGCCAACGGTGTCGTGGCTAAGGCAGAAAACACGATCGACGATCTAGGTAACATGGTCAGCGAGGCCGCTCAAGCAGCCGCGCGAATCGTCAGTGCATCCAGCCAACAGGCGGCAAACATGAGCAAGGTTACTGAATCGATGAACGAAATCGACCGGACGGCGAAACAGTCGCTTGCGGCCACAAAAGAAACCGAGCGAGCTGCCGGCGACCTGAACGCCATGGGCACGCAATTAAAACAATTGATCGAGTCAGACGTCGGCTGCATCGAACCGACCCAAGCCTAAGCTGGATAACGACGTAGAAACCGAGCCGAGAGGACGCAATTGTTCGGCTGACGTGAAACTCGTCGAGCGGAAAAGAGTCCTGACCCCTTTGCTCTTCCCCGAGCGGAAAAGAGTCCTGACCCCTTTGATCTTCCCTTCGTCGGTCACGCTTGCAATGCGTTTGTCGATTCCATTCGATTAAAGTAGACTCGGAAGGAAAGTTGAATCGGTCGCAAGGACAGAAATATGGTCAAAATAGTCGTAACCGAAGATCAAGCAAAAGCCATCGTAGAAGCCAAGGAAAGCGTCGAAATCGTCGATGTCGCCGGAAATCGACTCGGTTTCTTCGCTCGCCCGTTCTCCGACGAGGAGATTGCGATTGCACGACAGCGGGCGGCCTCTGACGAACCCAGACGTACGACCCAACAGGTAATTGAACGCCTGAAGTCGTTGGAGGACGAATGACCCGGTACACGGTTGTTTGGGTTCAGAGTGTCGAAGACGAGTTGGTCGAAATTTGGTTGGCCGCCCAAGACCGCAACGCGATCGCAGCAGCCACCCACGCTATCGATCTGGAACTGGGCACGGACGCAGATTCAAAAGGCGACGATGTTGCCGAAGGATTGCGTTCTCTAAACGTGCCGCCGCTACGTATCATTTTCACCGTGAGCAAAGACGATCGATTGGTAGAAGTCGTGCGTGTTGCGCGACTGTAATCTTAATCCGACGAACGTCCCGCATGACCGGGGTCCGTGAGTTGACAATCCATTTGTGAAACCGAACCAACGGGCCTCCGTGTCCATGCGATGGTTATCCGTCGTTTCGAATCACATGCCATTCGTTGTGCTTTTACGACGGACAGATCAAGGGCTGGGGGATGATGGGTAAACCGAGCCGCGTTTTGCCATAGCAACGTATTCGTCGGACAGGAGGAACCGCACCATCGAATCTCGCAGTCTCCGAAAGGTCTCATCGCCCTCCGTCACGTTCATCTCGGACACGACAGCTGCGTTGCGTCCCGAAATATCCTTTGAATGAGTTGCAGATCCGTAAGCGACCGAATCAAACTCCGCGGCTTGAAGCAGTGCGATGATCATGGCTTCTTCAGGTGAGCGAACGTCAATCATCTCATCGTTGAAGAAAAGCCGTCCTGGATCCTGTGTGTGTGCGAACTGGTGTTGATTAAGCCGAACAATACACTTTTGCCCTGATTTGGTGACTAGGAACAATGTCGTCGTTCCCCCATCAAGAGTGTAGGCGGACGAAACAACGGTCACGGCCTCAATAGCATCGATCGTCAATCCCGGTGAGAACCATGGATCTTCGGAGCTTGTATGACAACCAACGAAGACGGCAGCCAACGTTAAGAAGGTAAGTGAGTGTCGATTCATTGAGTCGGATAACGATTAATTATGCATGTTCAGACCCCGCATAATTGCCCAAGATCCGCGGATGAACCACGCATAATGGGTTCCACCCGATAGTATATGTCGAGCAGCACGATATCGACTTGATCGTTATGGGCACGGTGGGTCGCGCCGACATTTCCGGGTTCATCACAGGAAACACTGCCGAGCGATTATTGCCTAGAATCCCCTGCTCGTTACTGGCCGTGAAGCCGGCAGAGTTCAATTCGCCAGTCTCAGTTGGATAAACGTAACATTTTGGGAAAGCGCGTGGCGGTGGAGGACTGTTCGACCAACCTTGCTCGTCTCTAGCTCCACAGCGGATTTATCATGATCAACGGAAATGCAGGTTGGCGCGGGAATGTCGTTCCGGCAATCGTCGTTGTCTTGATCAGCGTACCGCTGTCGATGGGAATCGCGATCGCTTCGGGTGTGCCACCGGTACTGGGACTGGTGACAGCCATCGTCGGCGGCATGATCATTGGTTCATTGGCTGGAAGTCCGATCCAAATCAGCGGTCCCTCTGCGGGACTCGCGGTGATGGTGTTGGAGATCGTCAATGGCCGTGGGCTCAGAGGGCTGGCGATCATTGTCATCATCATGGGCGTGCTGCAGATCTCTTCGGGACTGCTGAGACTGGGCCAAGTTTTCC
>JAHELS010000410.1 GCA_024644085.1 Rhodopirellula sp.
GACGATTCCAACATGACGACCGCCGTGTCACGGTGCTCGGCAGCGTCCTCGGACAAACCCGCGATCGGCGCGGCGACAATCCCGTGTGCGTAACCCACCGAACGAACCTGATTCTCGCCCAGATACGCCTCGGCCTTGGGCGACCCGGGGTCCGACTCGGCCAGGATTTGGTCCCAAGACACGCCTGTTTGCGATGGCGGAGTCGGCGAGCTTTTTGCGATTTGTTGGTGGCGAGCAGGCGAAGACCCGCACCCGCCGGCCGCGATGACCGCCAGGACCACGAGCAACGTCACACTGCTTAGGCACGCATTTCGCCGGTCGAATCTGTTTAGTTGCACGTTGCCACTGATTTCGCTGCGTATAATGGACGTTGCATCTTGCCCGGAGGTGAAATTTCGGTTGAACTGTCGAGCAGCTTGCAGCCGTCAATCCCTCGTCCCTGGCCAATCCCCTCCGTGGGACGATCGGGCAACGACCTTGCCGTATTATCGGTTTTCACGATGACATTCTTGCGCGTAACCCACACCGGCCTCACACTTTCGCTGATCATCGCAATGATGATTCAGCCGGTGGCCCTGTTTGCCGGACCGCAAGCTTGCCCCACGGAGAATACGGCGGAGGTTACCGTTTGTAGCGGTTGCGGTTGCTGTGAGGTCGAAGCCGGCGAGTCCTGTTGCTGTTGCGTGGGCAAGCCGGACAACATGGAAGAGTCTCCCTCGGCCGCCTCCATCACTGAGCGCGACGCGGCCGTTGCTCTCGACTCACCCTGCACCTGCGGCGTCACAACGCCGCCAATGAATCGCGATGGGCATCGTCATGAATCGATTCGCCACGTCACGGTTCGTTTATTGTCCGGCGCCGATCCTGCATTGGGCTTAACCCTCTCTCGCTCTCCTTGCCCAGGCGTGAATCTGTCGCATGGATCTCGGTGCGATTTCTCCCAGCGTTTTCTTTGCGTCTGGCGCATCTAACGAATTCTTTGGATGAGCGTGTGCGCGCTCATTCTGCGTTTTGCCGGCTCGCAGCCTCTTGGATGCACCTGAGCCGATGACGTTAGCCGCGGAACAATGTGCCTCACACCATCCTGGCCCGACGCATGTGAGTGCGGCTCATGTTGCAGGACATGGCATGGTGGCTTGGCCGCCGCACCTGCGATTGACGACCCGTTATTTGTTTTTTTGTATTTGCAGATCATTGAATCAGGAAACTCTAAATGCGTATCTCCATCTTCGTTGTTGCTTCTGTTTTCGCTCTCTCGGCAATCCTCGTCGGTTGTGGCCAAAGTGCCGATACAATCGAGCCGCTGGCCAGCCCCACGACACAAGTTACTGTTGATGTCGAGCAAGTCAGCTTTGCCAACACAAAGTGTCCGATCATGGGGGGAACCCCTACGGACGAGCTGACCACCGAGTACGCGGGCAAAACGATTGGGTTCTGTTGCGACGGATGCCCCCAGAAATGGGCGACGCTTTCCGAGCAGGAACAGGCCGAAAAATTTGCGTCCGTTCGAATCGAGAGTGCCGAGGACGGCCACGAACACGCGGGGCACGGTGACCCCTCTCACACGCATGATCACGAAGACCACGCTGACGAAGACCACGTTCACGAAGATACAGACGAGACCAATGAGTAGCGAGAAACCACTGAACGAAACTGCTGGCGAGCCAGATGCTTCGACAACCATGGGTGCGGAATCGTCACCAGAGAAGATTGTTCCGAAGCGATCGAGGGTTGCCGGGTTTCTGTGGCTTGGCAGGACCGCCGTGCATGCCGCGGTCCTGCTGGCCGTGTTCGTACTCGGCATCGCGCTGATTGGACTCGCCCAACGAGTAGGTTGGATCCGACCCGATAGCGTCGCGGTCGACGCCGAAGCGCATGATCACTCGGGCGAAACGATCTACACCTGTCCAATGCATCCGCAGATTCGCCAGAACGAACCGGGGAAATGCCCGATCTGTGCGATGAAACTGGTGCCTGCGACGAACCAATCGAAGGCAACGACGCCCACGTCAAGTTCGGCCAGTGACCGTTACATTTGCCCGATGATGTGCACTCCGGCGTCATCTGAACCGGGCCGGTGTCCCGTGTGCGCGATGGATTTGGTGCAAGCGACCGATGGTGGCGGGGATGGAATGTCGGTGACGATCGAGCCGGCCGCCCGAAGATTGATCGGCATCCAAACGGCAAAGGCGAAAATGGGACCGGTCACGCAGGTCATCCGCACGATCGGTGCCATCGATTTCGATCAGAGCAAGCTTGCGACCATTTCGGCGTATGTTGGCGGCCGCATTGAAGAACTCTATGCAAACTACGTTGGCGTTCCGGTGAAGAAGGACGATGACGTTGCATTGCTCTACAGTCCCGATCTTTATTCGGCACAGGTCGAGTTCCTGACGGCGCTCGACAGCGACAGCCTGGATCGGTTTGGTGGCGGCGTCGCCCTCTCGGAACTCGCCCGCCAAAAACTGATTGAGCTCGGATTGACGGACGACCAGATATCTGAGCTCCGTGATCGCGGAAAGGCGGAAAGCCGGATCCGCATCAAGTCGCCGATCTCGGGCACGGTTGTCGATAAGCACGCCGTGGAGGGCGACTATCTCAAAGCCGGCGAGAAGCTCTACCGGATTGCCGACCTGTCAACGGTGTGGTTGATGCTGGACCTGTTTCCGGATGATGCCGCTCGAATCCGCTTCGGCCAACAGATCGAAGCAGAATTGAAGTCGGTACCAGGCGAAGTCTTTACCGGGCGCATCGCCTTTATCGATCCGACGGTCAATCCAAACACGCAAACCGTTCGTGTGCGAGTGGAAATGCTCAACCCCGATGGCAAACTCCGCCCCGGAGATTACGCCACCGCGCGTGTTTACGTCGCAGCGATACACCAGGAAAAGATCTACGATCCCGTTTTGGCCGGTAAATACATCAGCCCCATGCACCCGCAGGTGATCCGTGAGAATCCCGGCGACTGCCCAATCTGTGGGATGGATTTGATTCCAACGACCGAGCTTGGATACTCCGAAACGCCACTTCCGCCGGAACAGATTGTTACCGTGCCGCGAGATGCCGTGCTGATGGCGGGTGATAACAGCGTCGTCTACGTGGAAACCGAACCGGGACGATTCGAGGTCCGCCGTGTCGTGGTCGGATCGATGACCGATTCCGATGCGGTGATTCTCGAGGGCGTTTCACCCGCTGAAGTTGTCGCCACGGCGGGCAATTTTCTGATCGACTCGCAAATGCAGCTGGCCGGAAATCCATCGCTGATGGACCCGAGCCGGGCGTCGGTCTATCCAGCGGGCCCATTGGTTTTGACAGAGCAAAAGCCGGTCGTGTTGACTGACGAGGCCGGTGATCAGTACGACCAAGCAATGGCGGCATATTTCGACATCCAACAGTCATTGGCTGCCGATCAAACACCCAACGCACCCGCCATCAACAAACTCGACGAGGCTCTGCGCAACCTGCTCGAGCGCGCCGGCGAGACGCTCACCAGCCGTGAAGATGTCCTCGCATTCGCGCGCCTAGCCAACGACTCCGGCGGAGAGCTGCAAAGCGGCCTCTACGACATGGCGTTGA
>JAHELS010000411.1 GCA_024644085.1 Rhodopirellula sp.
GCGGTTTGAGCGAAGTCACCTTTCGCTCCGCGAAAGGTGATGATATTCCAAATCGCTTTCATCCTTTCGGGCCAAACGCGAATGTGTGTGTTCGGCATGACGGGTGGCGCTGCGCCCACTCACGGCCCATCGCGCGGATCACTCGGGGGTCACCGTTGACGAAACAAAGCTTGACAGCCCCCACCAATCGAGATTCTTGAATACGGCGGTCTCTCGTCCATGGCGATTCGCATGCTGTGGCATGCGTGCCGAAACGCGGCGCCGGTTTCTTACCGTTGCGGCGCTGGTTTGGGCATGCCAGTTGCTTAAATCGATGCACCCGGCGAACCGGCTGTCCATCTATACGGCCATTCTGGCGAACAGAACAAACGACGACCCTGACGATTTGAGCGCGCGGGTCGCTGCCGGGCTTGCACATCGTGTGCAATAACGCACGACAGACATCTTGAGATTCCAACATCGAGGCAGCGGGGAGCGTGATGCGCCGGATTTTCTTGAAAAAACTGACCAAGACCCGCAAACGCCGTCATTCGGATCGAGTTCGGAGTTGTTGGGGAGCGCGTCAGCGGCGGATGTTGATGGAGAAGCTCGAGGAGCGCCGCGTCTTGGCCTCCTGGTCGGGAACACTCACTACCAACACAACCTGGACGAATACCGAAGTCCAGGAAGTGACCGGCGACTTGACCGTCGCCGAGGGTGTCACGCTCACGGTCGATCCCGGCACGATCGTCAAGTTCCACTCCGGCAGGAACCTGCTGGTTGACGGAATTCTGGACGCGCAGGGGACCGCATCGCAAAACATCATTTTCACGTCGATCCGTGACGACGTCGGCGAAGATACCAATGGTGACGGCGGGGCCAGCGTGCCGGCGGCGGGTGACTGGCCGCGAATCCAGGTCAACGGGTCCGGCACGATCACCCATGCGCAGATCCGCTTTGGAGGAAACTTCCAAGCTGCCATGGTCCTGGCCAACGGCGGCAATCTGACAATCTCTGACAGCACACTCCGCGACTCTGCGTCCGCTGCAGTGCGCATCATCGGAGCGGACCCGACGCTGACAGGAAACGAGTATCGCGACAACGCGGGTGCCGCGATCACCATGGATTTGAATTCAAATCCGAACATCGGCGGCGTCACGGCGACCGGCAACGGCATCAACGGACTACAGGTGGACGCCGGTTTGCTGGCCAAAGACCTGGTGTGGGACGATCCGGATATCGTTTACTGGCTCAACAATGACGTGACGGTGCCAAATGGCCGGACGTTGCAAATCGGCGCCGGCCAGATCGTCAAGCCGTCGTCCGCGGTGGTCGACTTGAATGTCGATGGGACGCTGACGATCGCCGGTACGACGACCGACCCAGTCGTCTTCACCTCGGCGGCCGATGATACGCTGGGCGAAGACACCAACGGTGATGGCCAGTCGACGGCGCCGGCAGCCGGGGATTGGGGGCGCATTCATTTGCGCGGTGACAGCAGCGGCAACACCATTGATCATTTGCAATCTTACTATGGCGGTCAGTTCTTTATCGCAACTTCGCTGCTGGCGACCGATACCGACGTGTCGATTTCCAACAGCGTGTTCGACAATAGCGAAAGCGATGGAATTCGGCTTCAGGGCACCGATGCCGTACTGACCAACAATGTCTTCACCGGCAACGTCGATGCGGCGGTGAGCATGGATTTGAATTCGAATCCGACGATCAGCGGTGTGACGGCGACCGGCAACGGCATCAACGGCCTGCAGGTGGACGCCGGTTTGCTGGCCAAAGACCTGGTGTGGGACGATTCGGACATCGTTTACTGGCTCAACGATGACGTGACGGTGCCAAATGGCCGGACGCTGCAGATCGGCGCCGGCCAGATCGTCAAGCCGTCGTCCGCGGTGGTCGACTTGAATGTCGACGGGACGCTGACGATCGCCGGTACGACGACCGACCCAGTCGTCTTCACCTCGGCGGCCGATGACACGCTGGGCGAAGACACCAACGGTGATGGCCAGTCGACGGCGCCGGCAGCCGGCGATTGGGGGCGCATTCATCTCCGCGGTGACAGTAGCGGCAACACGATCGATCATTTGCAATCTTACTATGGCGGTCAGTTCTTTATCGCAACTTCGCTGCTGGCGACCGACACCGACGTGTCGATTTCCAACAGCGTGTTCGACAGCAGCGAGACCGATGGAATTCGACTTCAGGGTACCGACGCTGCACTGACCAACAATGTCTTCGCCGGCAACGTCGATGCGGCGGTGAGCATGGATTTGAATTCGAATCCGACGATCCGCGGCGTCACGGCGACCGGCAACGGCATCAACGGCCTGCAGGTGGATGCGGGTTTGCTGGCCAAAGACCTCGTGTGGGATGATCCGGAAATTGTCTATTGGTTGGACAATGACGTGACGGTGCCGAGTGGTCGGACGCTGCAGATCGAAGCCGGTCAAATCATCAAGCCGTCGGACGTAAGTGTTGACTTGATCGTGGACGGTACGCTGAACATCAACGGCACGGTCGAGTCGCCCGTGGTTGTGACTTCACGGCACGACGATACGGCCGGCGGCGACACCAACAACAACGGCGATGCAACCACTCCCTCGATCGGTGACTGGGCGCGCGTCTGGTTCCGTGCCGGCAGCACCGGCAACACGATTAACCACGCCGATCTGCGATACGGTGGCGATTTCCTCGGCGGCGCCGTTGTGGTCGACCGCGCGTCGCTGACGATGGCGAATTCCAGCGTTCATCGATCGGATACCAACGCGGTTCTGGCGATCAACGAAGCCACGGTGAACCTGACCAACAACGTGCTGGTTGGCAGCTTACGCGCGGGGATCTTGGCCGCCTCGGGCAGTGATGTGATTGCGATCAACAACACGATCGACGGCAATGCACGCGGCGTCGTTTCCAGCGAAGGTGACACGAACGTCGGGTTGACCAACAACCTGATCACGTTCCATTCGACCGCCGGCGTGGTCAGCGAAGGTGGCGGTGCCGTCACCGGCGAATTCAACATCGCCTTCAATCCCGATGCACAGAACGGCGATTATGACGGTCTGGAGTCGTTAACAGGCACGAACAACAACCTGTCCGCGAATCCCCGGTACATTGACGCCGAGAGATTCGACTACCGGCTGCGGTCAGGGTCACCGGCTGTCGATTCGGCCAGCAGCGGGGGCGCGCCGGCACTGGACATCCTGGGCAACCCCCGATTCGACGATCCCAATGTCCCCAATACCGGCGTCGGGGTACCGACCTATCACGACCGCGGCGCCTTTGAACGTCAGGAGATCTCATTTTCCGACGTCGATCTGATCGCCCAAGACGTCAGCGGCCCGACCGTCGGGTCGGCGAGCGACACCATCACGGTCAACTGGACCGTACGCAACCTTGGTGCAGGTGCGGCGATAGCGCCGTGGTACGACACGATTTACCTTTCGCACGATCCGGCGTTGTCACCGGATGACCAGTTCATTGGTCGCACGATGCGTCTGGCGGATCTGGTTCCGGGAGCCAGTTACGACGCAACGGCCGATGTTCCGCTCACCGGCGCGCTACCCGGGAATTACTATCTGATT
>JAHELS010000412.1 GCA_024644085.1 Rhodopirellula sp.
GGTCAAGGGTGAGATCTCGGGTGTGTTGCATTCCCGCGGGAACCGAGAAACGAACCTCGCGGACCCCCTCGAGTTTCCCCAGCCGCACCTGGCCGCCGTCGTCCGATTGCAGCGTTTGTTCGACCACCGCACTGCGCCACTGGGTCGTCATCGAAACGTTCACCGTCGCGCGGGGAACCACTTCGCCGTTGCGCCCCCGCACTTCGATCACGTAGTCATCGCCGTCGCGCGTCAGGAACGTATCGTGCGTGTGGCTGGTTCTGCGAATCCCGGCAACGTCCCAGCTGCGCCGTGTCTCCAGCGTTTGCTCCTTGCCGTCGGCCAATCCATCGATCGTTCCCGACAGCGTCACGGACAACTGGGCCAAACGAGCGGGAATACGAATCGGCACGACCAATTCACCCGCCTGGTCCAATTCGAGATCGTTGACCTGGTGAGTGATCGAAAGATCGTCAAGGTCTTTCGCTTCGATGCGGACCGAAACATCGCCCAGCGTTTTCGGATCGATCACGGTGTTGCCCATCATCAACCGCGGTCGAATGAGCAATTCGGTCTGGGAACCACTTTGCAATTGCGTCCGGTCGAGATGCATCCCGGCGGTCAATTGATACCGTTCACGAAGATGACGAAACTTCACCTGGCGGGCGATCGTCCCATCACTGATGATCGCCCGGCGAGAAACCTGATCGACCACCGGCGGCAACATGATCCGTCCCTCTTCGTCAGCGACGAACTCGCGCGACCCAACCAACATCGTCGCCGCCGAAATCGGTTTTCGGTTCTCGTCAATGATCGTGAAGACCATGCCGTTGGCGCTCGACGAGTGCACGTGATCAACGGCGCCGCGGCGAATCAGAGCCCGTGATCGAACCCCCTTGCCGACCAGATCAACAACCCACACTCCACGCCCGGTGATCTCCGGCAGCGTCAGACTTTCGCGGTGACGCTGCACGGCGGGCTGATTGAACGACAACTTCTTTTCGTGCGTCGCAACCAACCCGTCGAGTTCGATATCGGTGTCGACCGGTTTGTCGTGCGAACGATAGTACGACTGGGTATTGATCTCGTAGATGCGGATGACCAATTCGTCGACATTCTTGACGTCGACCGACAATGTCGTCTCGCCGTCGACCGGGAACTGACGAGGATTGTCGGCCGCAATCTGAAGCTCGACCGCGTCCCGAATCGCCTGACGCTGCGATGGCGACAACATCTTGTACCAATCAGCCTCTGTCCCGATGCCGTACAACAACTTGGTCTCGGCAAACACGCGGCGCAAGTAATCGGGCTGCAGGTACTCGCTGAACGCATCGACGTTTTCCGCGTCGCGAAGAAAATATTCGAGGTGGGCCCGCACCAGCGATTGCTCGTCTCGGATCGGCGGCAACAACGCGATTTCCATGAAGTCGTCGTTCAAGTTGGCCCGGTTGCCGGCGCGGCGCACCCATTCGGGATGGACGATCGGGCTGACGCGCGGCAGGGCCAGGTACCGCAGAAACAATTCGCGGTCAAATTTTCCTCTCGCCAGGTTCGCTTCGAGCAAGCGGTACGCGGCCGACGCTTTCATGCTGTTGTAGCTCGGCGGCAACGTCTGCAGATACTCTTCGACGCGCGTCAGGTAATCGATGCGGACCTGCTGCTCCTGGCTCGGATCGCTGTCGGCGTCGGGACGCATCCGGCGGAGGATCGCCGAGACGTACTCGTTGTCATCGGCGACTTGCGGCACAGCCTCAGCCACCGCGCGAAGTTCTTCGAGCGTCAGGTAGCCGTGCGCCCGCAGGTCGCCGAAACGTTTTTCATTCTCGCGGCGGCCGGCCAGTTCCCGGATCACGAAGAACTCCAATTGATCGACGTAGGCACCCGTGACGCGTTCAAGAAAATCACGCAGGCTGATCGACAATCCGGCGGTCTTGCCGCTGCGGAACATGTCGGCGAGGTGTTGGACGCCGAGAGGTTTGAGTTGGTCGTTACGCTGCAGCGCGTCTTTGACCAGCGCATCGGCATCGATCACCTTGGCATCCAGGGCGCTGGGAAAGCGTCGCTCGTTCTTGGTCGCCGGGGGGGCGTGATCGAGCTTGATGCCGAGCCGTCGAATCAAGTGGTCGATCGTACGCTGAGGCGAATCGTTGTAGGTCAACAAACGTTGACGGTCGATCATTGCCGTGATCGTCGCCGTCTCGCGGCCCTTGTGCAGCGCGAGCCAATCGCGAAGCGTCGCCTCGCTGCGTTCCAATTGGTTTGTCGTTTGATAGTGCAAACAGTGATAGAAGTAATAATCGTCGCTGCCGGGGATCAGCTCATCGAGCATGCCGGCGCGGTCGGCCGCGAGCGCGTATTTCTCCATCCATCCAATTGGTTCTGCCACGGCCGTCCTCGATGAGAAAAGTATCGTCGCGAGAGCAAGCAACAGACTCGCGAACGTGAAAGTGGTTCTGCAACCCGAAACCATGACAAGCTCCACAGGAGAAAAGTTCAGAGAAGGGCCCAATCGGCAGGCAGCGGCAGGGTGTAAACGATCGACGAGCGAATTTCTTAGGTTTTTAAAAGGGGTCCGACCCGAATGACACTTAATCTGAGCGGCAAGGCGCTAGCCGCCGGTTCTTGGGGCCAACGTTTCCTTGCAAAAACCGGCGGCTAGCGCCTTGCCGCTCAAATTGGATACCCTGAATTAGTGCCATTCAGGTCTGACCCTTTCCGTCCGACAGCATAGGTCAGACCCGTTCGTAAAACCGTTCTTAGGCGGATTCCCCGGGAATCGTCCAAAAACCGATTATCACCCGAATCGTGAGCGCCGTGCGGAAAAAATGAGCATGATTTTCACAGCTGCAAGCAACCTGAGCCGCCGGCGCTAGCCGCGGGCATCGTGAGCCGACGATTGCGACTGGGTGGTCTCGACCGAGCATTCAGAAATGATTTTGCCCGGGGAGGGTCTTCAGTGTGGGTCGTTTGTCCCAAACGAGTCTTCTTCCGCCCTGTCCCCATCCTCGGTTGAAAGAATCGAGCCACGGATCTGTTCAGATTCTCGGTTGGGACAACCGAGCCACACTCTGGATTTCTCGGTTGGGACAACCAAGCCACACTCTGGATTTCTCGGTTGGGACAACCGAGCCACACTTTGGATTTCTCGGTTGGGACAACCGAGCCACACTCACGCCAAACGCTTCACCGCCTCGATCAAACTCTCCACCATCGCCGGCTCGTGCGCGGCCGACAACGATATCCTTAACCGGGCCGATCCCTCGGGTACCGTCGGCGGGCGAATCGCCGGCACGTAAAAACCCGCTTCGACCAACGACGCCGCCGCAGCCAACGCGCGCTTATCCTCTCCGAGCACATACGGCACGATCGGCACGCACGCTTCGATCGGATCGGCATCGATCGACAAACCGCGGCGCACGCTGCGAGCGTACTCCTGGACCCGCTCGCGCCGCTCGCTCTCCGACCGTATCACCGCGAACGATTCACTCGCCGCCGCGACCGCCGCCGGCGCCAACGACGTGCTGTAAATCAATGATCGGCAGCGGTTGACCAGAAACTCGATCACCGGCCTCGGGCCCGCAAC
>JAHELS010000165.1 GCA_024644085.1 Rhodopirellula sp.
CTGTGCAGACCGGTCCGATTCTGTTGGACGAACCGATTACAAAACGATTCGGGGTTTCAACAGCGGGCCGGCTGACGCCGTTATGATGTGCAAAAGAGAAAGATCCGGCGCGCACGCGCCCCGGCATCGATTCACCACGGGTTATTCACTTCACCGTCGTTGTCTATGATCTGAACTTGTGATCGTTACCAGCCGCCGACAAATTGCGTTTGCTCCACATGTTGATCGACAGCCACCACCACCTATGGAAGTATTCGCCTGACCAGTACGGCTGGATCTCCGACGAGATGTCGGTCCTGCAACGCGATTTTCTGGCGCCGCAATTGCGTGAGATCGCCTCGGATAGCGGTGTCGATGGATTCGTTTCCGTCCAGGCACGCCAAAGTATCGAGGAGACAAATGCATTATTGAAGATTGCCGACGACGAGCCCTTGATCCGCGGCGTCGTCGGTTGGGTTCCGCTGGCGGATCCCAACATCGCCAATGTGCTCGACCAATTCAGCAATTCGAAACTCCTCAAAGGTGTGCGGCACGTCGTCCAGGACGAACCGGACGATCGTTTTATCCTCGGATCGGATTTCAACCGCGGAATCGCAGCACTCAAGGGACGTGACCTGGTTTATGACGTGCTGATCTTCGCCCGACAATTACCGGCATCAATCGAATTTGTGGACCATCACCGCGACCTCCCGATGGTGCTTGACCACATTGCCAAGCCAACCATTCGAGCGGATGAGTTCGATCGAGCATGGGAGCGGGATTTTCGCGAAATTGCCAAGCGAGAGAATCTGACCTGCAAGTTTTCCGGGGTCGTTACCGAAGTTCGCGACGACGAGTGGTCCATCGAAACCGTACGGCCCTACTGGGACGTGGCTCTGGAAGTCTTCACTCCGAAACGCTTGATGTTTGGCAGCGATTGGCCGGTGTGTCTGCTCAAGTCGAGCCACAGAAAATGGGTCGACACAGTGCGTGAACTCGCGGGCGAATTATCGCAGCAGGAACAGGCCGACTTCTTCGCAAATACCGCCGTTCGGGCTTACGACCTCTAGTTGCCGCCAACGCGCCGCCATTTTTTTAAGAGCAGAGTTTCATGCGTGCGATACAGATCTCGGAAGTCAAAACGCTCAAACGAATCGAGATTGACGAGCCGGCCCCACCGGGTGCTGGTCAAGCACTGGTACGAACGCATCGAATGGGCGTTTGCGGAACCGACATCAGTTGCTACCTCGGCAAGTTTCCCTTTTTCGATTTTCCGCGAATACCTGGACATGAGCTCGGCGTGGAAGTTGTCGCGGTCGGTGACGGCGTAACCAACGTTCGGCCGGGTGACCGGTGCAGTATCGAACCCTACATGAATTGCGGCGAGTGCTACGCTTGCCGCCGCGGCGCGATGAATTGCTGTCAGAATCTGAAGGTGATCGGCGTCATGATGGACGGCGGCCTTTGCGAGTCGTTTCTGGTGCGTGCCGACAAGCTGCACCCCTCTGAGAAACTCGCCTTTGATCAACTTGCGCTCGTTGAAACACTCGCCATTGGATGCCATGCCAACGATCGCGGAGCACCCGTCGGCGGTGACCACGCTTTAATCATAGGAATGGGGCCGATCGGGCTTGCGACACTCGAATTCGCCCGGCTGACCGACGCCACAATCAGCGTCATGGACATGAATCCCGCCCGGCTCGACTTCGTCCTCCAGACGTACGGGATCGAAAACACTGTCCTCTTCAAAGGCGACGGAAGCGAAATTGACCGGATGAAGGAAATTACCGGCGGCGACATGTACCAGGTCATCACCGACGCGACGGGAAACAAACATTCCATGGCGGGTGCGTTGCAGTACATCGCTCCGACCGGCCGACTGGTCTACGTTGGTATCACGACAGAAGAAATCAGCTTCAAGCATCCGGTCATGCACCGGCCCGAAGCGTCGATCCTCGCTTCGCGAAACGCGCTCCCGCCTGATTTCACACGGATCATCAAACTGATCGAGAACGGCACGATCAACACGGATCCCTGGATCACCCATCGCACAAGTTTCGACGGTATCCTCAACGACTTTGAATCATTCACCAAACCCGAAACGGGCGTAATCAAAGCAATCATTGAAATCAGCGATTAGCGTGCCAACCGCTAACCGCTAACCGCTAACTGCTAACTGCTAACCGCTAACTGACAAAACAACCATGAAAAAATGCGTCTCTCTCGGATTGGCTCCTTCGTTCGGCTTTGGTGACCGCACGGGCCTGGCGACTCCTGGTCACGTGGCGGCAATGAAGCGGTGCGGTGACGGAATCACTGCGATTTATCCGCAACAATCGATACGCGAGATGACCCGCACCAAGCGAACCCCGCAACAAGTCATGGACGATGCCATGCAAGGGGCTGAAAACGCCGGGTGGACGGGGGACATCGGTGCCGACGCCGACCACTTGAAGGTGCCACAGGATGTTGATGTTACGGCCGAAGTCGGCTTCACCTTTTTCACAATCGACCCCTCCGACGACGTCGACCAGAAAGCGGACGATTATGACGAGGCCACACTGCGCGAGCGTTTCAAAGGTGCGCGAAACGACGCAACGTGGTATGACGATTACCTTGGCAAAACCATCAAACTTGCCACCGGATCGGTGATCGATTTGGATCAGCAGGCATGCATGCGGGCCGCGGTGAAATACGGAAAAGCGATCTCACGTGCCCTCAAGCTGGGCGACTACATCAAGGAGGTCAACGAAAAGTCGGGCAATGATTACGAGATTGAGTTATCCGTCGACGAAACGGACCAACCGACGACGCTCGCCGAGCATTACATTATCGCCGACCAATGCCTGCGCGGCGGGATGAAGCTGGTCAGTTTGGCACCACGGTTCATTGGAGATTTTGAGAAAGGAGTCGACTTCAAGGGCGACTTGGCATCACTCGAGGCTTCGTTAAAGGATCACGCCGCAGTCTCCGACTCGCTGGGTCCCTACAAATTGAGTCTGCACAGCGGAAGTGACAAGGTTTCGATGTACGGTATTCTGGCGAGCTCGACCCGGGGACGCTTCCATGTCAAAACGGCTGGGACCAGTTACCTCGAAGCCCTTCGCGTCGTCGCCCGACACGATTCGTCATCGTTCCGGGAAATCATTGACTTCTCTCGTGGACGGTACGAAACCGACAAGGCAACCTACCATGTGTCGGCCACGCTAGCCGACGCTCCGCTGCCCAGCGACGCGGACGACGCGACCCTGGAAAGTGAGTACCTCGAAATGTGGAAAGACGTACCGGTGGGCAAGGGATTCACGAAGCCGGGTCGCCAGATCCTGCATTGCACCTTCGGCTCGGTACTTACCGATGCCAAGTTTGGAAAGATCGTCCATGATTGTTTGAAGGCTCACCCGGATACCTACATCGAAGTGCTCGACGACCATTTCGGCCGCCACCTCGATGCGCTGCGAAGTGGAATGTAGATCCGTGAACACCGATTTGACGCACCGCCGGTTCGGCAGAACGGGACTGCAAATGCCTCGAGTCGTCTTTGGTGCGACAGTTCTCGGCAACCTGTTCGTCTCGTTGAGCGACGAAGCAAAGCGCGAGCTGATTCGCGAGTGGTTCACGCGAATGCCCGCGCCGATAGCGATCGACAGCGCTGGGAAATACGGCGCCGGATTGTCCCTGGAAGTGATCGGCCGTGAACTCGATCGACTTGGCATCGATCCCGCGGATGTGATCATCAGCAACAAGTTGGCGTGGCGACGCATCCCGCTGACCACTCCCGAGCCGATGTTTGAACCGGGCGTTTGGATTGATATCCACCATGACGCGGTCCAGGAGATCAACTACGACGGCATTCTCCGATGCCATGAAGACGGCTGTCGAATGCTCGGGAAGTACCGGCCCCAACTCGTCAGCGTCCACGATCCAGACGAATACCTCGACGCGGCAAGCGATGTCGCGGATCGAAACCGCAGGCTCGACGATATTCGCGGCGCCTATCGCGCTTTGCAAGAGCTGCGTAGCGCGGGCGAGGTTTCCGGTGTTGGCGTGGGTGCGAAAAACTGGAAGGTGATTCGCGAATTGGACGGCCATTGTGATTTCGACTGGGTCATGATGGCGAACAGTTTCACCGTGATGAATCACCCGCCCGAATTGGTCGAATACCTTGATACGCTCGCCGAGCGGAACGTCGCCTTGATAAATTCGGCTCTGACGCATGGTGGATTCTTAGTTGGCGGTGACTTCCTCGATTACCGGCGTGTCGACCCGAACAATGAAGCGGACGCCGAACGTCTGCTTTGGCGTGAGAAGTTCACTGCGACTTGCGCCCGGTTTGAGGCATCGCCTTTTGACGTTGCGGTCGCATTTGGGGTCACGCACCCTGGCGTCAGCTCGGTCGCGCTGAGCACAAGCCGCCCCGAGCGTGTGCAATCGATGATTGACGCTGCAACCAAATCTCTGCCGCCGGGCATTTGGTCTGCCTTGAAAGATCAGCACCTTGTGGACGCCGATTACCGGTATCTGTAGCAGGAATTCGGGGGGAGTTACTCGTTTGGGACAAACGAGCCACACTCGATCAACCGCCGCGACGGATTTCCGATCCGGAGAATCGGACGAGAAATCGGTAGACCCTTTTCTTCGAGTAAATGACCTTTCCCGTCGTCATATCAAATCGCTGTGGCACGTTGTGCCGGCGCACGTCGACGCTGGCGTGATAGCCGCGCTCCGAAAAGACATCAATCAACATGGCCAGGGATTCCGGCTCGGCCCACAACGGATCTTCGGAGTTGATACTCGCATAGCCCGAGATCGCGTGCCGCACAACGATCGGCATCATCGTATCCTGGATCGATCGCACGACTCGATTGAAAAGATCGGGGTTTTCGATCGCGTATTCATCAAGCCGGGTCACAAGTTCGCGGCGGGCGTGACGAACGATCTCGCTCGCCAGCGGGATGCGCTGTAGCGATTGGAAGGTGCGCGGATCGAGTTCCAGCGAACTCTGGTACTCCAGCTCACTGAGAATGTTTTCCTGAACGACTTCCAACGGCGCCTGTGCGTTGATGAAGTGGTAATGGAAAATCTGCTTGAGCGAGACCAGTGCGTCGTAGGTGTTTTCTTTGAACACCCGGTAACGATTCCGGGCCAGGTCTTCGTTGAAGTCGGTCGGACGTTCTTCCCACAGTTCGCCGATGCCGCCTTGCTGTACCTCTTCATTGTGCGCGATCGTCTGGCGCCCGCGCTTCAATTGGCGAGCCACGCTTTCGGACTCGTCAACGAAAAGCACCATGATGTGAAAAATCGGCTGCTTGAAATGGACTAGCTCCGGCGAGTCAGCGAATTCGAGGCGAAGTGTGTTCATTTGGTCGTAAAGCATCTTCAGACACTCGACCTGGACTTTCGTTCTTGGAAATCCGTCCAGAATCGCGCCGCCGCGAAACTCGGGTTGCAACAGTTTGCGAAAAACGAGCCCGACAACTTCACGGTCACCCACCATTCCGCCCCGAGCCTTGATCGCCTTGGCCTCGGGGCTGTCCAGCAGTTCGCTGACGACGATCGGCCGCTCGGAAATATCGCGGACCTTGCGGATAAAATCAGTGTTGGTTCCCTTTCCTGCACCGGGCGCACCACCGAGCAAAATCAGTTCTTTGGGAAACCACAGCTTCTCCTTGCCGTATTCATCTTCGAGTTCTTCCCACACGCTGTTGAAAATCAGCTGCGCATCCTTGACCTCCAAATCAGCGGGCGCGTGCGATTTCTTGACGGTTTCGGTATTACTCACGGCTGATCCGGGTGCGGCGAGGATGCTCGGAAGATGGAGCAGTAGAACGGATCGCCCCGATCCGCTCCAGCGTCCGACATTTTAGGCAATTTGATTGATTCCGGTATCGGCGTGTGCGGGTATCGGCAGTGCCAATAAGTCATGACCCGAAGATTCATTACGGCAACCCTGCATTCCAGCCAAAAACCGCGGATCCTGCGACGCTTTGCCCAATCCGACGTGCTACGTTTCAACCGTGAGGGTTGTATCAATCGGGGGAGCCGCCGAAGAGATGTTGCGTTTAGGTGCCGTCAGAAATCCGGTCTTTGGTGCCAGCGAAATCCGTCGCTGGCGATGCGGACGCATCGTGATGCAGTCGGGACGGTTGGTCGAAATCCAACACCGACTTTGCTGTGGAAACGTGTCCGTCGCACAAGTTTGGTGGCAGGCCAGGTTCGGCCGCAATGACGATGACCTCTGTTGGCTCGATTACCACCAACCGCTTGGCATGCCGTCGTTTCTGACGCTCGATTACATCCGGTCCGGAAGATTTGCAGGATACAAGACATTCGTCGGTGCTTGTCACGTGCTCGACGAAATCGCTCGGATACGTGGCGCCTCAGCAATCGTGGCGCACGTCAGCAATCACAATATCACCGATCGATTGCTCACACGCCTTGGTTGGCAAAGGCACGCGGAACATTGGCAGGGTCGGCATTGGATCCGCCGGTTCTACGACGGCTACCCCAAATCGTCACTCGACCGCTATCTCGCCGCTTGAGCCGCGACGCGAAGAATCCCGGTTTCTAGCGCAGGTAGTTCAACTGCACAATCGCCTCGAAGTCGAATTGTCGATCGAGACCGTCGCGAAGCGGCACCGACATCGCGGGCGTTACAACCACCGAGTCGCCGAGTACCAAGTGCAATCCGGTGGTCGCATTGACGACGTTGAAATGGCGTTTCAAGTTCGTGTAGTTGATATTGTTGCTTTGCACCATGTCGGCCGATTCGAGCGTCCCCGAGTAATGGATTTCGCTATTGCCAATCACCTGGCGCAGAAGGTGTCGATGATCGTTTCGGTACAACACGTGACTCATCGCAAAGTCGAGATGCATCAGACTTGAATCGTTGAACTCGCCGATTTTCGGCAGCGACGTGCCGGTCAGGTCAGCGAATACCGGGTCGCCGCCGGCCGCGATGTCAAGTTGCATGTAGGCCTGGAAGTTCGTGTCGCGGTTCTTGCGATACAACAATGCAGTGAACGGCAACAAGTGGACCGTTTCGTTTTTGACCATCAGCACGGTGCGTCCACCCTGGCTGAACCTCGAATCATCGGCCAGGGGCAGGGTGATTCCCATTCCGCCGCTCCAGATGAATTGATCGTTTCTCAGCAACACACCCTTTGCGATCAATGCGGCATTGCCAAACTCAAAGTCGCGGTCTTCGGGTCCATCCAATGCCTGGCTGCTCGCATAGGTGCCGGCAAATGGTAGCCTCATTTCAATCGAAACAAGATCGCTCAGCAGCACCCGCTCCACTCCGAGGACGTACCGGCCAATGTCACCCAGTCCGCCAAACGCGTCGTTAAAGAAATTGAATGATCCGAAATAGCGATTACGGACTTCAGGGCTGAAGTTTTCGGCCAACTTGACACGGCGTACCGCCACACCTGGACCCGGCAGCGGACGACCTCCCTCCGCGTTGGCACCAATCAAGAATTGCGTGTAGCTGTAGGAGATGAACCATTGTTCGCCGTCCTGGTAAACGCCCCCCTGAGGCGTCGTCGACACGGTGTCGTCGGTGTACACCGCGGTACCGCCGTCGAACAGAAAGCCCGGACCCGGAGACGTCAGGGCGTTGCTTCCGGGTGTTGGTTCCGCGATGGCAAACGAATCGGCACCGTCGCCGCCACCGACCGTGTCAAACCCCGGCGGGGCGGTGAAGATGTCATTGGGAACATTGTCGCCGCCGAACTCGAAGGCGATGATCGAATCGGCAGACCCTGGCCCGCCGGGACCCCCCGGTCCGGGATTCAAGATTGTCCCCGCCGAGTAACCGGAAAAAGGGACCGTTTGCGATCCCCCGAACGTTGAGAAACTTCCGCCAAAGAGGTCCCCAATCATCGTTGGTGAGGAGGAAAATGCTCCTGCGGTGGCACCCAATCCAAGCTGCCTGCCGCCAAATGCTTGAGGGGCTTGTGGAGCCGCCGGTGCCTGGGGCACAAGATCATCGATCGGCGCATTGGGATCGACGTTCAATTGATTCGGCTGAATGGGCGGATCGATCGCACCGGGAGGTTGGTTCACTGGTGGCTGGATCGGCGCAGGGGTAATCGGAGGCGGCTGGAGTGCAGTTGGCGGCTGGATCGGATCGAGTATCTCTGCCTGCACCTGGCGCACCGCGCTCGATGCGGGATGCACAACCTGAGCGTTCGCCGTCGCCGTGGCGAGACCGCAAGCAAGCGAAACCATGGCAAGCCGCTTCGCACCCGTGCGTAATCTCAGGCTAATCGAATCAATGAGCATCGTCGGCATCCTGCGTATCACGCATCGGACTTACATAAACCTATTTATCCTTACATTCGTCGACTCAACACAATTACTACAGCCCTAAGTCGGCTAGCAACACCAGATTCGCTGATCGGCACAGTTTATTGCCGGCCTTTGCGCCGCTTGTCGCCGGCCATCGCGCGGCTCATTGCTGGCTATTGCTTTGGCGAGATAGCTCGGGCGGTCAGCGGCAACTGCAGTGTCCGCAACAGGTAATCAGGGCTCGCGGTGGGGTGCTGAGACATCCCCTCACGCTCCGACTCTTCGCTGACGCGCCGGGTAACGTATTCGATCGCTTCATTGAGTGAGACTCGATCGGCGTCACCATCAATCTCGCTCGCTTCGCCCCGCAAGGCCGCGACGAGCGCCGTCGTGAAACGCCCCATTCGAGTTTCACGCTGCTCGGCCGCCTCTTCGTCACCTTCGCTCGCCGTCATTGTCAGCACAACGTCGTCCTGGAGGAAACGCATCGCGCTCTTCAAGTCATCACGCCTCATCAACGGTTGGACTGCACCGCTGTGGCATGAATCAAGGATCGCAAGCTTGCGGCAGGGCAGCCTGGCCAGCGCGGCCAAATCGCTGAACGCGATGCAATCGTCATATCGGTCGTTCATCAGATCGCTGTACCGCGCATCGGAGGTCACGAAATACCACTGGTTGGTACGACGATCACGAATCCCATGCCCGCACAAGTACATCACGACGAGGTCATCCGGCGAAACCGTTTGACTCAGTTTTTCGACGGCGTTCTGTGCAAAGACGCGCCATAGGGGACGCGTCGCATCACTATCAACAAGTTGTTCGCCCGAAGTACTGTAGATCGATGATGCACCGTCGCGAAAGAGTTTCGTCACATCACCCGCCGCCTTCGCAGCAAAATCGAGTGATTGGATTTGCGGGTCGCGGTAGTTACTCGCTCCGATCGCCAATACGTGCAATCGTGGCTTTCTTCGCGGCGCGTCCCCGATCTCGTGCTTCAAGTCGATCAAAACACGGTCAATCGACTCGGCCTCGGTCGCTGCCAGCACTTCGAGTTGCAAGTTACGGTCGCTCGGCAGACGAAACCGCCATTGGAATGCCTTCGCATCAGCCGTAGCGCCGTCGCGGGGCTCGATCTGCCGTCGCTCAACCGCCGGCACTCCGCTCACGAACGCGCGCGGTTCGACCAATGTCGCTCCCACGGGAACGGTGATTTCAGCCCTTACGAGCAAAGTGTCGCCCTGAATCACGTCACCCGCCGACGGCGTCAGCAATTCAATCTTCGGCCTGCTTTCGATCTGATTGACAATGGCGCCTTCGGCCGGTGGCGGACCGATCTGGGACAAAGTCTTTCGCATCGCCGCGGGCAGGCTTCCCTCGGCAAGCAGCCGCCGCATCACGTCGGGACGTTCCAACAGTTTTCGGAACTGCGCCGCCCGGTAGTATTCGACACTTTGATCAATACTCCGGTTGATTTGCCATCCGAAACGTTGATGCCCATTGAACGATGCGTCGTAGTAACCCGCGGGCGTCCAAAAAGCCCACTCGCGCGTCTGGTCGACAAACAGCGAGGCCAATGGTCGCCACGCGGGCAGACTTTGGAAGTCGGGTCCGGGGCGGCCGAGCCGGCTGAAACGAAAATGCACGAGCGTGTCGAACGGCAGCTGACCAAGCGACGTGCGCATTTTCTCCGGATCGCTTTCCGCGTGCGACTTGGCATCGTTGTCGACCCACGAAATCGACGTCAATCGGTCGCCCCCGCGGACACCTCGGAAATAGAGCGGGCCGTCTTCCCTGACTTCCGAAGCGATCAGTTGGCCACTCTCGGTATCGAACTCACAACCCCATCGATTCACGCTTTCCGAAACGGTATAGATATCCTGCAAGTTCCAAACCGAAATCGTCGCATCCGCTGCACCACTGACAAGGTAGTGGTCGTCGGCCGAGGTCGAGAGGGACGTGATTGCCCCGGAATGGTCACGAAACTGGCGCATCAAAGTCGGGGGATTCGCCTCACTGGCGCGATAAACATAGATCCCGCATTCGCCGCCGCTGCCAACGATGACGGCACCCGTCTTCGGCTTCTCGTTGGTCTCTTCGTTTCCTGCCCGGGGGACCGGCAACGTGCAAATCGTCGTTGGCCAACCGTGACGATCGAGACTTAGCGGTAGCATGCCCCGGGGCTGGTCTCCCTCGTAGAGCTGAAATTTCAAACCCTGGTCACTTGCGACAGGACCGGCGACTTGCCACCGTGCGGCGGTCCTCTGCGGCTCGAGGAAATCAGCTGGATCAATTGGGGCGCGGCCAAGCAGCTTGCTTTCGGCAAGGTCAAACACACCATCCCATTTCGTTTCGTCGTCCGAGCTACGGTCCCAACCGAACGCAACGTTGTAGAGTCCTTCCTGTTTCGAGAATGCCACGCGACGCACCGGTCGGGCGGGAACCGTCAACCGCCGCGACTGGGCACTCAATTGATCGTCGCCGTCGACGGAATAGATTTCGACGTGGATCCCCTGGGTCACGATGGCTTCGCGTTGTGTGTCATCGAGCACGCCGGAACGAACGTTGTCCGGCGCGGCGCGCTCGGAAACCAATTTGGGTGGATCGGCTTCGAGGTCCCACAATTGCAACCGCGCCTGCAGATCAGGTTTTTCGCCGCCCAGTTCCGTCCCCACAAGCAGCCGGTTTCCGTCGGAGCTGAGGTCGACAAAAATCGGGGGCAATGACGGTTTGAACTGACGTGCTGCGATGATGCCGCCGTCGTCGTTGAAAACCCAGATTCCGATCGATCCATGCCAATCGCACGATGCCAGAACGCGCCCGTCATCGGTAGCTGATAAACATCGGACATGCTTGATGTGGTCGAGATTGTTCAGCAAAACCGACTCGCCACTCTGCAAGTCGATTCGCTGAAGATGCCAATTCGCCATTCCTTTGGGTTCGGTTGCCGGACCGACATAACGCGGCGCGATCAAGTACTTCGGACCGGCAAAAGTGATTGGCACGAACGCGCGACGCTCGCCAAGCCGAAGCGCCTCGCTGATTGGCGCGCCGTATTCCTGCTCATCTACCTGGACCAATGTCCGACCACCCCATAATCCGGTCGTCTCGTCCGCCTGCCACAAGATCAAACGTCCCTCCATGTCGACCGAAGCCAGACGCAGCTGCTCCGACGGTGACCACGCCAGCGAAAGCACGTTGGAAAGATGTCCGCTTTCCTGGCCGATCAAGGTCTGAAACAAATCGCCGGTCGCAGCATCCGCGATACGGATTTCTCCCTTTTGTCCAAACGCACCGTAACCGGCGAATGCGACCAGATCGCCTTTCAACTTAGCGGTGTAAATCAAACCGCGAGGTCCCCGAGTCACCGGCCAGCGGATGGTCCGGCGGTGCAGCCAACCGCTTTTGCCGACGTCCGTTCTCCGCCAAACATGCACGTCCTTGTCTTCGCCGGCGGTGACCAACGTGCGCCCGCCATCGCTGATATCGAGTGTCCGCACCGGACCGGTGTGGCCTTCGAAAGCAAGCCGAAGAATCGGAGTCTTTCCTCCCAGTGGTGCCGATTCATTTTCCGCATCGTTCTGATTGGCGTTGCCGCCATCGACTTCGCCGGGAATCTGGTCTTCCCCGGGCATCTGGTTGTCGGCGGTTGCCTGATCGGGAAGCGTTGCCTCACTCGGCAACTCCGAAGCTTGCCGGCGATCACCGGGCAACTCAGCTTCCGAGGGAAGATTCGTGGGCGGCTGAGCCTGAAGTGGATTGGTTGAGAGGGACGAGAAACCACAAGCCAGAAGAATCCCGAGGAGCGCAGTAAAGTGGGCAACTTGCAAACTCAACCGCGAACATTCAACACCGAAGTCACTGCGTCTTGTCATACGTTTTCAGAACGCTCCTTGTACGCAATCGAGTCTTACTCGTTGCCGCAAAACCTTGGCCGATACCTCTTCATCTATGTTATCCTAGATCAAGTCCCAAGTTTGATTTCTGAACACCTAAAAGGGTCCCCGTATGCGTCGTCACTTGACGTCGATCGGTCTGATCATCGCTCTGGTTGCACCGCTGTCCGCCCAAACACCGGAATCGGCACGCGCCGGCGACAGTGGTCCGAGCGATCAGGTGTCGCCCGCCGCAGCGACACTAACAACGATCTTTTCGCCCTCTCGCGCGCCGAAACGGAAAACGATGGGGCTGTTACAACGCAGTTTCCTTGACTTGGCCGGCCAGGGTGATCGGGAACTTGAAATCGCCGTTGTCGTCGATGGAACCGACTCCATGACGACGGAATTGGCGGGCGTCCGAAAATCGGTCGATCGCATGCTGGCCGATCTAAGAAAATATCGTGACAACGAGGTGCGGGTCGCGATTGTGGTCTACCGGGACGCCGGTTCTCCGTCTGGCGAAGTCGAAATTCCACTTGCAGATTTCACCAGCGACGAGCAGGCGATTGCCAAGGCGGTTGAAAAGCTCCAGCCGGAAAGCGGAGCTCCATTTTTTCACGAACTACCCGACCTCGGCATCTACACGGCGCTCGCAGAACTGCCATGGAGCGATGATGACCAGGTGGCCAAGTGGATTCTGCTGTTTGGCGACGCGCCGCCCTACGCGGAAGCGTTCAAGGACAAAACGACACCCGAAGCGTATCGCCGCTATGCGACCGCCATCTTGGTGAACACCGCCAGGAAGATGAACATTCGAATCAACTGCGTGCTTTGCACCAGCAGCGACAATGTTGCGGAGCCTTATGACAAGGCAATCAACGAAACGCGCGCTTTCATGCATGCGTTGTCCGCGGGTACGGACGGATTGATGCTCGACTTGTCATTTGAGGCGATCCGGGCGGCAATGATCGATGCGGGACGCCAACCGGATCCTGAGTTGGCAAAAATTGAACCGATTGCCGCGATTGATCTCGCGGCCGTGCGGCGAGAAAGAGCAACCGCCGATAGCGACATCAGACAGGTCAGTCTGGCTGTCGTCCCCCACATGCCGATCAACAAGATCAGTTTCGACCCACGTAACCCCGCGGTACAGGTCTCCACGGCATTGCGTACGAAGCTGTCGAAACTCCCGGGCGTCCGGGTTGCGAGTCCGAGGGATATCAAGGAGCAACTGAGGCGGTTACGGGCGGAAGGCATCCAGGAGCAGAATACGATTCGCGGTCTCGCCGCACGTCTCGGCGTTGACTTCGTCGTTTGGGGATCGCTCGCACCTGATAACGCGACGGTTCAAACCACGGCATATCGACGTGATGACGGCCAACAGATCGTTCCGATTCGTCTCGCCAACAACCCAAGTGAAATGGCGTACGCAGTGATTGAGGCGTCCGCCAAAGGGGCACCGGACGACGAGGCGCTGTCGCAACTTTTTTCGAACATGCAAAGCGTCCGGGCGGCGGTAACTGAACCGCTGGCCGGTTCCGCGGCGACCACCAGCGAATTGTTGACAGCTCTCGAAGCACTCGACCAGGCACTCGGTTACGAAGCGGGCAGCGATGAATCGGTGGCATTGCTGGAAACGGCGGAACGAGCGAGCAACAACGCCGCGTCGGCGGAGCCAAAGAATTCGCTCGCCCATTGGTTGCAGGCAAACGTTGCCTACAACCAGGCATCGCGGTTTTATCAATCGGGTGACCAGGAATCGGCAAACGCACGAATGCGTGACATGAAATCATCGCTCAACCGTGCCGTCGAAAACCGAAATCTTGTCCAAACCGAAAGCCTGAAAACCGAAATCGAAGCGGATTACTATCTCTTGATCCGGCGCGAACCGGAAAAGGCGATCGAGCGCTATCTTGCATTGACTAAACCCGACCAACCGCTGCAATCTCAACTTCGTGGACATTGGATGCTGGCAGGCATCTACGCGGGCGACTGGGGAACGGCCGGTGAGGATGTTGTCGATACCGCCAAGTCGAGGCGGCACCTTGTTGAAATCCTTGCGAATTGGCCCGACAGCCCCGAAACAAGTCTGTTGAAGCAATGGTTGCGGTGGGATGAATCCAAAGAGCAAACCGAGTTCGACTATCTGCCGCAGCTCAATACTGGATTCGTCGAAAGTTAAGCGGGCAAGTCAATTCGAAGGCGTGAGCAGCTTGCGAACATCGAC
>JAHELS010000166.1 GCA_024644085.1 Rhodopirellula sp.
GCTCGAACCCGAATCTCAGATTGTTCAGCGCGACGGAGGTTTCAGCATGTCCGAAAGCGCGGATCGATGCGATCCGCCCCCCGGGGTCGGTGACTTCCAGCGTGGAGGTCGAACCGTTGGAGATTCCCTCGCTGGTGGTTCGTGCCAAAATCATTCCGGATGCATCGTAGGCTTCGAGGCGTCCGTAACTCGTTTCATCCAGCCCGATCGCCTCGATTTGAACCTTGCCGACGGGCTCATCGAAACTCGCTTCGAACGCGACATCGCCTGCCGACCAACGCTCTGAATAGTCGTTGCCGAACAGCCCAAGTGAATGAAACACCTGCTGGTTACCGGCTTGAGTCGATCGAATCGAGTAGACGGAATCCTGGGACAGAAGACCGTCTGCGGTTACTTCGACTCCCTCGAGGTTCCGCAGCCGCGAGAAGTTGCCGAAGTTCGATGCGTCAACACTACCGCCAAAGAGTTCCGATCCGTCGGCATTGCGGACCGAGATCTCGGTGAGCGCAAGGAGTGATTCGTCATTGGACCTCTCGCCGCTTCCGTCCTGGTCAACGAACGCGAACGCGGAAACGCTGGCCTCAGGCATCGCCGGGATCGGCTGTGTTCCGTCGATCGTTGGGCTGACGATTCCCGTAGATTGATCGATCACACGCCACTGGATTGTCGTGAACGGTTGATCGATCATGATTTCTACATCGAACTCTGCGATCTGTGCGTCCGGCTCGGCGGCTGTGATCCATGGCCCGCTGTCGATGCTGTACTGCAACTCGCTGATACGGTTGAGCGTGATGTCGCTTTGCGTCCCTTCGGAATTGCGGTTGATCAACGGCACGGCCGACGCGACACCGGAAAGGTGGTAGGTGGAACTCGATGCGTCAAAATAGCCGACAGCGTCGAAATGCAGCGGTACGTCGGCCAGGTCAAACACCCCGTCGTTGTCACTGTCCTGCCATCCGATCATGGCGAGCGTTGTCGCCGGGCTGGTGTTGGCGACATAGGCGTCGTTGAGCAGCGTACCGCCAAGCATGATGCTCGGAGCCGATTGGTGGCCGGGAGATGGGTTGTTTTCGGCATTCAGGTTTTGTGTGTCGTAGTAGCCGCGTGTCTCGGTCCAGGGTGCGCCACCGTTGTACTCGTCAAGAGCCCAAAAGATGTGCCCCATTTCGTGGGCAAACGTCGAAGCGGGCCGACCCGACGGGACGACATAGAAAAGCCCTCCAGCGAACGCAAACGCGCCGGGGAAAGAACCTTCGACGACGGGAAAGAATCCGTCACCGTCGTCGGATGAATCAACGACGAAAATCGTGAACGCCCAATCGGTTCCCAGGGCCAGCCGCTGCGATTGGTTGAATTCCCGCACACCAGCCTCGATCGAGGATGCGTCGCCGAGTCCGCGTGCCTGCAGAAACTCGGTGACATACAGCTCGAACTCGGTACTCGTGCGGTCGATCGGTTCATACTTGGTTGGCACCGGAGCTTCGGCATACGTATCGTCAAACACGAAGTCGAGCGAGTGGACGGTGCCGAGCGTATCGAGCGTGTCGCTCCACCAATTGACCCCCTCAGTCAACTTGGCCATCACCTGGTCGATCTCGCCTGCGGCCCAGTTCTGTGTCTTGGTGTCCTGGACCCCGTTGCTGTCGAAAAAGACGGGCGTGACGGCCACTGTTCCGAGCAGGAATTCGCCGGTATCGAGCGGTGTGACGCCAATCGAGTTTGCCGCCAACAATTGCCGCGCCTCGAGCGTCTCGAGCCGCATGGGGCGTGACCTCGCCAAGGCGGGCCGACGTTTCGATTTTCGTCGCGGGATCAAGGAATGGGCGATAGCGAGAAGAGGTGTAGAAGAACTTGTAGAATATCGTCCATCAAGACTTTGCTTCCGCGTTAGACGCTTGGCAAAGCGTTAGGTTGCCTTGGATCGGTTCATTTCCCTTAATCGATCCGGATGCCCTCACCAGCGGTGCAGCCCGTTCAATCGTTCGGGTTTCTCTTGCCCACGATCAGTGAACATCCGAACACTTCGATTGTAGCGGTCGATGCTCAACGCCACCAACGGAGCCTTCAACGGTCGGCATATAGGGTGACCGTGGCCGACGCCGGCGAAGGATGACTCCTTCGACCGACGCGGCATTTGGCTCTCACCGGTTCGCTCAAAGGGAAGCGAACAATTGATCCAAGGCATTGTGCTCGTCGTCGTCGCGACTTGCCGCAGTATCCTCGGCGATGGCTTCGATGTCGGCATCGAGTGCCACCACTGGCGGGCTGTCAAAGACACTGGTCTTGGCTTGAGCTGATTCAACGGCGGGAGCGTCCGCGGGCGGTTGGTCGTCATCAGCCGCCTCTGCGATCAACGCGTCGCCGATTGCCGTTGTTCCCGAGGCAAGCACTCCGTTGGACGCCGGCACGAATCCAATCGCTTCGCCCTGGCCAACCCACTCGCTGAGCGCGTTCTCATTCTCCAGTTGATTGATCACCAACAAAGCGTCAAAGGCTGTGACTTCGCCGTTTCCGTCGACGTCCGGATAGATCGGCAAGTCAGGGGGAAGCGGCAGCGCGTCCAAGTTGATATTACCATTGGGTCGATTGCGGTCCAGAGCGTTGATCACCTGCAACGCATCGAGCGGGGTGACCACGCCGTTGTTATTAACGTCATGTTGGTTGAGCGGATTCTGGAAGGGATTGTTGTTGATTACCAACCGAATGTCTTCGACTTCACCGCTCGACGCGTCCCCGGTAGGTCCGAGGTTTGCGTCCTCGCTCAGTCGGAACCGGGCATAGGATTCGCCCAGCGCCGCACTGCCGGGAACGTTCACGGAGATCGTGTTGATTCCAGTGCTCAAGATCGAACGACTCGGGTCGTCCGAACCGAACCTGCGAACGGTCTCGAAAGTACCGTCACCATTCCAATCGAACCAGGCATCAACAAAGAATTCCCGATCACCCGGGTTGTGAACGGCAATCTCGAAACTGGCAGCGAACCCAGGTTGCACTCCGCTGGTCAACCGGACACCGTTGTCTTCGTCCAGGTCGGGAACCTGGGCATCGGAATCGGGTGTGAGCGGTCGGTCATCCGGATTGGTCGGATCGGGTTTCCAAAGCGCGAAATCGTTATCCACGCTGTGACGCGGGCCACCCTGGGCCGCAGTCGACGCATAGCGGTTGCTCGGTGCGTCGCCGTAATCGAGTCCACCACCGACGAAGATCACCAGTTCGCCGAGGAACGCCAGATTACCGACTTCATCGCTGATCCGCTCGGAGATCACCGAGGTTCCTCGCACAGCCTCGAGCCCTTGAACGATCACGCGATCGCCAACGAGTTCCTGCGGAATGTTCAACGCATCGAATGCACTGCTGTAGGCCGCGCCGATCTCTTCGGGCGTCCCGTCGAGCGGAATCACGACCGACGACGGCGTCGGCAATCCAGCGATACCAAGCTGAGTCAAGACCGTGCCGCGCGTGTCGAGGTTGACGTCTTCGCTTCCAACACCGCTGAACGTGACTCGACCGCCGCCGATGTTCTGAGCCGTGATGGCAAACTGAGAGCCATTGACGGCCGCAACAATCGCATTGGCCACAGCGTCGAGAGATCGCGTGGCGGCCGTGACGAGCGTCGAACCCTCGACGTCGCGAATGCCGTCGAAATCGATTTCAAACGTCTCGCTGGTCAATCCGCGTGAAATCACGAAGAATTGACCGTCATCCACGGTATCGGCCAGATCCAGACCGTCGGAGGGAATCCCGATCCCAAACCCGGGCGAAGTACCGATGGCTCCGAATCCGGTCACCGTGACCGCACCGGTGGCCGAGGTCACGCTGATGGGATTGGCGGTACCGGTGATGCGGAAGCTCCGAGCCGCGTCGACGATCTCGACCTTCAACCCCGTCCGTTCAACCCGATCACGCAGGGCCGTCAACAACTCGCGAGGTGTCGGATTGGGTCCGACCGGAACCGTCAGATTTCCGGGAATCACCGCGGGAACGCCAGCTGGAGGTACGATGTTGTCAAACTCGAACGTGCGTTCGACTTCGCCGTCAAAAATCGTAATCGTCGAACCATCCACCGCGTTGATTGCTGCTGCAGTCAACTGAACGTCGAGCTGGTAATTGGTCAGCTTGAATGCATCATTCAACGGATTGCCGGTCAGCGATCCGGAGACCGCCGACGCCAGGGCCGTCGAAGCGTCCACGCGGTCGGAAAGTCCACGCAATTTGAGAATGCTTCCGTCGACAGTTGCCGAGACCTGTAAACCGGTGGCTTCGATCGCGTTCTTGATCGCGTTGGCAATCTCGGCGCTGCGAGCGGTGGGTGAGACGATGACCGGAATTCCCGTCGTCACCGCTGACGCATTGGTTGCAAGGGTGAAGGTCACCTGCGAGGTTCCGTCGAATACGGTCACGCTTTGTTGACCCGACTGAATATTCACACCACGCAGTTCCGGCGACAACGTCACATCGGCGCCGAGGTAAGCAGCCGCGCCCCGGACGTCGAACAACTCGGTCGCCTTGACAACCGAATCACGGATCTGGATCCGGTTGCCGACCGCGGTCGCGAACAACTGCAATGTCGACTGGTTGATTGCGGTGGCCACTGCGCTGGCAATCTGCTCGGCCGTCGCTGCCTCGCCGACGCGAACCGGCACATTGCCGGCGGCGATGATGATATCGATGTTGTTATTGTCGGTCGTCAACTCGAAGATCACCGGATCGGCCGAGCGCCCGTCAAAGACTTCCAATGTCTGGCCTTCGAGATTGGGCACCTGGGCGCCACCCTGATCGATACTCAAAGCGCTGGGAGCGATCGAGATGCCGATTCCGATGTCGACTTCGATCGCGCGGCGATCCTGCGCTGTCAAGTCGATCTGAGTCAGAGCGCCGTCGGCGTACACGACTCCATCCTGGCCCTGGACGATGCCGACATCGTCGCCGAGGAATTCCACGGTGTAGACCGAGTTATCCTTCCAGATTCCCGCGATGGGTGTCAGACGGATGATGTTATCGGCCGGCTCGTAGGCGAACCGGTAATCAATTCCCTCGACCAGAGTTTCGGTGTTTTGCGTACCGGCTTCCAATCGCTTGACGCGGATCAGTGCACCGAGGACGCTGCCGTCGTCCACGCCCACGCCGCTGCTCGGGTCGGCTGGCGTAATTCCGTCTACCAATTGAATATCGAATGAATCGAACACCGTTCCGACGGTGACCACTCGGCCGGCGTCATTGAGCAGGTCATCGGCGCGCGGGGTGATCAGCGACAATCGCGGACCCACCGCATCGGCGCGATCCTCGGCACCACGATCCTTGAAAATACTCAGCCCAACGCCCGGCGGCGTATCGACGGCTGGATCGTCGATCCGCAGTTGGCCATTAAGATCAACGCTCGGAGCGATGATCGGCACCGGCGGCAAGCCGACCGCACCACGCAGCGTCGACAACGATGCACGATCCTCGAGCGAGTCAATGGAACTGTCGATCGTCCGCACGTCGTGCATCGGCGTGAACACCAACGAGGTAGCATCCACAAAAATCTGCTCGAAATCGCTGATCAGTTGTCCGAACAACCCAAGCGCCTGCTCGTCGGTTCCGAGTGCGTTAAAGGCATTGCGGAAATAAGTGCTGCCGCCGATTACGGTTCGGTCGCGCGATACATCGATGTCGTTGAGCGCCGGATCATTGCTGGGCGGCGTTACGGCGATACCGGTTTGCAGGTTCGCCACGATATTGTTCAACAACGTCGGTCCCGCATTCTGGGTGACGACGATCCCCTGGGCACCAGGCGTGAACACGTTGGCGGGAACGGTCGAAAGGGCACCGATCGCGTCGATGTCCGCCCCGGCAGGGCCAAACGCGACGGTCGGTTCGTCAAGCGGCGACACCAGGTCGGTCAACCGCACGAATGCGAATCGGTCGAACGAATCGAATCCGAACTGGTCGATGTCGATCGTATTGTTCAAACCGCTTGCGTTGCCGACGAAGAAGTAGTTCTCGCCGTCACGGCTGATCTCGACACGTACCGTTTCGCTGGCACCCGCCTCGAAAATCACCAGGTCGGGCGTGGGCGAATCGTTGCCGGTCAAGAAGTTGTCGGTGAACCGGAAAACGGCCTGGCCGCCGGTTCCCAACGACAATGTGAATTGCCCGTCAACCGGTTCCGGCCCATGACCGAAGCAATCAGGCGAACTTAGTGCGGCGACAGTTTCGGTGAATGCGGCATCAACATCGCTGCCAAGTCTCAATGAGTCGCGATCAACTTCGTCGGCAAAGGAGATGCCGCCCCGCTCAAACAGGAACCCGGAGAAGATCTGGGCTCCCAGGTCGACTCCCGGTTCGACAACGCCACCAATCACGGTGTTGTTGATGATCTTGTCAAAGCCAACGGGGTTGTTAATCGCACCGCCGCCGCCATCGAGGCCATTGATGAACAACCCGTTGTTTGCATTGAACGCCAAGACATTGTTCTGGACGACAACACCCGGGATCAATCCCTCGGTGTTCAATTCGATCAGATTCGCCGGATACGTCAGGGCGACCGGGAACTCGTCCCGCTGGTCGACTGAAAGAACACGTGCCTCCGCATCGCGAGTGATCGCCACACCGCTGTCGGAATTGAACAGGAATCGGCTGTTCTCAATGATGATCACTCCCTGCTCGTCGCGGTCGCGGTTGGCGTCGCCGCGCTGGCCGAAGGCTGACACCGAAGCAAATCCGGGTATGACTTCATTGAAACTGATGTTGCCGTAAAGATTGACGCGATCATCGGGGAAATCACGCGGTCGAAGCCCTGGCGGCAGCAACAATTCGCCCGCCGTTGGAGGAATCGTCGTATTGCTGCGAGTGACGTCCATGTCCAGAACCGCTTGCACGTTCTGCGAGCTCAGGACGTTGATGATCTCGCTGGCGACTTCCTGGGCCGACCAGTCGGCGTCGACTTCGATCGCAATCGCAGTCGGATCATTCAGCCCGTTGGCAAGTTGGATGATGTCGAACTCGAAATTCAACTCGTTCAACGAGTCAAAGATCGTGAACGTAGCACCGTCCACCAAACTGGTTCCCGATAGCGCCTGGACCGTGAATCCGCTGGCAAGCCGATCGTTGGTGTCGAAGGTTCGGAATCGGGCTTCGGCCGGGACCGGCACGAATGTCGAAGGTACGGGTGTGAAGTCCTCGCCAAGTTCAATCAATTGAACAAGCGTTCCGTCCGACGCCAGAGTGACGAAGAAGTTCTCGTTAATCCGGATAAACAGAGGGTTACCCTGGCCGTCAACATCGATGTCGATGGTCGGCAAATCAAAATCCGGGAACGGGTTCTGGTTTGCTGACAAGACCGACGATACCGGAACCGCCGAGGTCAGCGGTACGCCGAACGGCACACCACTGATCGGAACGACAATGGGTTCACCAGCAAAGAATTGCAAACCCGGCTCATTGACCTGCACCCGGCTGCTGACGACATATTCGCTGCCGTCGCGGATTTCCAACTGATAGGCGCCCGTCGTGGTCGGCTGGCCCGGCTGCGGACCGGCGATGAACTGGGCGTTGGGATCATTGGGGTCGTTGGGATCAACCGGGTCAATCAATGACAACGCATTCGCATTTGTCGCCATTTCACCCCGTTCGGCAAACCCGATGATGAAGTCATCCAGGTAGACGCCCTCAAACGCGTTGGCGACGGGCGAGACGCGGTATCCAGCGCCGCCGCTGGCAAATCGTTCTGACTCGTTGCCAAACGGCCCGCTGTCGACAATCGAGAATCCGGGAAGGCGAATCGACGGTCCCTGTGTTGGAATCGCCGAGTTATTACCCGCGGTGTAACGATTCGCGATCGCACGTTGGACTTCGGCGGCAACTTCGCTGGCCGACATGAACCGGCTGATCGGGATGTCGATCGCGTCGAGACTTTGGGTCCGTGGGGTAACCAGGAAAAGCCCGTTGGGCGAGGCGGAAAACGCCGACTGCCCTCCGACAAATTCAACGAGATTGCCATCGGCGCGGAAAGCTGACGGCAATGTGACATTGACACTCGCGGTGTACGAATCGATCTGGCCAGTTTGCGAAGATCCCGAAATCCTCGGGTCGTACGTTTCGTTCCCCAGGCCGCTGATTCCGATGAAAATCGTGCCGTCGCGCTGCGCGGTACGCTGAACCGTGTCATTGGCAGGATTCAGAATTCCCGGCAACTCATTTCCCGCAACGTCGAAGAACCGAACCGCGGCGTCCAAGGACGAATTGAAATCGAGGTCCACATCGACTTCGATCAAGGAACCGGCGGTCACTTCAAGGCGGACCAGATCGACATCATCCAGTTCGGTTGGCGGGAACGGGTTGTTGAGAGTCCCCAGGCGACCCGTGCCGGTAATCGTCTGGTTGCCTCCGGTATATGGCAACGGCGTCGCTTCGAAGAGCAGGTCATTGCGTTGGGTCGGCACACTGTCCTCGGGCGAGAAATCGAACCCGGTCGTCAACTGGTTCAGGTTGCCGGGCGCGATATACAGCGTTCCAATTCCGGATGGGCCCGGGATTGTTCCAGTACCGCTTTGGCCTAGTCCGGGATTGGCCTGAATGATGTTCGCAACCGTCACTGCGATATCGTCGGCACTCAATTCCGATAGCGTTACGCCAAGTGGTGCACCAGCGAGCAGGTTCACTTCGATCTGGTCCGGTCCCACCATGCGAGGCGGAATCTGCGGATCGTCGATGACGTTAAGCAGGTACTCCTGGCCGTCGATCGTGATCACGGCTGCCTGCGTCGGATCGGCGTACGTATCGGCCAGTTGCAGGCCCGAGGGGAACGTGATCGTCGGTGCCAACTGAACAGCAAAAGTTTCGCCGACGCCGATGCCGTCGTTGAGCACAAAATCGAGGTCATCAGCTTCGGCAAGAGCACGACCGCTGATCACGCGGAGTGCATCCGAGGTGGTCAGGGTGGTCCCCTGAGTTGAGAACTCGACCCGCAAGCTCAATCCTTCGCGGCCGGCGAATTCGCTCAACGGAACACGCGCCTGGCGCCATGTATCGTTGACCGAATTGGTGGTGTCAAAGATCCGTTGTACTTCCGCGAAGATCTCGTCGCGTCGGACTCCGCCCGGTACGGTCGGATCCTCGATGCCATATCGCGGGTTTGCGAACGGATCGGGATCCACGAACTCGCCTCCGCCTCCGTTGGTGGCAACCAGGTGCTCGACGCCGTCGTTGGTGACGACGTAGACACGCAGGGCATCTCGTCCGGCGACTCCCTCGGTTTGCATGTAGTAAGTGAAGTACAGAAACGGAAGATCTTCCGCCGCGTAGTCCTTCAAACTGAATGCGTTACTCTGAACAACGCCCTTGGCACCACCAGGAACGTTGTAGGAATCTTCGAACGTTGTTCCGTCCAATCGCGGAGCGAACGTCGGTTGCTCGACGACCGATGGATAATTGCCACCGAAGATGAAGTTCTCGTACGTGAACGCGAGACTCGATCCGCCAGCCGAGCCGAGCCGCGTGTCGTTGAACAGAGGATCGATTCCATGTCCCGGGTCGCTTCCTCGTTGGCCCGTGACGTGCCAGAGGTTGAAGTCGACGACGCTGAAGTCGAGCCCCTGGGCATTGCCAATTCCCGTCGAGATCATGCTGCGACCGCCGGCAAAGATCGGCTGCAACTCGCCGAGCGTGTTGAACGCGTAAATACTCCCGCTGCCCGTGATCCCGAACAAGACCTGACTGAACGCGCCACCTTCGACGCTGACCGGACCGGCACGGAGACCGGTGAAGTTGATTCCGACCAGGTCGGTTGCGGTGTTGACGTACCGGCCGATCGTGCGATTGCCATTGGTGGCAAGCTCAAACGAGCTGACCTGGAACAACCCGCCAGTGTCGGTGACGGCGTAAAGTTGGTCGTTGACCAGTTCGATGCCAGTCACCGTACCGCCGGTGGCAACGCCGCCGGCGACGAAATTGCCGGTCGCACCAGCGACAAATCCGCTGATGATGTTCAACGATCGACCCGAGCCATTGGGAACCGCCAGGACATTGGGCAGATCGCCTGCGTCGTTGGCGGCCTGTACGGCGATTGCGATTCGCTCGGCGAGCGTCGCCGCCGAGTCGGTCGGCAAAAGCGTGACCGCAACGTTTCCTGCCCCCACGCCCGGCGACCCACTGAGAGTGAATGCGGACGGTGAGGTGGTCGGGTCGGGCTGCAACGCAACCGAGATCGAAGTTGGCAGGGCCAATTGGGTTCCGGCCGCCGAAACGGGAATTCCTTCACTGCGAATCGCGTCTGCCAGCGTAGCGATCAAGGTCGCGGGACTGGTCGTTCCCGTGATCGCCAGTTCGATCGCGCCGGGATTGTCGAGGCCGGCATCGCCGAGCACTGAGATGCCTGTCCCGGTTGCGGTCAACGACAGCGGTGCCACCGTGAAGAAGACCTCGCCCGACTGGGACTGGGCGGTAACGCCAATGTCCGCCGCGCTGATCTCACTCGCCAAGTCGCGGGCAATCAGGCTGGCTGAACGGGCGTTGCCTGAAACGTCAACCAGCGATATCGGCACGCTGCCAAACTGCGGCTGACCAAATCGCACAAACTGGAAACGCTGTGTTCCATTGCTGCCGACCACATCAACTGACTGTCCCTCGGTCAACAAACCGAACGGCGCGACCTCGCTGAGCGACAATCGCACGCCGGTATTGAATTCGAAGATGGTGCCGTCAATGACGACTGCGTCGCCATCGCGAACCGGCTGGTTTCCGTTGGCAACCAGTGTGAATCCCTGCTCCAACTCGAAGGTCACCGACTCGGTCACGTTGGATAACGTGAAGGTGTCACCATCAAACAAGCTGGGCGATGCCACGCCGTTGGCCCCAACTTCGGTGGCATCGGTGATACCAAGCTGGTTTGTCTGGAACGGTCCGACCGGCGGCTCGGTGTCGATCTGACCGACTTCTCGCGGTGTCGTCCCGGCTCCCGGTGCGAATCGGCTGCGGTCGTAAGTCGGTCCCGAGGCCATCCCCGTGGCGTCGTCAAAGTCGTAAAGAACGTTTTCGAAGTACTCGAGCCCGAGCTGATCGATCGGACGATTGCCGATGAAGAAGCCGTCTTCCTGTCCCAGGAACTCGCGAATCGCAATCCCCTCGACCTGGAAGCCGTCATTGCTGGCGATATCCAGAACGAGATTGGTAGGAGCCGTATTTTGTAGATGGAATGTCTGCAGCCCGGTGGTACCGATGGTCGTCAATGAAGCGTCCGCGGTATCGATTCGCACATACTCGGATGACGGGTCACCGGCTGGATTGTTGCCGGTGTACCCAAACAGTTCGCCGTTGGCGCGGAAGGCCACGTCACGGATGAATTCCTGGGTCCCGAAGCTGCCCAGCGACGATCCCGGAAGATAGCGTTCACCGGTGAACGGATTGACCACATGGAGGCTGTTGCCCGTGTTGACGTAAAGCAGCACGTCATCGAACGAGTAGTCGAGAATCGAATCAGGACCGAACAGCACCGGGACCTCCGGCGGCGATGCGGTCCCACCTCCAGCAAAAACAGTTTGGCCGTTGACGATAATCGGCTCGCCGGTGAAGCGGTCGAGCAACACGCCGTCCTGGCCAATCAATGCTCCAGAGTTCGGGTCGATCAGGTTGCCGAAGATGTCGTAGTTGCCAAGATCGTCGATCGGACCCTGCGCGGTTCCACGATAAATCCGGTCCTCGACAATCCGCCGAACCGAATCGACCGGCTCGAGACGCAACAGCGGATTGGTGGTGTCGACATCAAAGAACTGGCTGAGAGGAACCGGCACGCGGGCCTGGTTCGAGACAGCGACATAATAGGTGCCTTCGCTCAATTCGGCCGAACCGATGAAGGGGTCGCCCGTTCCAAGCGAACCACGCGAGAGATCGGCGACATCCAAATCGCCGGGCGGCTGGTCGTCAGCAATGTTGCTGTCGGTACCGATCATGACCAATTCGCGGGCTTCATTGAATACATAGATCGCCGTATCGGCGCGGGCCGCGCCGTCGGCGTAATCGAGATCAAACACGGCCGACAGGTAGAGCGCCGCGGAGTCGCGCGAAATCTGTTCGTAACCGATATCGAACTGGTACCAGTCGACATCCGACACTCCGTCAAGAATACCTGCGACACTCTTGGCCAGCCGATCGCTCGTCAATGGTCCGGCGGGGTTCTGGAGTGTGACATCGTCGCCGTTGTTGCGACCCGAGATGCGGTCATAGACCAGCGAGTCTCGCAACCCCAGCGTCAAGCCTGGAATCGGTGATCCGTTCTCATCGAGGATCGCTCCGCCGGCAACCACCGGCGCGTCATACAAAGTCTCGTAAAGTCCAAGTCGTTGAGCGTTAGCAACGGTATCGTTGGGAGACTGCGTTTCGTATTCATCGGCCAGAATCGGACTGTGATTCGGACCGCCGATCACTTGCACGCCATTGACCGCAAATCGAACGTCGCTGTAACGCACCTGGGTACCGGCGAAGATGTCGGTTTCGTCCAGGCGAATCTGCAACTGGTAGGCACCGGCGGTCAGTCCGTCACGCACGCGGCTCGCGTCGATCAGCGCGGACGAACCCGAAACGGGGTCGTTGGCACTTCGCACGCGAACGTGATAAAGGAAACGCTGGCCCACATTGCCGGGCAAAATCAAACGCATCCCCGGATCGCGAGGGTTTGTCGAATAGGCGTCCTGGTATTCCGAAATGGGTGAACCATCGGGAACCAGGGATGTGCCCAGCGGCCGTGCCGTGCTCGCGTCAAACCCACCCGGGCCGATCAATCGGTTGGTATCACCGCTGGCCTCGGACAAAGAATCGTCCGACAGAATCCGTACGTTGCCATTGGCATCGATCAGCTCGACCACGGCATCGAGCCGCAAGTTCGTGCGATCGATGTCGAGCCAAACCTGTGTGCCGGCTTCTCCGATGAAGGCGTAAACATCGAGGTCACTCGTCTGGGCAATCGTCCCGTCGACAATGAAACCGAGTCGCCGGTTGTTGTCGCCCGAGGAAAGATCGGGTGCCAATTCACCCAGGAACTGGGACTGGCTTGGGATCGGGTTGGTGTCGTTGACGAGGATATTTCCGAGGTTGCTCGGTTCACTTTCGCTTGTGATCGCGACATTCGCATCCGAGGCCGCCTCGCGAATCGTGACACCGTCCCACGTCCCGGAACCGTCGATGGCAGGCGGAAGTGTGGGGCGGAATGGATCGACCGGATCGCTCGGGGAGAATTCCACGAGCGTCGTCACGCGAGCTTCATCCTGGTCGTTGGCCAATTGCCAGGCGAACGCGGTCCCGATGTCCGCTTCGCCCCGGGCAACGGTGCCGGGGGTAACCGCATCGAAAATCGGATCTCCCGAAGGCGTCAAAGCTTGATTGTTGATATTGCCGGTCACGCTGTAAGTCGCCGTGGGGACTTCCTGTTCGATCCCGTTGAGCAACTGCATGGCGTCGTCGGCCGCCCATCCGAGATAGGAGGCGTTGATCTGGTTGAAGTTGTACGCAACCCGATTCATGCAACCGGCGTGGGCTTGTTGCTTTACGGACTCGAAAACTATTCAAGAATCGCTGCGGAGGCGCAGTTGAGCGGCGGAATTGGTGAAGTCTGGGACCGCATGAAAGCATGGTTCCAGGGAAATTTTTGATTTTTTTTAATTGATTGTCTTCAAATCTGGAGGAAAGACAAATGTTCGAACTTATGGATTCATTTAGCCAAAATGCGGTCATAAAAGTGATCGGCGTGGGTGGCGGCGGCGGCAACGCTGTATCGCACATGGTTGCGCAAGGTATAGAAGGCGTGGATTTTATTTGCGCCAATACCGATGCGCAGGCTCTCAAAAACAACCTCGTGAAGACCAGCCTGCAAATTGGCTGCAATATCACGAAGGGGCTTGGAGCGGGCGCCAACCCTGAGATTGGTCGCCAGGCAGCAATGGAAGACCGAGATCGCATCATCGAGGTGATCGAAGGCAGCGATATGCTCTTCATAACCGCCGGTATGGGTGGCGGTACCGGAACCGGAGCGGCGCCGGTGGTAGCGCAGGTGGCAAAAGAGCTTGGCATATTAACGGTTGCCGTGGTGACCAAGCCGTTCGGCGTTGAAGGTGCCAAGCGCGGCTCGATTGCGGATCAGGGCATTGCCGAGCTGGCACGCTTCTGTGATTCGCTGATCACGATCCCTAATCAGAAGTTGCTGACAGTGTTGGGTCCGGATACGACTTTGCTGGATGCCTTTCAATCCGCCAACCAGGTGTTGCAAGGCGCAGTTCAGGGTATCGCGGAATTGATAACGCGTCCGGGCCTTATCAACGTCGATTTCGCGGATGTTCGCACAGTGATGGCCGAA
>JAHELS010000413.1 GCA_024644085.1 Rhodopirellula sp.
CTCAGGTTTGAAAATGAAGAGTTTTCCGCCAGCGTGATAAACGATCGAGGATTCGTCGTTCGACCACCGTGGGTACGCAAACCAGATCGGTTTTCCGTCCTCGTTCGCGAACGGCTTTGCATTGGTGATCTTGCGGCTCTTGGCATCGAAATCCTCGACGTAGAGTGTGCGTCCGGGAACTCGTCGCTTGAACCCCCGTTGGAACTCGAAGCAGACTCTCGTTTCGCTGGGTGAGAGGCTGACTCGGTCAAGCACTCCCGTCTTTGCCAATTCGTACTCAATGCGTTCAAACTTCGGATTGGCGTTCTTGCCGGGCGTCATCAGGTAGTACCCCATCCCTTGGCCAGTTGGATTCGAACGTACCAGGATTCGGCCATCGGTTAGGCAGGTGTATGCCCAAGTGTGATGTCCTTTGTCCGTGAGAGCGACTTCCTCTCCGGGCTTCGCACCAATCTTGCTGGCCATCACCACGTAGCCGCCCGTCTTTGGGTTCTTTCGATTCCAAATAGGTGTATTAGACCCGTCGCGCGTCCAGGTCTGATTGAAATCGGTGTGAGTGCCATCGGTCAACTGGTGGAGTCCAGTTCCATCCACGTTGATGATGTGGATTGCTGTCTTCCATTTCGATACATCGGGATCATTCTTCAATCTGCGAAAGAAAACCAGCATGTCACCAGTCTTTGACCAAGATGGCTTGAAGTCGTGGTGACCACTGGTGAGTGGTTTGCCCTCGGGCTGACCATACGTGTTGACGTGGATTTCGCCGTTAACGTAATACGAGCCTCGATAGTCAATGTTCTGGACCGCTGACTTGCCGCCGTCATCAGCTGACAGGACGCCAGTGATCGCGAGCAATGCTGTGGCCATGTAGACAAATGTGTCGACTTTTTTCATCTCTTTTCCTCTCTCGCCGGCGGGATCAATTCAACTTCGGTAACTTCCAATCCGGTTGGGCCACCTGTGTGCGTGAAGGACCAAACGCCGGTAAGAACCAAGTCGTCCGGTTTGTTTGAAAGTTCATCCTTGCGGTCGCGAACGCACGGGTCGAGGGTGAACCGGTTAAGAGGAAACACCAATTCGAATTTGCTTTCGTCGTCAGATCTTGATACGTTCTGCCGAGCAAGGAATTTTCCAGCGAACTCGCCATTCGGGTGAGCCACTCGGATTCCAAAATAGACTTCGGCGTCGATCTCAAGGCGGCCACGAACGGCGAAGCTTGAATGCGGCTTAACAACCACCGGCGAGTTGTCGGACTGAAGGACGGGCAATCCGAGCAATTGAAGCGAGACCTTCTGATTCTCCTGTGGAACAAACGGAATCGCTTTCATTGATGCTGGCTGCTCGTCAGTGGCCGGCGACCACTTTCCGTAGTTTCCCGAGGCTTTAGCGGGACCAAGATCGAGTTGACTCTTCCAGCGATTTATCGAATCGGGAACACGCTGGGGCGTCATCTCGCGGTCGTCCCCTGCGATGACACGGTGCTGTGCCGGGACATCAACCTCACGCCCATCACTGTGTCGTTTCACTCGAACTTTGCCCTCGCTGACATTCAGCACGGTGGAAGTCAGGTTCGTCTTGACATCGAACTGTGTTCCCACAACTTTCAGCAGAGCGGACCTCGTGTGGATCAGCATCGGTTTGCCTTCGGGTTGTGGGACAACGTTGGCGGAAAAGATGCCCTCACGAAGTCGCAGTTCCTTCTGTCCCACATCAGAAAATGTGAGCATCGAAGTCCCAGAAATCATCACGGTCGAACCGTCGTTGAACTGCAGTTCGAACCACGAGTCGGGTGCCATGCCTTCGATCGTTCCGCCCGCCAGTTCCACCCCGACTTTCACATCTCTAACGATTTGCCCGCGGTCCCCGGTCCAGATCAGCGATCCACTCAAGCCGGTGATCCTGGCAATGGACGTGTCGGAAACACGAGGCTGTGTGACGATGTTGTTTGTGTCACCATTTGGATAAGCCAGTTGGTAAATCAAGCCTGACGAAAGAGCGACGATGACAAGGGCAGCTGTGGCCAGCATCAGCCGCAAAAACGTGGGCTTGGACGCTGACTGGCCATCCGTCATTGTTCGGTCTGCGGTCAAGATGTCTGCATCGCGGGATGACTGGCTGCTCTCGCGTAGCGCCTCGGCGAACTCGGTATCCCACTGTACCTGCTCAACGAACTCTTGCCGCGCGGCGGCGTTGCTGTCGAGCAGTTCCGCGAGACGTTCCTTCTCGGCTTCGTTCAATTCGCCACGCAAGTGGCGATCTGTCAATTCTTCCCGGTTGTTCTTGTCGTTCATTGTGCCGCCCTCAGGCTGGTTTCTACACATGACCGTACTTGCCTCTTGAATCGAAAGAGTGCCTTGCGCACGGCCTCGATGGTCATTCCGAGCCGCTCACCGATCTGCGGATAACTCAGTTCGTCCGCGAACCGCGCTTGCAACACGCCTTGCCCTCGCTCCGGCACCTTTTCCAGACATCCCCTCAACGCCTCTCGCCAGGACTCAGCATCATCGTGTCGCCTTGCTGTTTGAAACTCGTCGAATGCCGCATCAACTGCGTCGTCCAGCAAGCGCTCAGCCAGGCTCCTTTCACGCTGGTGGCGCTGCTTCGCCCGCAGCACTTCGATCCGCACGATCGAGCGGCACCAGGCGAGCATGGATGTCCCCTCCTGGAACTGGTCGTACTTCTTGACGACCACGAGCATCGCTTCTTGCACGGCGTCGTCCGCCGCGGCGTAGTTGCCCAACAGCGAGCGGGCGTACGCGATCAGTTGAGTGCGGCAATCCAGCGCCGCTTTTAGCACGCGATCTCGTTTGTCGTCAGAGCCATCCATCTAATTGGCAACCAGTTCTCTCACAAAAAGTGGACATCGAACTTGTATGCATTTATTGATTCAGCGGTTCTCCGCAAGCCATACGGGTCTAACGCGAAGCGCACGAGTTGTATCAAGTTGGCCGACTGAATGAATAGCACATCGTTTGGAAGAAATAGAGCAACAACATTTGCAGCAACGACTACGTATAGATACCACAGATCTTGAGCAATCGTGGACATTTTTTTGCTGGCGCCTGGCGTGCCGGTGGGCTACAGGCGGTTATTGCGTCCTGAACCCGCCTATTTGCTCAAATCCCCTCGACAATTGACGTGCGGACAAACGCATCGTTAGTGGGAATAGCTTTTTAGAGCGCACATGATTTGAATGTGCCAGCCACAGAATTATGGCGTCAGGGTGACGCCATAATTCTTCTCAGAGTTTCAAAAACTCGTCGATTCCGTTTAGTTTCTCGCGAACGACCGTTTGTTGAGATTTCATTCGCCCAAAAAACGGTCGTTTGTTGGCCAATTCAAAAACCAGTCTATCAAGTCGAGTTATTAAGAATTGCATTTTTGCTATCTAAGTTCGCTTGGTTCGAGTCCTATTCGGGGAGCTCGTTTCTTTTCTACGGAAAGAAACCCCACACCAGTTAACGCCCGGCGTCGAGAGATCGGCTGCCGGGCGTTTCGCGTTCTTGGCCAGTTCTGGCAAGGGTTTGCGACGAT
>JAHELS010000414.1 GCA_024644085.1 Rhodopirellula sp.
TCACCGGTGGGTCAGTGCAGGCTCAATGGACCAAAGCCATCGAGCAGATTCCACAACTTAAATCGTTGCCCGATGCAACCGACGAATTGCAATCGGCGATTGACGCCGGCAGCGGCAACCTGGAACTGCGCGGCAAGATGTATCGCATCACCAGACCACTGGTGATCGATTTGAAACGCCATGGTGCCGTGTCAATACGAGGATCGGCCGGGACGACGCTGGTGATGGATGGCGGGGGTGCTGCGCTGAAATTCGTAGGCACGCACGCCGGTACCGCTTCGCCCCGTTCTTTCGAGCCGGCCACCTGGAATGAGCGAATGCCGATCGTTTCGGGGATCGAGATTGTCGGCGCCCATGCCGAGGCGGATGGCATCGAGTTGCAATACAGCGTGGGGGCCATTGTCAATCAGGTTTCGGTCCGATGGTGCCGTCATGGCATCCGCCTGGCCGAGCGAAATCGCAACGTGGTGATATCTGACTGCCATCTCTACGAGAATTCCGGGATCGGAATCTTTCTCGACGATGTGAACTTGCATCAGATCAACGTCAGCAATTCGCACGTGTCTTACAACCGTGGTGGAGGGATCGTCGTCCGCGACGGTAATGTAAGAAACCTGCAAGTGACCGGTTGCGACATCGAAGCAAACATGCCCGGTGATGAAACACCGACCGAGACGGCCAACGTGCTGGTTGATCTTCGGGGTTCGGAAAACGACAAGACAAAGTCGGTCGCAGAGATCGCGATCACCGGTTGCACGATCCAGCACGCGGCGAACTATTCTGGCGCAGAAGACAAGTCGGTTGCTCCGGGAGGTGCCAACATACGATTGGCTGGCAAAGAGATCTATCCAATCAATTCCGTGACAATCACTGGGAATGTGATCAGCGACACGACAACGAACGTCGACGTTCAATACGCCCATGACGTGGCGATCAACTCGAACACGTTTTTTGCACCCAAGCCCAACAACATCGTGGTGACCAACAGCCAGAGAATCGTGATCAGCGGCAACACGTTCAATCCCCGCCAATTCATTCGTCCCGGAACGATTCGCTTCACCGACTGTGTCGACTGCATCCTTTCCAATTCAACGATTCACAAATTCTCGACCGATCGCGGTGCCGTCATTTTGGAACGCTGCAAGGGTTTCTTACTGACCGGACTCAGTTTGACCGATTGCGGATCGGGGATCGTCTTGAAAGAGACTTCTCAGACAACGATTGCAAATTGTCGCATTTCCCGCACCACCGAAGGCGGGTTGGACCTTGATGTCAACGGTTCAAGCCGCGATGTCACGGTCAGCGGCAACTCTTTCGCCGGCGATTCGCGGGTTGAACTTGCTCCCTCTGAATGACCGCGATCCAAAATCAACCATCTACGTTCGCGTCACCGGTGATCTTGTCCTTGTAGGTAGCAAGACGCCCGAGCGCCATGTCGATGTCACGTTGCGACGCGCCGCGCTCTTCGATCGCGTCGGCAAAATGACCGCAAAACTTCGAGAAGTGATGTTCGGTGATCCCCCGGCCACGGTGGATTGCCGTCAATTCGGCGCCCGTGTAAGTCTCGGGACCATCGAGTGCCGAGGCCATGAATTGGTACTGCATCCGTCGCAAACGATCCATCTCAACATGCTCGAAAAATGGAGCGAGCTCCGGGTCATCCAGAATGCGGCGATACATGTCCTCGACAACCTCCGCCACACCCGTAGCACCGCCAAGTCGCTGAAACAGATTGGTCTCGTCGGACATGTTGAAGACTCGGTTGATGAAATGGGTGTCCTGGTTGATCGCTGGCGATGCCCCCCAGTATCCAGCATTTGGCGCGGAATTCCAAGCGGGACAGCAGGCGAGGATACGGTTTCACTCGCGTCGATTCGTTATGGTGGAACGTTCATTTGGAGCGTCGTTGTTCTTCTCAATTTCCGGATAGCACTTGATGAAACGATTCAACATTGGCCGCACCAGCATGGTTCTTCTGGCCATGATCCTTTGGGGTGCATCGACCCGGTCGCATGCCCAGGAAAGAACGTGGACCGATCGAAGCGGCAATTTCTCGATCGAAGCCGACTTCGCCGGATTGAGTGATGGCAAGGTCAACCTTCGCAAGCCCAGTGGCGAAACGATCGAGGTGCCGTTGGACAGGCTCAGTGACGCCGATCGTCGCTGGGTCATTCGAAATCGTCGCAGTGTGAATAATGCAGCGCGGTCCCCAGCGACGAATCTCGCATCGTCGCCTGGTGATTGGCCACGATGGCGCGGCGCCCAGGGTGACGCGATCTCTCGAGAAACAGGACTCTTGCAGAGTTGGCCCGACGGCGGCCCGCCCGTAGCCTGGTCCTCAAGTGGACTCGGAGGCGGATACTCGTCCGTTGTCATTCACGAAGGCAAGCTGTTCACGATGGGGAAAAAGGGTGGCGCAGTGCAATTGATTTGCGTCTCGGCCGACGATGGGTCACCCGTATGGGAAGTGAACGTGGCGCGCGGAGGCAGCGATCCGAATTGCACACCCACGGTCGATCCCGAATCAGGATTGGTGTTCGGGCTCTCGCACGACGGTAAGCTTGTCGGTGCAAACATCGAAACGGGTGAAGAGGCTTGGAGTGTTGATTTTCAATCCGACCTGGGTGGGGAAATGATGAGCGGGTGGGGATACAGCGAATCCCCGCTGGTGGATGGTGATCATCTGATTTGCACGCCCGGCAGCAATCAGGGTGTGTTGGTCGCGCTGAACAAACGCACCGGGGACGTCGTGTGGCGAACTGCGATGCCCGACGGAAAGGCCGGATACGCATCGCCGGTCATCAGCCACGGGGGCGGAGTGAAACAATACGTCACACTCGTCGGCAAGGGCTTGATCGGCGTTCGCGCCTCGGACGGAGAGTTGTTGTGGCATTACCCCCGCATTGCCAACAGCACCGCCAACGTACCCACGCCGATCGTCAGCGGCGATTTCGTTTTTGGATCTTCCGGATACGGTGACGGCGGCAGCGCGCTGCTGCGTCTCGCGCCGGCCGGACGCGATCGTGTGCGCATGAGCGAGGTTTATTACAAGCCGAGCCGCGAAGTTCAGAACCACCATGGTGGTATGGTCTTGATCGGCGAGCACATTTACATGGGTCATGGACACAACAACGGATTGCCGTTGTGCATGCATATGCCCACCGGTCGCGTGATGTGGGGACCCCAGCGCGGCGCCGGAACCGGATCGGCCGCAATGGTAGCTGCCGACGGCCACCTTTATTTTCGCTACGAGAACGCCGTGATGGCTCTCGTCGAAGCGACGCCGCAAACTTACAATTTGAAAGGATCGTTTCCGATCAAGTCGAACAATGGAAAAAGTTGGGCGCACCCCGTGATCGCTGGCAAGAAGCTCTACCTGCGTGACCAGGACGAATTGCATTGCTATGACATCGCCGGTGCCCAAAGCAGGTCGTGATTCGATTCACCGCCGATCTCGCCCAGCACTGTGTCGTGAATGAAAATAGCCGAATGGCGGAGCTGACGGTTCTGTCTCGCA
>JAHELS010000167.1 GCA_024644085.1 Rhodopirellula sp.
GCACACACCGATTACCGACACGACCTGATAACCCAGCGTGAACGCGCGCTGTTGCGATTTGACATTCGAGTCGGTGACCACGTCAAGTTCGCGCGTGACGGCGAGTTGATGGTGGGTCGAGTCAATCGCATCACTCGTCGCGCCACGGTCCTGGTTCCGAGCGCAAAGGGCGAGCCGTTCAGCGACGGAGGGCGTTACCTGAGGTTCTACGTACCGTTGGAAAAATTGACCAAGGTCGCGAACGACCGCAGGCGACGCTGAGTCGTCTGGGAATCAGGCTCACACCGCTCTCATGCCGACTCATTAAACAGCCCGCCACCGGGGGCGTTCGTGCGGCGGGCCGACGCATCGTAAGTGGCCGGCAACGCCGAGCCGACTAACAGCTGGACGATCTCGGTATTGAAATCGAGCAGGTGGTATTGGCAAACAAAGAGCGAAACGGCGCGCTGGTGCGCGTCCATGATCAGGTGTGATACCGATTCACAGCGTTTCGCCAAACGCGCGTCGTCGGTGTGCCGTGTTCCCTTCAACTTCTGGGTCAAGCTCAAGCCGGCCGGCGGCGCTTCGGGCGATTTCAATATTTCCTCGCGCTCCACAATCTTCACCTCGAGCTCGACCAGCGCTTCCTGTAGCTTGGCGACGTGCGCGTTGATTTCATCTGCACCGAATTGGATGGTTTCGACCTGCAGCCGATCCACGGTTTCATCAATCTTCGTTGCGACCAATTCGAGTTCGTCGAGGTATGCAGCGACACGATCATTCCATTTTGCAGACATCAAGCGCTCCTGCCCAATCGAAACAGTTCGAACATCGGATCAGAGAACGAATCAGCCGATGATTCGGTCAATTCCTCGACGAAGGTCTGGTCGAGCTGTTTTTGAAACACCTCTTCGGTACGACCGCCGTGCATGTATGCAGGCTTGCCAACCGACTTCCTCATCGAGGCCAACATGCTGCCGAACATCGTCTGGCCAACAAACTCAGTGAAGGCTTCCTTCAAATCGGCGTCGTCCTCTGGCTTGTCACGCAAGTGCGCAAAGGGGTCTTCCGGCTTGGTCTCGGCAAGCTCCGGCGGCTTGGCATTCGGCGTGTAGCCTTGGGCCGAAGACGCGGATGCAGATGCGGAGGTGGGGCGGATATCCATGCGACAGACAGTTTTTTCGGGGTTTAGGTGGGGACTGAGGTATTCGCCTTTGCCCCAGCGTCGGTGAGGTACGAGTATTCCAAACGCGACTATTGATAAACGACTTCGCCGAAGAGATCGCCTTTTCGCTGTAACGTCTTGATGATTGCGATCAAATCATCGGTCGGCACATCCAACGCGTTCAGGGCGTCGGCCAAGCTCTTTAGCTTCGCATTGGATTCCGGTTCGCCCTCACCAACCGGGACAAACCCGCCCATACCGCCGCCGGCTTCAATGCGAAGATTACGGTGAGTGACCAGCACAGGTGCGATCTCGACGTCTTTGCCGATCACGACCACGCCTTCGCGTTCGTTGATGACAACGCGGTTGGAACGATTGGCCAATTGGATCTTGATATTTAATAAATACGCGATGAACTTGATTGGATTGTCACGGTAGATCGGTGGAATCATTACCTCGATGTGCACCTGGTCGATTGCACGGGCTCGAGCGCGATCCGAGGACCCTCCATCGGGGTTTCCCAAGGTGAGAGCTGAAAGATTGTTGATCTCCTCTTCGATACGCTGCGCCGTGTCGAAGCTTGCCACGTTTTTCTCGAGCACCAGAGTGATCAGACCGTCGCGGTGGTAGGAAGCCTGGACGGTCGTTTCCATTTTTGCCCCTCCCTGGATCGTTGCCGAGGTTGCTGGTCCATCAAGCGAAAGGCTCAATTGTCCCTGTGCGGTTGCGTAAACGGTCGGATTGTCGGCGCGTGGTCCAAGCAAAGGTGTCAGCATCAGCGTGCCGCCTTCGAGACTCTTGGCGTTGATTGCATTGACCGTCACATCCAACAAATCACCCGGCTGAGCACCGACCGCGGGGATTTTTGCCGTGACGAAAACCAGTGCGACATTCCGCGCTTCGGCGACGTCCTCGAGATTCAGCTGACCGGCGCGATCGACCGCCATCGGTCCACCCATCAATTGCATCATGCGAGCCAGCGCCCGGGAGGTCGGTTCGACATCCGAGTCACCGGTGCCCCGCAATCCGACGACCAACCCAAGCCCGTGGAGTGTATTTGTCTCCTGGCCCTTCAATCGACAAACATCACCAAGTTTGATCCCGACCGCCGAGGCGTTTGGAGCGGTGATCCCTGGTGAGACCACGCATGCCACCAAGACGATGAACGCGATTCGGCGGACGCATGGTCCGAGCCGCGAGATGGTTGTTTCTCTATCCATGATCGTTTTAAAAAGGTTGAATCCGATCGAACCAACGCTGGAACCAACCCCGTTTGTACCCATCCCGGAGATGTCCCTGGTCCTGTTTTTTGATATCCAGATCTATCAAATCCTTGCTGAGCACCACGTTGTCAGGGCTGATGTCCTGAGCCCGACAGGTTCCCGAAAGCGCCGTTTCCCATAGGTTGTCGTTGACGCGGATTGTTTTGCTCGCTTCGAGCACCAGTGTGCCATTGGGTCGAATGTCGACCACAGTCGCTGCGATGTTAAACGTCAACGCTTCACGTGATTCTACCGACGATTCAGCGCGAAAATTCGAGTTCGATTCGGTCGCAACCGCTGGATCACCAAACCGTTGGGCATCCGGTCGCAACTTGAAATCGCTGAGTTGAATCCAGTCGGTGAGAATCGCTTCGTAAAGCGTTCGCTTTCGATTCTCGGAAGATCCCTCGGCCATCACGCGCGTGATTTCATCGACGCGAATGGTGACGACGTCGTTCTTGCGGAACGTCCGCAGCGGCGGCGGCGGCTGAAACGTCCAACTGGCTCCATTGAGCATGACGGCGGGACGCTCATCCCCGTCCGCCGGGGCGCGAACTCCCACATACGGCGTTTGCGTTGAAGGAATTGGCTGAGTCAGCATTGCCGGCGAGAGCCCGGGCACGGGTTGTCCACCCGTCGACGGAACGTGTAGCAACGAACTGTTTTGCGCCAGCCCCGCAGTGACCAGCAGCGTTTGAAACAGGGTGATCAAAGTCAATTGATGGATGATTCTCATGGACGAACCCTCGGAGCTCTCGTAATGATTTCGACGGTGCCCACCGAGACGATGCGAGCGACAAGGCGTTTACGTTGCTGGATCGTCTCGACTTCGATCAATTCGCTTTCCGATCCGTCGCCGAGCGACTTGGCGTTGGTTGTGACGGTCAATCCACCACCGACCACGCGGACCTCGACAAGATCGCCACGACGAACGAGGATCGGCGCGCCCAAACTGGAGTGCAGTACCGGGCGGTCTTCGCGCATCGCACCACGCACTTCCAATCCGACTGCGTCCTCGATGTCGAGAATGAACCCGGGATCAATTTTTTCTTCCGGCATCGGCTTTAACATCAAATCGCCAGATTGAATTTGATGACCCGCTGGGAAGCTTCGACGGGCTACGGGCACCATGGGGTGCGGCTCGAGAACAATGTTCACCTCGGATTCAACCGGTCCATTGATGCTGCGACCGACGACTCGAAATCCGCACTCCCCCGCTTCGAGCCGGTTCATCGGATCGGCCGAGGTCACACCCGCGATCGATCGTAAGCGTGCCAGACCCGCTTGTTGCTGTGGGATATCGATACGGTATTGCTCGGGAATCCCCGGATGCTGTTTTTTTACCGCGTGCTCGAGCCAGTGAATGATTCGCTTGGATTCTGCTGCGGAGAGTGGGACGAAGCTTTGCTCACCGTCGTGGCGATCACTTTCGACATAGGTCACCTGTTGAACACCGCCGGAAGTCGATTGCGACAGTTCCGTTGACGTCGGGGCGAGAGTTGCATTGCCGCGTGACGTCGGTGTCGATCGATAATTCACTTCGATCACCGTGGGACCGAACCAATTGATCACCAGCGGAGTCGCCTCGGCGTTGTGGATCGCTTTGGCCAGTCGCTCGCGCTGGATTTTCATCGGTTTGCCGCTGACCGGGACGAGACCGACGGGCGAGTCCTTGAGTCGGTTCCACGCGGCAAGGTTTTCGTCGAGCGGCTGAACCACGTCGCCGAGTCGAACCAGCGGCGAGGAAACCATTGCCGGCGAGATCGTGCGGAACGCCCACCGGGTGTTGGAATCAATCGTCACAACTTCACGACCGATCCCATCGCGATCGGACAACCCCACCCGAATGCCGGCCGCTTGTGCGCCGGCCGTTTGTGCGCCGGCCGACGTGCCGCCAAAGAGCGCAGTGGCAAACACAGCGATCGCGATCAGCAGCAGCGAGATGCGGCACCGTTTCAAAACTCGAGAATCCTTTCTCTTGAATCTTCCATCGTGCCGGTATCGACACGTCATTGTGCAAACCAGCCGCGTAGTGAATCACAACGACCCTTTAGAACCGTCGTAGATTCGAGATGTTCTGCATGATCTGGTCACCCGCCTGTACCGCCTGGCTGTTGAGTTCGAAGGCCCGCTGAGTCGTGATCAAGTCGATCAATTCATGCACAGGCTGGACATTCGAAGCCTCGAGCGTTCCCTGGCGAAGGCCTCCGAGTCCCTGTTCGTTCGGGTTCCCCTGTTGTTCCGGCCCCGATGCGTCGGTCGCCAGGTACATGTTCTCGCCGACTTTCAACAATCCATCCGGGTTCACGAATTGAGAAAGTTGAAGTTGTCCTTGAAGCGCCAATTCTGTTTGGCCGGGGACGCGCGCCATCACTTCGCCGTTGGCGTTGATGACCATGGCGGTCGCATCGTTGGGAATGGTGATCGGCGGATCCAGCAGTCGCCCGGTTTGGGCCGATCCGACGGTAAGTTGTCCATTCGCGTTGATGTCCAGGTTGCCGGCACGCGTGAACATGGTTTCCTGACTCGATGGATCAAGGACGCGAAAATATCCTTTGCCCTGAATGGCGAGATCCAATTCGCGGCCTGTATCAGACAACGTTCCCTGTGCCTGGTCGGTTTGTGTGCTGGTCACACGGACTCCGAGGCCGACTTGGGTACCGACGGCGGTAGGTGTCTGGCTTGCATCCTGGACACCGGGATACACCTCGGCACGATACAGCAGGTCCTCAAAGTTCGCGCGGTCTTTCTTGAACCCGGTTGTATTGATGTTGGCCAGGTTGTTGGCGATCACGTCGAGCTTGGTTTCCATCGCCCCCATGCCGGTGGCGGCGGTGTAAAGCGTTTGAACACTCATGTTTTGACTTCTGTCGAGAAGGGGGGAAAACTATGCAACGAACTCGTTTAGGATTGCAGCACGCGGCTGATCAATGTTCCCATCACCGAGTCCTGGTTTTGAATCATCCGAACATTGGCTTCATAGACGCGAGAGGTTTCGATCAATTCCATCATCGCCCCGGTTGGGCTGACCGCCGACTGCTCTAACATCCCCGCTACTACCTTGCGATCACTTCGAGGAACAAGGTCAAACTCGGCAAGCGGCTTGAATTGGTTTCCCCCGAGGTGTGAAACATCACCCATGCTTTTGGGGCGCGCGAGCATCAACTCAAAGGCGTTGCTTCCCTGGCGAATCCGGCCATCCGGACCGACGTGAAACGCGTTAGTGGGGTCAATTTGAATCGACCGCCCGTCGCTTCCCAGGACCGTGTCACCGGATTGATTGACCATGCGGCCGCGCGAATCAAATTCGAAATTCCCGGCCCGCGTCAACAATTGCTCTTCACCACGTTGGACGACGAAGAACGACGATTCATCGTGAATCGCAAAATCGGTCTCGCGTCCGGTCGATTTCATCGGTCCGACCGCAAACTGGGTTTTCGCCTTTTGGATCGTGACACCGCCACCGATGTCATCGGCTCCGCCGAGTCCCGACGGGACTTCACCCTCCTCGATCATCTCCGCAAAGCGAGCCTGCAGAATCGTTTCCTGTGGTTTGTACCCGGGTGTGTCGACGTTGGCCAAGTTGTTGCTGAGCACCTGCATTCGGTGGCTCTGGGCTTGGGCGCCGGCAGCCGACAAGTAGACGCCGTATGGCATGAAATTCCCTTCAAAATGGGCGAATCTGCGTATCGACTTTCGGGGTTAACAATTCGCTCGAAGCCGGCACAAGACCAGAATGCCGTCCCGGTAAACACGGAGAGGTGGGGGCTCGTCGATTTTTGACAACGAGCGTAGACTTAAATGGCTTGATTAACTTTCCCCGCCGCGATCCGCCCTTCTGGCGCGCTTTTGTCGAGATGCCCAGCGAACAAGATATTTACGAAGAGCATGTGCTGGACCACTACGAAGACCCCTATCACAGGGGTCCCTTGGAGGGGGCAACGCATGCGCACGAAGCCGACAACCCACTTTGCGGCGACGTGATCCATGTCGATTTAAAGCTTTCGCCCGACGGCAAGATCGAAGAGGCGTGGTTCGACGGTGAGGGCTGCGTCATCAGCCAGGCATCGGCATCGATGTTGATGGAGAAGATCGAAGGCAAGACGCTCGATGATCTTCGCCAATTCTCGGCCGAGGAGATGCTGGAATTGTTCGGACCCAAGTTAACCCCGAACCGCCAGAAATGCTGCCTGCTGTCGTGGCGCGTGCTGCAAGCCGCCGTTCACGCGCCGCTCAATCCGACCGATGACGACACAGGAGACGAAGACAGCGGTCACTTCGGCGGCCCAAGTCTCGGCGAAGAATCATGATGCCGCGGACCGAAACTCATGCCTGAAACGACACGCCCTGATGCGACGCGCGCCCAGGCGGCGTGCTCCGATGGGTCTCCGGCGAAAAGTATCGAAAGTTGCCGCGAGGACTTTCCGATCCTGCAACGAGAGATTCGCGACGGTGTTCCGCTGATCTTTCTCGACAACGCCGCGAGTACCCAGCGACCGACCGCGGTGATCGATGCGATCACCGAGTGCTATTCAAATTTCTACGCCAACGTGCACCGCGGAATTCACACGTTGAGCGAAGAATCGACGCGTCGCTACGAACAGGCTCGCCAAAGCGTTGCGCGTTTCGTGAATGCGAAGTCGGATCACGAAGTCATTTTTACCGCCGGGACAACCGCGGCAATCAACACCGTGGCCCGCAGCTGGGGCGACACCCATGTTGGTCAGGGCGACGTGATCCTGCTGACGATCGCAGAGCATCATGCCAACATCGTGCCCTGGCACCAGTTGGCCGAACGGGCGGGATGTCGCGTCGAGTTCATCCCACTTCGCGAAGATTTCACGATTGACGACGCGGCGGTGCAAGAACATCTCGAGCGGTTGCGTCCGAAAATGTTCGCCTTCACGGCCGCCAGCAACGTGATCGGAACGGAGTTCCCCGTCGAACGCTGGACGGCGATGGCCCGCGCCAGTGGAAGTGCGGTGCTTGTGGATGCGGCCCAGGTCGCGCCGCACCGATCGATCGATGTTCAACAATGGGATGCGGACTTCATCGCCTTCAGCGGCCACAAAATGTGCGGCCCGACTGGGATCGGCGTTTTGCACGGCAAGGAACAAATGCTCGAGGCGATTCCTCCGTTTCTCGGTGGCGGCGCGATGATCGCTCGCGTAACCACATCTGGTTTTGAACCGGCCGGATTGCCGGAAAAATTCGAAGCCGGGACACCTCCGATTGCCGAAGCGATTGGGCTTGAAGCGGCAATCCATTATCTCGATTCAATCGGGATGGATCGCATCGTCGCGCACGAACATGAACTTTGCCGGCGAGCCGACGAAGGCTTGCGAGCGCTCGATGGGGTTCGCGTGATCGGCCCGACCTCCGACAAGAAACAGGGGATTGTCAGTTTCGTGGTCGACGGCGTGCATGCGCACGACGTCGCCCAACAGCTCGATACGCATGGGATCGCAGTGCGTGCGGGCCATCACTGCACGATGCCGTTGCACAAGGCACTTGGTGTGACAGCGACCTCGCGGGCGAGTTTCTATCTCTACAACAATCTCGACGAAGCTGACCGGCTGATTTCCGCCGTTTCCGAAGTCCGCCAAAAGTTCGCACCTTCCGGTCGCCGGCGCCGTCGTTAAGACGCAATATCCCTCGCACGTTGGGGATCGGGGCGTCAAACGTCCGATATCGTGCGTATTTACCGAAGAAAACGCAGAAAATTGGTTGTCCGGGGATGCGAAGTCCTTGATACTTTCTTTTCTACGATTGGGTGGCCGCATCGTGCCATCCGAGAATTATTGTTGTTCTTTTCTGAGGTGTTCCAATGCGTTCGTTCTTGTTCACTGGAATCGCTGCATCAGCGATGGTTTTCTTCCTCGGCTGCGGAGACTCGATGGAACCGGCTCCCATGGAGGTGACCGAGGACGAGATCGCTGCTTATGAAGCCATGATCGCGGCTGATCAGGAGCAGACTGAAGCGGACGAATCCGACGAAGCCAGCCAACAATAGTTCCACATTCTTTTTCGGTGCGTTGTTGCACCGGTTTTTTGATCCCCGTGGCGGAGCGCTCTCATGTTTCAAAAGCGTACTTCTGGTCGCACAGGGTTCACACTGGTTGAACTTCTGGTTGTGATCGCGATTATCGGAGTTTTAGTCGGCTTGTTATTGCCGGCGGTCCAGGCAGCTCGCGAGGCTGCCCGACGAATGAGTTGTAGTAACAACTTCAAACAGATTGGTCTCGGTATCCACAACTACCATTCGGCGTTCAAGTCATTGCCGATGCAGGGTACCGGGGCAACTAATGAACAGGAAAACAATTGGCGTAACGCCGATGATTTCGGTGCGACGTTGCCGGCACCCGGCTACACAATGTTTCGCCTGAGCATGCTCGTTGGGGTCCTTCCCTTCGTCGAACAGCAGGCATTGTGGGAAGAGATCTCGAACCCCGGTATCGATGCCGAGGGAGAATCCTGGCCTGCGATGGGGCCTTCACCGGTAACGATCCGGTACAAGCCCTGGGCAACCAACATTCCAACCTACCGTTGTCCCAGCGATCCCGGCAGCGGCCTTCCATCGATCGGCCGCACCAACTACGGGGCTTGCACGGGTGACTCGATCACGCGTGGTGCCCTCGGTGGGGCGAGATTCCACGGCAACCAGGGTCGCTGGCGGCACTGGGACGAAAACTGGTTGGTGCTGCAGGTTCGGGCGAGCCAACGCGGAGTCTTTGTCCCTCGTAAAGAATCAAAGTTCCGCGACATCCTTGATGGACTGGCCAACACCGTGATGGCCGGTGAAATGGCAACCGACCTCGGTGACCGGGATGTCCGAACTGATCCCTCGACGTTCAATTCCGGCGTTGGGGTCTGGGAAGGGCCGGCACTGAATCCAAAGCACTGCGAAGACGCCAATCAGAAGGATCCGGAACGACCACAGTTCTGGTTGGCCGGCGGCCCTCGGCTCACCGGGGCGGCTGGAAAACGGGGTTACCGCTGGGCCGATTTCTATCCGCTATACAACCAGGTCAACACTGTGTTGGCGCCAAACAGTGAACTCTGTTTGACGCGCGGCCATACGTCGGACGGTATTTGTCCGCCGAGCAGCCGGCACGTCGGTGGCGCGCACATCCTGATGGGTGATGGTGCGGTGATTTTCATTACCGATTCGATCGAGGCGGGCAATTCACGGCAGATGCCGGTGTGGTACCGCAACGGCAGCTCGCAGAGCACAACGGCTCCCGGCAGCGAAAGTCCCTACGGACTGTGGGGTGCCCTGGGAAGTGCCGCATCGAAAGAAACGATCGAAGAAGAGTTGAATCAATAGTCTTCCGCGACCGGTTCGAATGACAAAAGCCCCGCCTGAATCATCAGGCGGGGCTTTCTTTTGTTGAGGCGCTCTACCGTCGACTTCCATCGACCGTTTCGTAGGCCGCGGTTCTACCAGTTGAATTCCAGTCCAACGTAGCCGCCGTGCAGGATGTAGCTGTCGTCAGCATAGATCCGGCCGCTGGCTGCAACCGACGAGTAATCGCGCGGCACCGAGTCGGCCGCGTTGGCCACACCAGTCACACCAATCAGCCGGTAGCCGCCACGGACGGTCCAGGCACAGTTGATGCGGTAACCAAGCCCGAGGTCGAGCTCACCGAGGGTCGCCAACACGGTGTCGCTGTCGACCGTGTCAATCGCGTCGGCCGGCACGCCGGTGCGGTAGGCCGTGTTGCCGTTGTCATCACCGACGCGGTGACGCAATTCAGCGCGGTTACCGTAGATGCCGAACTTGCCGCCGATGTTCAAGTTCATTCGGCTGTTGATGCAGTAGTTCAACTGGCTGCCCAACTGGTAACCGAACAAATTGTTTTCGACGTCGGTGTTCTCGTAGAGGTCGCTGGGGCCGTACCCGCCACCATCGATGTTGTAGGCGTACTCCAACTCGTCTTCGATCTGGAACCAACGGAAACCGTGGCTCATCATCACTCGCATGCGGCCGCCGTTGCCGCGAACCATCGGTCCGGCAGCTCCGCCGAAGCCATGTCCGCACTTGCCGATGCCCAGTTTGCGGCTGATCCTTCCAGCCTGGCACGATCCGGCGTTACATCCAGCGTAGGAAGCACGTCGTGCACCCATCAAACCGAAGTGAAACAGATTGGCTTCGATGCCCTGGAATCGCAGGTCACGGCTGACGCGAATTCCGGTCGCATTGAGGTCGACCAGATCGTATGCCGAGTTGCCCGGTCCGCCGGGAGCCATTTCGATGTTGTTGTATCCGGGGTTGGTCGGACGCATCGTACCGGCACCACCATTGCGGATTTCCGATTCTTCGCTCGGATTCCACAGGAAGTAGTTGATACCAACTGCGTATCGTCCACAGTCCATGTATCGGCCTACGCCGATATCGAATCCGACGACGTCTTCGGGATCGACGATCGACGTGCTGATCGTGCCGCCGGGATAGGTCGCGACCGGGCTTCCCCAACCCTCTTCGAGAGTCAGGAACAATAACTTGGCGCTGCCGAAGTAAGGCGACAACGGTGCTCGCTCGCTGGTGCACCAGGATGAAGACGCAGCCTGTTGGTAGGGCGACGTCGACATCGGAATCGGCTGAGGTGCCGACGCGGGCAGTTGAGCAGCCGGCGCGGGAATCGCTTCGCTGGCAACTTTTTTCGCTACCTTCTTCTCGGAAACTGGCCGGAAGTTGTTCCAGTGCGCCGGGGAGGTGTATGTGCTCTGGCCTTGTGCGATCGTGCAGACGCCGATCCCAAGTGTGACTGCCAATGTGCGCAGAATGTTGGTTTTCATAGAATCGAATCCTTTACTAAGTTCTTCGTCGCGATCCTTCGCCGCCTGGACCTATATCCATGTGCGGAAGACTCGACGCTTAAACCGGAGGGAAGGTGGGTCGTCCATTAACCCAGAATTTGATTCCATTCGTTTGCGGCGCCGCCTCCGAGGACGATCACCACGCAAACAGCATCGGCGGGCCAAGAGTGGCGACTGTCAATAATTCGCCGAATCGGACTAAGAACCGAGGACCCACAGGGCTACAGAGCGAGCATCAGATGCCGTTTCGCTCTTCGGAACATGGGTTGCAATCGGGATCACGCGACCAAACGTTACCACCAAACGCTGCAGTTCGCGGATGTACGGCTTGGAGCCCGAGGACGCGAGGCGTGCGACGTTATTACTCGTCGGTTTCCAAACCAATGCGGACGAGTTGCTCTTTGCGCCCCTCGCCCACACCGACGCCAAGCCGCTTGAACAAATCGGATCCCGAAACTGCGGGACTGGCGTAACAATCGTTCCCCAGCCTGTTCTTGGCGATCTGTGAAAACTGATTTGCCGCCTTTAAAACAAACGTATCACCATCGAGATTCGAAACGTAGATTCTTTCACCATAGGCAATCGGAGATGCGCTGAAATTGCCTCCCAAACGTTTCTTCCAATGCAAGTCGCCCGATCGCGCCGACCAACAAAATGCGATTCCGTCGTCATTAATCGCAAAAAGATTCTCTCCGAGTACAAGCATGGACGGTTCGTAAACCTTTGTACGGTTGGACCAAATCAGTTGTCCTTTCGCGGAAAGACAGACGGTTTGCTTTTCCGGATACCCACCCGCGGCAAAGATCAATTCGTCCGTCGTAACGATCGTCCCGCATGTCGACTCGGCCGTGCACGGTGTCCGCCAAAGTTCTTCGCCAGTGGTGGGATCGTAACTGGCCACGGCGCCGCACCCGCTGATCAACAGTTGATCGCGACCGCCGACAGTCGCGACAACAGGACTCGAGTAGCTCGACTGGTTGCCTCTGGAAACACGCCATGCGATCTGGCCGCTTGCGCCGTCGACCGCAGCCAGATACCCGCCGCCTGAATTGTCGGCGGCAAAGATTACCAGGGATCGGTAGAGAATCGGCGAAGGTGCGTATCCAAATTTGGAAACGAACTTTCCGATTTCCTCTTGCCACACGATTTCGCCGTCGAAGTCGAGCGCAGTTGCGATGATCGCGTCGGAGTTCAACATCGCAGCGAACAATCGCTCGCCGTCACTGGCGAGCGTTGCGTTGGCATGGGTCGACTTGCTGTGAAGCTCACGCTGCGACGGGAATCCCCCCTGGTGCAGCACCGTCTGCCATTTCTGTTCTCCGTTTGAAAAATCATATGCGACCACGCATTGCTGTTGCCGATCCTCGAGCGCAGTCGCCAGGTACACCGAGTCGCCCACGATGATCGGTGATCCGTGACCCCGACCGGGAATGTCGCTTCGCCAGCGGATGTTGGTCTGTTCGCTCCACTCGGTCACCAGGCCTTCGTCTTCATCGCCACCGACGTCTCTATCGCCAACCAGTGGGACGATTCCGTTGTTTTGTGGTCCACGCCATCCGTTCCAGTCATCCGGGCTGAGCGAGCCCCGCGAATCGGCGATGATGACTCCCGTCTCGGCGACCGAAACTTCGCTGACCGGATTCTTGCGACCACACGCAGCGACCAGCAGCAGCGGTACGACCAGTAACAGGAGTCGCGAGCACATGGAGAGGACCGTGATGTGAAGGATCGATTTTTCGAGCACGCCCGCTAATTCCCATGCCGACTTCCACGAGGCCGACTTCGAACGCGCTGGCACAACGGGGCCATGATAGCAAAAGGAGTCGCCCTCGCACGCGTGATCGGAGGCGAACTTACCCTTGCTACGATCGGATCGAGACCGGTATAGAACGAGCGACCGCCGGTCGCATCCGGCAACGCCAACAAAGGATGGTTGGAGATGACAATACAACTTGCCGAGATTGCATGGTTAGCCGGGGGCCGACTGGTAGGGGACGGAGACCTCGTCTGTAGGGGAGCATTTCCACCGGGCGAGGCGAGCGAAGTCGAAATCACGATGCTGGATAACCCGCAGCACGCATCGGCGGTCGCCGAATCCAAAGCGCTGGCCGTCATCACCTCTGAAGAAATCGATTTCAATGGGCGTCCGCAGATCGTCGTGGCGGACGTTCACGACGCGTTCACCCGAGTCGTTGCCTACTTTCGACCGCCGGTGGAGAAAGGAATTCCGATTCGGGGGATTGATCCCTCGGCCGATGTCGCCCGTTCAGCGCTTGTCCATCCGGGTGCAATCATTGGTGCCGGCGTAACCATCGGTGAACGAACCCGAATCATGCCTGGCGTCGTCATTCAACCGCACACAAAGATCGGCGCCGATTGTGTCATTCAAGCGAACGTCACTCTGTATGCCTACACGGAGATCGCTGATCGCGTCGTCATTCACGCCGGCGCGGTGATCGGGGCTCATGGATTCGGTTATCGCCAGGAATCGGGGCGCCATGTGCCCACCGCGCAACTTGGTTTCGTGGCTATCGAATCGGACGTCGAAGTCGGAGCCGGCACGACGATCGACCGCGGCACCTACGGCGCGACTCGGATCGGGGAAGGAACCAAAATCGACAACCTCGTGATGATTGCCCACAATTGTCAAATCGGTCGTCACAATCTGCTGTGCAGCCAGGTCGGAATAGCGGGGAGTTGTCGTACCGGCGACTATGTGATTCTGGCGGGCCAGGTTGGATTGAAAGACCACGTGACGCTGGGAGATCACGCGATCGTCGGAGCGCAATCAGGCGTGATGGATGATTGTCCAGGGAAACAGGTTTACCTCGGATCACCGGCGACGCCGCAGCGCGAACAGATGCAGATCATGGCCGTCGAGCGGCGGCTGCCTGAAATGCGTCGTGAATTCAAGGTACTGCGCCGGGAACTCGATCAGCTGAAACAGCAGCTCAATTCGTTCCCCGCT
>JAHELS010000168.1 GCA_024644085.1 Rhodopirellula sp.
TCGATCCCCTTTCGCGGTTGATCGGGTTTTATCTGTGACGTTTTGGAACGTTCACCGACATGCAGGGTTATCGACGCGTCGCCAAGCGGTCGATTCCAATTGATCTTTGCGGCATAGAGCCCCGGTCGCGCGACATGAACCAACCACTTTCCACTACTGCCCCATCCGCCGCCCTCCCCGACCCGCCAATCCTGGATCGTCAGCACGCTGGTCGGGTCGGCGTCGGAGCCGACCACGATTCTTGGCGGCGCGTAGTTGTTCGGTCGCGTGGACGAGACATCGTCGAACCACTTGCGGTAGGCCCCTTTCATTCTGTCAACAATCTCCGGCTTTGATTCGGCGAGGTTTGTTGTTTCACCCTGGTCACGATTCATGTCATACAGTTCGAAGGGGATATCCGAGGGCATCACCTCCTTCCCGAATCCCGTCGGGTGCACAAGTTTCCAATTCTGGTTGCGGACCGCGACGTGATGAAACGCGATTGGTTGATCGCCACGATGGACCTGAATGACGATGTGTCTCTCGGGCCACTCTGCCTTCTTGCCCTCGAGCAGCGGCAGCAGGCTCCGTCCGTCAATGCGCACTCCGTCGGGCAGGTTGACATCAGCTGCATCGAGCAGAGTCGGCAGGATGTCAATGTGGGCGGCGATCCGATCACTTGCTGTGCCAGCCTTGAGTTGCGCGGGCCAATGGACAAACAAAGGACTGCGTATTCCTCCCTCGTGGACGTCGCCTTTGCGGCCGCGAAACGGTCCAACATACCTCGCGGAATTGGGTCCGTTGTCGACGAGAAACATGATGATCGTATTTCGCGACAGCCCCTTTTGTTGAAGGTGCGCGCGAAGCCGACCAATGTTTTGATCGATATTTTCAATCATCGCGGCGATGCGGGCTACTTGATCGGACTGGTTCGACCCGCCAGGCATGATCGGTGACAAATCGATCGACTTGTAGTACTCGTACAGCTCGCCCGGTACATCGTGGAAGGGACCGTGGGGGGCGTTGGGTGGAAGGTAGACGAAAAAGGGCTTTTCCTGAGTATGGCACTGATCGATGAACTCAATCGCCTCATCGAAATAGATATCCGTGCAGTAGCCCTTCGTTTCGACCTGTTCTCCGTCGCGAAAAAGAATCGGATCGGTGTACCGCTGATCGTTCTCGATTGGTTCAGATGGCTGGGCAAGTCCACCACCCTTGTGAATCAGCGACCGCTCGAATCCCTGGTCGTTTGGCCGCATTGGGTAATTATCGCCAAGATGCCACTTGCCGAAGATTCCGGTCGCGTAGCCGGCCTCCTGGAGCAATTCGGCGATGGTGACTTCGTCCGGATCCATCATCGATCGACCTTTGAACGTATCAACGACGCGGGTGCGATAGTGGTACCGCCCAGTCATCAACGAAGCTCGCGTCGGCGAACAGACGGGACAAACATAGAAGTCCGTCATCGATGCGCTGTCACGCGCAAGGGCATCAATGTTGGGGGTGCGAAAGACCGTGTTTCCCGTAATTCCGTGATCGCCGTAACCCTGGTCGTCCGGCATGATCACGATGATATTCGGCCGCGGATCGGCTGCGGCGGCCACCGCGCACAGAAAGATCAGAGTCGAAAGACATACCAGGCAACGAAGGGATGATTGCATCGTAGATTTTACTTTGAGTTTTTCTTGCGATTCTTGTTGGCACGATATTCGACTGCCGGAAAGTAGACCGATTCGATCCGCGCGGAATTAAGGAAGTCGGTCAACTCGCTCACGACCTCCGGATTTCGATCTGCGACATTGTGAGCTTCGGCGATGTCGACATCGAGATCGTAAAGCTCGAGCGGCTCTTTTGTTCCGAATCGAACGCCTTTCCATTTTCCGTACCTCGCCGCCTGCTGAAATGGAGAGTGAATTTCCCAGTAATGCATCTCGCGTAGCGTTTGCCGTGCTCCTAAGAGCGTTGGTACGACCGAGGTACCGTCGAGTCCGTCAGGTTGTGACGCTTCTGCGAGCTCGCAAAGGGTGGGGAAGACATCGCGCATGTCCCAAATCAAATCACTGGTTCTTCCGGCCGCAATTTGGCCGGGCCATCGTACCGCCATCGCAGCGCGAATCCCACCTTCGTAAAGCTGTCGTTTGGTGCCCCGCAGTCCTCCGCTACTGTTGATCGCCTTGGCAAAGGCAGCGTTCGGTCCATTGTCGGAAGTATAAAACACGACCGTCTTGTCATCGATGTTTAGCTCTTCGAGCAGATCCAACACCTTGCCGACGGTCTGGTCGATTCGCGTGATCATCGCAGCATAGTGCCGCACCTCGTCACCACCGGGGATTCCTTCGTACATTGCGAAGGTGGGATCGTTCGTTGGAATGACGTACTTGCCATGCGGTGGCGTGACGGCGAGGTAAAGGAAAAAAGGCTTTTCGTGGTGCTCGCGGATCAGCTCGAGTGTTTTCCTTTCTTGTTCGTAGGGAATGTAGGTCCCCTTGTTTGAATTCTCGTTACCCGACACCGGCACCATTTTTCCGCCATCCCAGATCTCTTCTGGAAAATGGTCATGAGCGTGCACCTGGTCAAGATAACCGTACCAATAATCGAATCCCTGTTTTTCGGGTACGCCGCTTGAGCCGGGGTTTCCGAGACCCCATTTGCCGATCCCGGCGGTGAAGTAACCGGCTGATTTCAGTGCTTCGGCAACCGTGATGTCGTCTTCTTCGAGGAACACCAGCGGACGTCCATTTTTTGCACTGAGTTCGTCGATCATCGCCTTCGCGGTATTGTCGCGACGGCGGCAATGTCCTGTGTGCTTTCCGGTCATCAAGACGCATCGCGTCGGCGCACAGACGGCCGACCCCGAGTAGTGATCAGTGAATTTGATGCCCTCGGCACAGAGTCGATCAAACGTCGGCGTCCTGACGTGCGGCGATCCAAACGCGCCGAAGTCGCCATAGCCCGCATCATCCAACATCACGTAAATGATGTTCGGCTTGCCCGGTGTTTCCGCATTGGCCACACCGACCGAAACGGAAAACGCTGCGATGATGCTGAGAATTCCGGCCAGCGATCTGGTTGCTCGATGGTGCATGGGAGCTTCCCCAAGGGTGGTAAGTTCGGATGTGATCGCGGCGTCGATAACCGCGATCAACGCGGCGCGGCCGTGAATGATTCTCCACGAGGCTGAATTGTACTCCTCACGGCGCTGGAGCAGGAGTCATCAGGAGTCGTGCCAGCGGTGTCGAATGACTCAGGGATGCGATGTCAGTTTTGCAAGCTCTGAACTGAGGTGATGAAGATCGAGCGCGGACTGTTCGATCTGCTTGAGTGCCTCGGCATTTTTCGCGGCACTCGTCTCCATGTCTTTCATCGCTTGATTCAATTGAATTACCCCGGCGGCCTGTTGCGAGGAAGAGGAGGCAATTTGATTCGCGCTCCGCGCGGAATCGGAGATGGTTGCAAGAAGTTGACTGACGAATTCACTCGTATTCCTCGCGACATCCCCCGCTTCGGTAACGGCCAAGGTGCCCTGTTCGGTCGACATGACCGCGGTGGACGTGGCTTCGAGGATTTCCGTCAGGATCGCGCGGACCTGGCGGGTCGAGTCTTTTGATTGTTGGGCCAACGCCTTGACTTCGGCGGCAACGACGGCGAATCCTTTTCCGTGCTCACCCGCCCGGGATGCTTCGACCGCCGCATTGAGTGCAAGTAGACAATCCGCATGTCAGATCTCAGCTGGAATCAACTTGTGATTCAAGAATAACCATGCGGATTGCGATGATCACATCCAAACACCAATCCGAATGCCACTTTTCGCGAATTCTCGAGTCGGGATTCACCGGATGTTTAATGATAGAATTTTCTTCGAATCATCTCGTCCTCCAATCTTCGGCGAGAAGGCACGGTCCTCGACGGTCGCGAGCAGACTTGCTTCCCCCGCCCACATGAGTCTCAACCATGAAACGAATGCTCACCTGCATGTTGCTCGCCGTCCCAGTGACGGTATTCGCGCAGGAAAGCGAATCAAAGCGATGGACCGTCGACGAGTTGGCCGAGAAAGTTCAGGCGACGATTCAGCGATTTGATACAGTTCGCCTTGAGGCCGAGTACACGCAAAGGCGCGATTCGAATGCGTTGACGGGAAAGGAGCCGGTGATCGTTGAGGGATCCGGCGAACTTTTGTATCGCGGTGACAAGGATCGTTGGTACTTGCGCGATGATGGTTTTACATTCCGCCAGGGAAAGTCGGAAACGTTCCCGCGTTTGACGATTACCGGGTACGACGGATCGATTCACTACAGCGGCGATGCGCGGTCATTCAAGCTCGCCGAAGAGGGATTTCGGACCTCGGCGCGGCCGAAGCAGTTGATCTGGGAGACGATGCTGACCTATGACTATTTGTCACGAGCATTCGATCGCGAGACTGCGAGAATTGCTTTCGTCGGGCGCGACGATGGTCGTGAAGTCGTTAAATTTGAATCGTCCTGGGGCAGCGAATCCGAGCCTTGGCGTTTGACGGTCTCTTTCGACACGTCGCACTCGTTCTTGCCAATCATTCAAAAGCTCTGGTACCGAGGCGAACCCTATGCGACCAGCCAAATCGAGCAGCTCAAGCCGGTTCCCGATTCGTCACAATGGTATCCGCAGGTCGTCCGAACGGTGTTTCACCGGCCGGCTCTCGGAATCATCAATGAACAATATCACATCCGCGATCTGCGATTGCCCGACGCAATGAGTGATGCCGACTTCAAATACGAACCGCCGCTCGGCGCCGATGTGATTGATCGCCGCTCGAATCTGGCATGGCACATGGATCCCTGGTGGGATGCAATGATGCCGTGGATGGGCAGCAGTTTGGGTTGGCCGCGGCACTCGTTCCAATCGCTCGGAGAGTTTCGAAGTTATGCGGATGAAGCCATCAACGGCCGGGATGCGACTCCGATACGGGCGGAACATTGGGTTGGCGGGAATCCTGGTGGTTGGGATCGAAAACATCGTAAGTTTTCGGTGCTCTATTTCTGCGGTGACGCCAGCCGTTTGATCGATCCGAACCCGCGATGGACGACAGAGTTGGGGCTCTTGGCCGACCGGATAGAACCCATTGGGGGCGAAGTCATCGGTGTGGCGACCGCCGATACTGAATTGACGTCCCTGGAGAGATCGGCGCGTGAATTGATGATCCGGTTTCCCTTCGCTATCGACGAAAAGTCAGACGGGGATTATCGCGGCCTGACACACATCGCCTACGGGCTCCATCATTACTATTCGGTGATGGTGGTCGATGTGGAAGGAAAGGTGCATCTAGTGGGCGACGGCGAACAGGGGCTTGTGCCGACGATCCGAAAAGTGATTTCGAAGGAGGATTCCGAGTGGCTGGCGGATCAGCTAAGCATCGACCCGCATCTGCAAGACGGCGAGGCCGATCAGATCAAGGCGAAATGGATCGAGATGCGCGAGTCGGTTCACGGGCGAGGCAGAATCTCGGGCCGCATTGGCCCGGACCTCGATGGCCAAGTTGAATTGGTGCCTCAATTCAGAATGTTGCTGGCGAGCAATCCCGGCGGCTACCTCGTACTGCGGCACGACGGTGGGCGCCGGGTCGCGGTGCCGGATGAAGCGACTGGTGACTATTCTTTCGACAATCTGCCCCGAGGCCGGTATGAGCTGAGGTTCACCGACGGCGACGGCGGCAAGCAATTGACGACAGTGTTACTTGGCGCCGATGACGACACCGCTTCGCACAGTTTCCTTCGTCACGATTGAGACGAGTCACTTGCGGGTCTGACCGCGCGGTTGCCAATTGGTGTGCGGCGCGTGCGCCTCGTCCATCATTTTGCCGGCCCGCATGACCACGTCAGCGTGCTTCCCAGCGATGTTGTTGCTCTCGCCGAGATCAATGCTGAGATCGAACAGCTCGATTTCTCCTGTCGTCATCGGTTGACGTATCGCTTTCCATTTACCGAATCGAACCGCTTGCCGACTTCCCTGTTCGTAGAATTCCCAGTAGAGATACTCGTGCTCTTTCTGTTTTTCCGGCATTCCCTTGAGCGTCGGCGCGAAGCTGATGCTGTCAATGTTTTTCGGAGTGTCCGCCCCGGCAAGCTCGGCCGCGGTCGCCATCCAATCGCCGAAGTACCCGATATGATCGCTCGTTGTTCCCGGCGCGATGGAGCCGGGCCACCATGCGATGGTGGGTACGCGAATGCCACCTTCGTAGAGCGCCCGCTTGGTACCGCGTAGCGGGCCGGAGGGATCGAAGCGGTCGAGATTATGCCCCGCCTCGTCGTGCGCGCCGTTGTCGCTGGAAAAAACGACAAGCGTGTTTTCATCGATTTCGAGTTCACGCAGGTGGTCGAGAATTCGGCCCACGTCGCCATCCATGCGAGTGATCATCGCTGCCTGGCCTTTGTCCTGGCTCGGCCAATCATGGTCGGCGTAGATTCCGTAGTCGGGCACGTCCGCACCGTCGCCCGTCATCCGGGTGCCTTCGTTATTGGCATGCGGGATTGTCAGTGCAAGGTAGAGAAAGAAGGGCTCGCTGCGGTGGTTGCCGATGAATTGGCGCGCTTCCTCGACGAACAGGTCGTGCGTGTAATCGACTCGCTTCGTTGCCGCGCCCCCGGTAAAGCCGCCGTAGGATCGATCGGCTCGCTTGACCTCATTCCTCAGCGGCATTTTCGTTTTGTTGCTCCATAGGAACTCTGGATAGTAGTTGTGTGCGTGGACCTGGTTCAGATAACCGAAGAATCGGTCGAATCCCTGTCGCAGTGGTGAACCAGGTTGATCGAATTCCCCAAGACCCCACTTCCCAATCAGAGCGTTGGTGTAGCCGGCCGACTTGAGGACTTCAGCAACGGTCACATCCTCGTCGCGCAGCGATTGGACCAGCATGTTTTCGCCGCCCGCGTTGCCTCGCACATGTGTATGTCCCATGTGCTGGCCTGTCATCAGCACGCTGCGACTTGGTGCGCAAACGGTATTGCCGGCATAGAATTGTGTGAACCGCATTCCCTCGGCGGCCATTTGGTCGAGTCGTGGCGTCTGAATCACGGTCTGTCCAAAGCAACCGAGATCGCCGTAGCCGAGATCATCGGCCAGGATGAAAATCATGTTCGGGCGATCGGCGGCGCGGCACATCCCTGCGCAGGCGACGATGGTTAGGGTGGCAAGCAGCAATCGATACATGGGAATTGGACCTGGTTGAGAAAAATTTTGGGCTTCGCTTGATACACTGCGGCAAAAGCAGGCGATTATCCGACCCGTGGTGTCGGCATTCTAATTGATTTCGCGGCCAGTTTTGGTTCGCGATTCTTCGCCCGAGTTTAGCGCGGCAACTTCCGGCATTTGATCGACGAATCCAGCATTCGTTCGCCGCAGTTCGGCAGTCGTTTTTCGACGAAACTTCAAAAGCCGTTGATGATGTCGCGAGTCGCCTACCAGATTATTCAATTCGTCGGGGTCGTTGACCGAGTCGTAAAGTTCTTCGGTTTCTCCGTCGATTAGATTCCGCACGTACTTGAATCGACCGCGCGCGAGCATCACATACCATGGGATTCCGGGGCCGTGGTAGAGGCTTGGGTCGTCGCTTGCGGGGATCTTGTCGGTGTCTGATCCGTAATTCTTTCCGGTGTGGACCAACATCGCTGGTTGATTCCATCGTGCGTCGGAATCAGCCAGTAGAGGGCTCAAATCCCGGCCGTGCATTTCCCAGGGCAAATCGATTCCCGCCTGGGCAAAAAACGTTGGCGGCAAATCGACACCGCTGACCGGATTCTCAACGACACGGCCGTTCACGACGGGTCCAGCGGGCCGAATGATCAACGGTGCCGCAACAGCCGCGTCGTGCGGAGCGACCTTGCTTTTCATTCCGTGTTGGCCCCAAGCGAACCCTTGATCCGAAGTGAAAACAATGAGTGTGTTTCGATTTTGGTTCGTATCTTTCAAGGTTTGCACCAGCCGACCCACGGCCTCGTCGATCGCGAGGACGCCTTGGTGGTATTGGCGCACAGAGTCCGCGAGCGGTCGGCCGGGCATGTCTTTCATCCCGACCGGACCCAGTTCGCGCACCTTCCGTTCAACCGGTCGACCATCGGGTCCCGGTTTCCAGAATTCCATCGACTGGACGTATTGCGGTTTACCCGGACGCGGCGGGTAGACGTCTTTCGGCGCGGGCACTTCGATGTCGTCGTAAGCGTCGAGATGACGGTCGGCCGGCGTGAAAGGGCCGTGGACCGCGCCGTAACACAGCCAAAGGTACCATGGCTTGCTCGCGTCGCGCCCCTCGCCACGAATGTAATCGATTGCCCATCGGGTGTAGTTGTCGGTCGAGTAACCCGTTACAAGCTGCGGCGCCCCGCCCTGCATTGAAATCAGTTGATTGTCGTAGTAGTTCGGCGCGTTTTCCGGATGTCGGGGTCGGTTCCAAACGATTTGAAAATCCCAATCGCGGCCGAACCCAGTATCAACTCCGGTGTGCCATTTGCCGATTTGCGCTGTCTCGTAATCGTGGCGTCGAAACACCGAGGGCCAGAACGGGCATTGATCTGCGTCGTAGACACTTCCCGGATATTCGCCCTCCATTCGCATCGACTCGACACCGTGTTGGTGGTGGCCTGTCAGCAGGGTTGCGCGTGAAGGCATGCACCACGATCCGATGTAGGCCCGTCGAAAGCGAATTCCGTTGCGCGCCAGAGAATCGATGTTCGGTGTGTGTACCCAGGGAAACGATTCCTCGTAGCAGCCGACCGTTCGATGCGATTGATCGTCGGTGTAGATGAAAAGTATGTTCGGGCGATCCGTTTCCGCGGCGACGTTGCTCGCGCCCAAAGTCATGATCATGGCGAAAAACGTGCCGGTCACTGAAAAACGCATTGGCTTTGCCCTTCCCTGCTGGAATCCGGGTGTCGTGGACGATCGTCTATTTTCTGCATGCTGGTTCCCGAAAAATCCCCATGATAGGCACTTTGCCCGCCCCGATTCTGTCCGGCCCACCCCTGTGGGTCGTGCTATGAAATCAAAAAACGGATCTGTCGTGATGGTTTCTTCCCCAGGGGCGACCGATTGAGCGTATTGGACTATTGCCCAGACGCGACGATGCGCAAGAATAGTGACGCTGTGAACCCAAGGATTCCTAAAATCGTATGGATTCACCTGAAGCAAGAAACTTGAAAGCCTTTTTGAAACTCAGATAGGAGCCTGTCTCGAATGCAAATGCCTACCATGCGCATCGGTGCATTATCGCTTGCCGCACTGCTTGTTGTTTCTGTGTCCATCGCGTCGGCCCAGGAGGCCAGCAGTGATAACGACGCACGCCCTCTGGTTGAACTCGACACAAGCGAAGGAAAAATCCTGATCGAATTGAACCGCGAAAAGGCCCCCGAGTCGGTCGCCAACTTTTTAGAGTACGTCGAGAGCGGGCATTACGAGGGAACCGTGTTCCACCGAGTGATACCCGACTTCATGGTCCAGGGTGGCGGCATGGACCAGCAGCTGAAGGAGAAGGACACGAGGCCGCCCATTCGTAATGAGTCGGCAAACGGGCTGCTCAACGAAAAATACACTGTCGCCATGGCACGCACCAATGACCCGAACAGCGCGACGTCCCAGTTCTTTATCAATACGGCCGACAACGACTTTCTTAATCGAAATGACGCACAAGGGAGTGCGGGTTACGCGGTCTTCGGTCGCGTCACCAAGGGAATGGATGTCGTTGACAAGATCGGGACAACACAAACGTACTCACGACCCAATCCCGCGTTCCCGGCGATGTTGATGCGGGATGTCCCGAAGACGCCGATCGTGATCAAGTCGGCAACGGTGGTGAACAAGGCCGAAAAGGCGGACAGCTGACGTTTCCCCCGAGGACACGAATAACTCGAGGACACGAATAATCCGAAGAACCGATAACGCCGCAGCCGCTGATGGCTGCGGCGTTGCTGTTGAATTCGACAGAAACGCTATGTTCGACCGCAAACGGTTTTTCCTTCGCAAGATCCGCTTCAATGGGCGATCTCAAAGAAAGGACACGTCGGTGACGTGGTCACCGCTTGTAAATCAAATTCCAGGCTCCATGGAAATGAGTCCTCTCCAACGGATCGCCAGTCTGCTCTATCGCGCGGTCCGGCGGCTAAGCATTCTCGACGTCACGCGTTTGATGCATTTGCCCCCGAACGCGGGCGAATCGCTTCCGGTCGCGGATGGATATGAGATTCGCGCGCTGCCCGCCGGTGAATTGCGTGAATTGATCGCGTCACAACGGGTGGACACCCGCGTCGGTGACCCGGGTCGTTTGTACGACGGTCGGCACGCATTGGTCGTGGCTCTACGCAATGATCGAGTCGTTTCGTATGTTTGGTTCGCGCACGAGTGTGTTGAGGCGTCGGACAATTTCAGTCGAGCCTCGCATTTGGGGACATCGATCGATTTGCCGGATGGCTCGGCCTTTGTGTACAACGCCTGGACCGATCCCGAGCACCGCGGTCGGCGGCTGATCGCGGCGATCTTGTCCTTTGCGGTCCGGCACCGCGTCGCGGGAGCCTGTGCACTGCTGACTTCGATTGATTGGACCAACGGGCGATCGATCCGGGCGTTCGAGCACATCGGGATGATTTCCCTGGGCACAGTGGTCCGATTTGGGTGGGGGCCGCTACAGGTGAGCCTGATTCCACGTCGTGCCCAAAGTCTCGGCGTTCGCGTCGGGGCCGGCGCACCGGGGCTCAAGTTCGCCTGCTGAGACGGCATTCTCGGATTCGCGACCGCGTGTATCAGGGCGAAATCGCTCTTCCCACAAGACGGCCTCTTGACGATATTCGTGGAATTGCCGTATTTTTTTAGCAGTTTCGCGTTGTTGGCACGGTTGTTTTTGGGGGCTTGAAGTCCTCGCCAGCGAAAACGAGCAACGAGGATTTCCACTACCCGAAGATGGATCCGTCTTGAGATACCCGACGGGCTCCGCACCCAGGCCAGCGTAGCTTCAATTGGCAGAGCATCGCATTCGTAATGCGGAGGTTGTGGGTTCAAATCCCACCGCTGGCTCTTTGGGCGGGTGCCATCCTTGCGGCTTGTGTTGTCCACTTTCATTTGCATCCACCTCCACCTCAATGCCCTCCGGGGCGGGAGATTCGTCTCGATGAGTGAAGTCGAACTCGACGTACTCGACTTGAAGGAACTGGTTCTTTCAAACAATTCGTTCGGGCCGTCTGACGTCGGCGCCATCCGAACGGCGATTTCAGAGAACTACGGCCACTTCGGCGAGCTGCGTGATGCGGCGGGCGAAATGGAGATCGATGAAGCGCTGAGCCCGGCTGGCAAAACGAAAATGGGGGTTTGCCAGTTTCTGCTTGGAAAATTCAGCGACGCGTTGACGACGCTGCAAAGTGCCGACGGAAGCGCGATGGCGTTGTTCTACCAGGCTCGTTGCTTGTTCGAACTTGGTCGCTACGACGAAGCGATCGGTGTGTACGAGCAAGCTCAGACGTCGGGATACAACGAAGACCAGTGCAAGATCGGCATCGCTGAAGCGAATCGCTATGCGGGCCGCGTCCAGGAGGCGATGGCGATCCTGGACAATATCTTCGGCCCGGCCGAACAGACCGCTGATTACATGTACCAGCGGGCCGCCACAGTCGCGGCCGTCGGGGGACGGATGGACGAAGCGCTTGCCCTTTATCAACGGGCCGTCCAGACCGATGAAAACCATGCGGGTGCCCTGTTCGGATTGGCCCTCGAAAACGATCGAATGGGCAACGATGACGAAAGTCTGGCACTTTACGAACGGGCCGCCAAAGCCTTCCCCACAGGCATCGGCGCCCTGATCAATCTCGGCTTGATCTACGAAGACAACAACCAATTCGATAAGGCACAGATGTGCTACAAGCGCATCCTCGATTGCTACCCCGATCATCCGCAGACACTCCTGTACATGAAGGATGCTGCCGCGACCGGCAACATGCTGTACGACGAAGAAGCGCAGCGCCGAAACGATCGGCTGGCCCAGACATTGAACATGCCCGTGACCAATTTCGAGCTCAGCGTTCGCAGCCGAAACTGTCTTCAGAAAATGGGCATTGAAACGATTGGCGATTTGACCCGTACGACCGAAGCGGAACTGCTCAGCAGCAAGAACTTTGGAGAGACCAGTCTGTATGAGATTCGCGAGATGCTCGGCAGCAAGGCACTCTCGCTGGGCCAATTCGCGCATGAAAAGAAATCGACCGAGCCGCCTATCGATACCAGCCATATGTCGGCCGATGAGCAGGCACTGCTCGATCGACCCATCTCCGACTTGAACCTGTCGGTTCGGGCCCGCAAGTGCATGGCGCGGTTGCAGCTCAACACGATCGGCGAGCTGATCCGCAAGACGGGCGACGACATGCTCGAGTGCAAGAATTTCGGCGTCACGAGTTTGAACGAAGTCCGCGAAAAGCTGGCCGACCTCGGTTTGAAAATGCGTGGCGATTGACCCCGCATGAGCCAGTTCGATTTTCAACTTTCCCACCGCGATGCGACCACTTCGGCGCGTCGCGGTCTTTTTTTGACGCCGCATGGACCGGTCGAGACTCCCGGCTTCATGCCGGTTGGCACACAGGGAACGGTCAAGGGCGTTACGATCGACCAGGTCGCCCAGACCGGCGCCGACATGATCCTCGGCAACACCTACCATCTAGCATTGCGGCCTGGCCACGAAACGGTCCGCCGCCTCGGCGGGCTGCACGAAATGTCGGGTTGGAACGGACCGATTCTGACCGACAGCGGCGGGTTCCAGGTTTTCAGTCTCAAGGCGATCAACCAAATCACGGAACAGGCCGCGACATTTCGCAGCCACGTTGACGGTGCAATCATTCGGTTGACTCCCGAACACTCGATTGAGATTCAAGAGGCGCTCGGCAGCGACGTGGCAATGGTGCTCGACCATGTGATCGCGCTTCCCGCCACGCGAGACCAGGTCGAGGATGCCATGGCCCGATCGGTCCGATGGGCCGCTCGATGTCTCGAGGCGGCTCAGCGCGAGGACCAGGCACGATTCGCGATCGTCCAGGGTGGACTTGATATCGAGCTGCGTACGCAGTGCGCTCGTGAGCTGGCTGCGATGCGATTCGACGGCTACGCGGTCGGTGGGTTGAGCGTGGGTGAGACGCCCGACGAGATGTATCGGATCACCGCGGCGACATGCCCGGAGCTCCCGGCCGACAAGCCGCGTTACCTGATGGGTGTCGGGCGGCCAATCGACCTGCTCGAAAGTATCGCGCGAGGCATCGACCTGTTCGATTGCGTAATGCCGACGCGCAATGGTCGTAACGCTCTGGCATTCACCGACTCAGGGCAGCTGAGAATGCGAAACGCCGTTCACCGCGAAGACACGCGACCTCTCGAGCCGGATTGTCCCTGCGTCGCATGCCGGCACAGCCGCGGCTATCTACGTCATTTGTTTAACGCCGGTGAAATGCTGGGACCGATTCTGTTGTCGATCCACAATCTGACGTACTACCAACGGTTGATGCGCGAAGCGCGCGAAGCTATCCAGCAGGATCGCTACGAGACGTACCTCGCCGAAAAAAAGGCGGGCTGGGCATAACGCCTCGATTCCGCTGGGAGTTTCCAAAAACGATTGCTTGACGCCGCGCTAATTGAGCAGCTGTGTTAACACGAGGTCGACCGCAGCGAAACGTTCTTTTTCGTCGTCATCGTCGTCGACCAATTGATCGATGCCCGCGATGGGGGTTTCATTCGACTGCACGTGGAGGTAGTTGATAATCATCAATGCGTCGCGTGCGCTGGTTTGACCGTCTCCATTGACATCGGTCGCCTCCACGGTCGTCGTCGCTTGTTCACCCTCGCTGCTGCGGAGCGCGTTGATGACGCGAAGCGCGTCCATCGCCGTGACTTCACCCTCTCCGGTGACATCGAACACATCCGCGGGATCGGCCGATTGGAAGGTGAAGTCGATCCGCGTCAGGGCACTTCCGGAAATCACAACGTCACTTTCGGCAACGTCAAGTCGGAGGATCGTCGTTATGCTGGGAAGCTGGTAACTAGGTTGCCCCTGGCCGAGATTTGCATCCTGGTAAAGATCTGCGACCGCGATGTCATCGACACCGTCACCGTCAAAATCATCGACGACAAGATCCGACGGAGCCGGAACGCTGGTGATGGTTCGG
>JAHELS010000169.1 GCA_024644085.1 Rhodopirellula sp.
CTGCGTCGGATTGTCGGAATTCCGCAAGCAGGGGAGCGAATTGTTTTTGCGGATTCAACGTATCGGCAAGCCGCGGCTTCGCGCAATCGCATAACGCCGTAACACGCACCGTACGGGGAAGGTTGCTAATCAAGTGCTTGCCGCGCACGCCGGTCCCGATGACGCCGACGCGGATACGATCGTTCGGGCTGTCACCATGGGCAAGCGAAGCCCAGCCCTGCGCCGACAGAGTTCCGGCTGCGGAGCCAATGCATCCGAGAAACTCGCGCCGCGAATGGCTGTGTGTCGCTTTCATAATCCGAGTATCTCACGGGCGAAATCCAGACTTGCCGCAACATTGGCATCTTCCAATTTGACCTGTTCCTCGAGAGACAGGTCACTGACATGTTGAAGTTTGTCTGCAGCGTTGCGCCCGACGAATCGCAAGGTCCTTGCCAAGTCTCTTGCTGGTATCGCCGGCAAAGTCCGGTAATACGAATCGGTGAGACACGGAACTCTCAGTGCGTCACGCGTGATCAGTTCTAACGAATAACGAACGTCCGGCCGCACCCTTCGTTGCGACTTGACCATCCGGGCCAGATCAAAACATCCCTGACCAAGAGGGATGTCGCCGAGCAGAAAGCCGTCGGCGTACGGCAATACCGCTTGGTCCTTCAAATGGACACTCATTGCAAACGGCGCGAGCGCATCAACCGCCTCGTAGGGATCGTTTAGCAGTGCAAAACTGTTGCCGGTGTCGACACAGGCGCCCACGAACTCGCTGCTGATGAGGCTGAGAAGCGCAACTCGCTCGTCGATTCGTTCGTCTTTGTGGTTCTCGACGGCGAAAGGTATTCGATGTTTTTCAACAATCGGAACGGCCCTTTCGAGCATGCGGTGGCCTCGTTTCTGGAATTCCTGAAACTGCTCGAATGAATCGAATCGTTCGTAGCGACGACCTGGGATGATCGTCGTCCGGGCAGCGCGAGCACCCACATCACGAGCCGTTTTGATCTCGGACTCGAATCGCTCGATTTCGCCGTCGCTCGGTGACGAAATGATCGCTTCGATGTACATACCATGCTGCTCCGCGAAATCGCGAAGCGCTGCGATCTTGCTTGGTGTCATGACGCCAAGCCGAGCCTGCATCCCTCCGGCACCCAACGCCCTGCAATGTCGAAGGAAAGTCAGCGGTTCGAAGAGATCCACTCCAGGCTGCTGCTGTTGCAACCATTTCCGTCGGATATTGCAATCGTAAATAACCAGACCCAATCCAGTTGGTTTCGGATCGTCATTGCCGAGGGCGGACTTGCCTAATCCAGTGGCGGTCGCCACAGAAACCGCCACCCGCGTGATCGCCGTTCGGCGATGGATGAGTCTGCGAGGCGAAACAGATTTCGTGTCCATTTCAGATTGGTCTGTATCGGCCGAGTTGTGAAACGGCTGCTTCATGATGAATCCGAGTGATCGTCGACTTGTACCCACCGTTCTTCCCGATGACTTTGCAAGATCGCTTCGCACAGAGCGATTTCGCGGTGGCCATCGGCAAACGTTGCAAACATCGGTGGCGAACTGCAATCGCCGCGATCGATGCGCTCGTAGAAGACACGAAAAGATTGCTTGAAAGAATCGGCGTAGCCCTCGTTGTGCCCGCCAGGGTACTCGGCCGCTGTGCGGGCCGAGCCGGTCAAAAGCGCCGGATCGCGAATGACGAGTTCATTGGCCTGGTCGCGATGTCCGATCCAAAGTTCATTCGGACGTTCGCTGTCCCACGCAAGCGTTTTTAACGAACCGGCGATTTCGAACCGTAGACAGTTCTTACGGCCTGGCGACACCTGCGAAACGTGTAGAGATCCTCGAACGCCGCCGCGAAATCGCAACAGCACCGCGCCGTAGTCTTCCGTGTTGATTTCGACAGGCTCCGTGGCGGACTGAGATTCGCTCTCACCTTGAAACGTTTTGATTGCTTGGCTGGGACGCTGCCGGACCGGGTGTACGGTTTTCAAATCGGCGCAGACCGAATCAACGTCCAGTCCCGTGATTGCGTGAACCAGGTCGAGCCAGTGCGTACCAATATCGGCGACCGCCCGAAGTTCACCGTTTTCTTCCGAGAGCACGCGCCAATTGAAATCGGTTGCCCGTGTCAGCCAATCCTGAACGTAGCTGCCAGTGACATGAACGACGTCGCCAATTCCACCTTGCCTCGAAAGCTCGCGTGCTTCAAGACAGAGCGGATAAAAGCGAACGTTGTAGTTCACCGCCGTCGCCAGATGCGGATTCGCGGCGGCGAGTCGGACCAGTTCCGAGGATTCGGCGGAATTCATCGCGAGCGGTTTCTCGCACATCACGTGCTTACCAGCAGCAATCGCCCGTTTCGCCATGTCAAAGTGCGTCCGGTTTGGCGTTGCAATATGGACGCTCTGGACGTCGGGATCTTCCAGCACCTGCGAAAAGTTCTCGTAGGAGCGGGCGATCCGCAGTTTCTCGGCTGCAGATTGCGACTTTTCCATGCTCGAACCGCAAATCCCGACCACCTCGATGCCGATGCGTCGCAACGCCTCGGCATGCACCCAGCTCATGAAGCCGGTTCCAACGATTGCCGCACCAATTTCACTCATGCAGGGATACCCGCGTTCCTCAAGGTCGAAAGGTTCGATTCTATCAGTCGACGCAATGCCTGTCCCGAAGCCGCACTCACAGGCGGAAACAGGCCGACGCGTCAATGAACGTTCGCGTAGCCTGTTCTCAGTGGCTTGCTATCCGCGTGGGTTTTAGAATCCTACGGCACTTCGTCGAATCGCAGCGCGTCGATTTCGCATTCTTTCGGGTCGATGGCGTCTCCGTCTCCCCATGCCTGGCGAACTTCGCTGACGAATCTCTCAAGTGCATCGAAGCCGGGAGTAGTTTCGTAGCTACGGTAATCCCGCTCATGATCGGTCGCTAACCGATCGGATAGAGAGCCGGCGCAGAGTCCCATGAGGGCATAAAAGTCTACCTCGGAGCGGGTTTCTAAAAACCGCTTCATCAGGTTTGCTGCGGTATCCACGACCCAGTCGTGAGTCCGGTTTCCTTTCCGCCGCTTTCGCTCGAGCATCGCGTAGCGGATATAGACCGCTCTTGGCGTCCAATGGGTACCGTGCAGGCCGAGAGTGACCGCCGAATCGCGACCCGCGCCGTCGATCGGCATGCGTATGTCAACGTAGCCACTGTCTCGCAACCGGCGGACTTGATCCCATTCACAGCCGTCAACATCCCTGAAGGGGAATTGGCGAACAATCGAATGGCGGTACACCTTGAGGCTGTAAATCACTTCTTCCAGATGGACGTCGTAAAGGCCATATCCGATGGTGGCAACCTGCGAGCCCTCCCTGGAAATGTGGTCGTAGAGCGTTCGAACCGCATGTGGATACAGCAGCATGTCCTCGTCCACCTGGACAAAGTACGGTGTCGAGCATTGATCCATCATTGCCTGGAAGGCAGCGCTCATGGGCGCCACGCTCTCGATGACTTTCAAGACGAATTCACAGTCCTGGTCTCGTAAGTGCGTGAGGCAATTCTCGAAAGTTGGGTACCCTACCGTACTCACGAAAACGGTAAGTTCATCGGAAAAGTCGGGACGCGCGCTGTCGGACATGTTGAATGTAAACTCCGGGAAAAAGATGTGTTTCTACCGGGTGAGTTGAACCGGTCCAAGGTCTTGAATCCTCCATGTTGGTAGAATTCGACCAGAAACGCGGGTCGCCGTACTCACTGCATCATGCGCCGCTGACGCGGCACCCATCGGTTGTAAGTACGTGACGAGTCCACCCCCGAGTGATTTTAATCTGCCTCATGAAAAGTAAGGAAACCGTCCCGCGTGTCTAAGACAGAACGAGAGCAAGCCGACACGGAATGGCAAGTCGAAGTCTTCTACGATGGTCAATGTCCGTTGTGTCGCCGCGAAGTCAACTTGCTGGGTCGCTGGGATCGTCATGGCCGAATTCGCGCGACCGATATTGCCGATGCGGAGTTCTCACCGCAACGACTTGGAAAAACGATGGAGGACTTGATGGCGGAAATTCATGGCCGGCTGCCCGACGGTCAATGGATTGTTGGCGTGGAGGTGTTCCGCCGACTCTACGCTGCGGTGGGACTCGGGCCTCTGGTGTTCCTGTCTCGCGCGCCGGTCATCTCGCATGGACTGGAACTTGCCTACCGTGTGTTTGCCAGGAATCGTTTACGGTTGACGGGGCGATGCTCGGCCGATGCCTGTCGGACCAGTTGATCGGGGCAACTCCCCAAAAAACTCAAGTGATTTTTTTCTATTCCATTCTTCGGCTGAAACTGACCATGAAACGGTAGGCATCCTGAGCGCCCGATTCGAATGACCGAAGTACCAGGTTTTCCGACACGTAATCGCGGTACCGCCGCAAGCTCGCTGGATCATCCAGATTGCAAAAACCCATCGACCATTGATCAAAGTTTCTCTCTTCAATTTCGCCGCTCATAATGGTCAGGATACCCGTATGACGTTGGTCTTCCACGATTTTCTCGTACAGCCCGAGGACGGCTTGCTTGTCGCCTTCGAGCATTTGCATGAAGCTTCCGTCCTTGTATAAGAGCAATCCGGTAATACCACGTTCACGGTTCTTGTCGCGACTCTCCTGCGATAGAAACAGGAGATCGTCGGTCGTCATTGGGTCGGCAGAAGAACTCACGTAAATCAGGTAGAACATCACGCTGATTCTAGATCTCATGATCCAACTTCGCAAATCTGACCAGCGAGGACATGCCAACCATGGATGGTTGAAAACGTTTCACACGTTTTCGTTTGGGACCTATCAAGATCCGCGGCATGTGCAGTTCCGCGCGCTGCGGGTGATGAACGAGGATTTCGTCGCCCCGGGACAAGGATTCCCGTCGCATCCGCATCGGGACATGGAGATCGTCACCTATGTCCTCGAGGGTGCCTTGGAACACAAGGACTCGATGGGAAACGGAGAGGTCCTCAGGCCGGGCGAGTTTCAACGGATGTCGGCCGGAACGGGAATCACGCACAGTGAATTCAACCCTTCCGAAAGCGAACCGGTGCACCTCTATCAAATTTGGTTGTTGCCGGAGCGTCAGGGAATTGAGCCGAGCTATGAACAAAAAGAGTTTTCCGCGAGTGAGCGGCACAACCGCTTTCGACTCGTTGCCTCTCGCGGCGCGGATGAGGGTTCGCTGCTGATCCATCAGGATGCGAGAATCTATCTGTCGTCGATCGACACGGGGAAGCAGGTTACGCACGAAGTGCAAGTCGACCGCTATGCATGGCTGCAAGTCTTGCGTGGAACAGTCATGTTGAACGGGGTCGAGATGCAAACAAGCGACGGCGCTGCCATCAGCGACGAGACGTCGCTCACAATCAGTGCCACGACGGATGCCGAAATCATGCTCTTCGACCTTGTGTGAACGCGTCCAGGTCCGAGTTGTTTTTCAAGGTTCGCACCGGGAGCTGCAATCCATGAGTCGAGTGTTTCTGAGTGCTCAGTGGCGACGATTGGTGATGCTTAATTTTCCGATCGACAAAAGTGAATTGGACTCTCTTGCGCCACGGGGAACGGAAGTCGATGCGTGGCAGGGCACGACCTACATCAGCCTTGTTGCTTTCGAGTTTCTCGATACTCGAGTGCTCGGTATACCAATCCCTTTTCATCGCAACTTTGAAGAGATCAATTTGCGTTTTTACGTTCGTCGCCAGGGTCCTGATGGATGGCGTCGCGGCGTCGTCTTTGTCCGCGAGGTGGTCCCAAAATGGGCGATTGCTGCGGTCGCACAGTGGATCTACAACGAGAAGTATGTCGCTTGTCCGACACGCTCACGAATCAAAGATCCGTCCGAGCTTGAACCAGAGGGAATCGCCGAGTACGGGTGGAAACATCAGGGAAGTTGGCTGACGATCGGGGCGAAGTACCGTGGAGAAGCAAGTTATCCCCATCCAGATTCCCAGGAAGAATTCATCACCGAGCACTACTGGGGTTACAGCGCTCAGCGCCGGGGTGGCACCGTTGAATACCGTGTTGATCATCCGCAGTGGGAGGTTTGGCCGGCAAAGGGCACCACGCTCGAGGGAGATTTTGCAGCGTTCTACGGCGACAGATTCGCCACCGCGTTAGCCTGTCCGCCGAGTTCGGCGTTTGTCGCGCGCGGTTCACACGTGACGGTCCGAGCCGGACAACGAATCAGCCTGCCGACCGTCGAGTCTTGAACGCGCGCCTACGTTCCATGAGTGTGGCTGCGATTTATTTTGGCTGCGCCGGCAAGCGTAGTCGGGGATCGGATAGATCCAGCTTGTACATGATTTGGTTGTAGTTGTATCTCGGCGTTGGATCTTCGTTACCCGAGAACATATTGGTGTAAGTGCCTTCGAAGAAAATCACCCGACCATCATGCTTGTCGAGCATCGGATGTTGTTTCGGATTATAGAAACTGTATTTCTCGTGGGTCACGATTTTTCTGCAAAGGGACCAGGGACCCGTCAATTCATCCGACTCTAAATACCAAACTTCACCGAGCATCGATGTGCCGTAAATCTGTACGCCAATCATGATCCAGCGATCACGATACCGGTTCCAGTAGACCGAGCCGCTGTGCATGATGACTTCGTTGCCGGAGTCATCCTTGAGTTGGAACAAAGCCTCGGCCGGCTTCAATTCGCCCGATCGAATCAGCTTCGACTGGAGCTTTGGTGTGTAGGGAATGGTGTCTGTTTTCCAGCCGTAGACCGGGACTCCGTTGTTGCGTTGCACGACGAGCGAGTCGTCACGCGAGCCCTGTTGCAAGCAGGTGTAAGCTTCGTATTTTTCCAGATCGGCAAGATCTTGAGGCGTCGCCCGAACTCGGACCAGCGGAAACGGATCGGCGAAATATACGTGTTCACCGGTGCCATCGTCATGTTTGACGGGATGTCCGCCCGGAAACATCGGCGATGCCATGTCGAATTGAACTGTCTTTTCAAATCGGGACATTGCGTCATCGAATCGCGCAAGTCCCCGTTCGTAGACATCCAGAGGCGGTTTCACTTTGGAATAGGCGGCAAAGAGTTCCTCGCGTTTTTCGTTTCCAGCAAGCGTGATAAGGCCAAAGATCCAAGTTGGTCCATCGCCCGGCATTCGGGCCGTCTCCGTTGCGAATCCGTCTTCATCAACGAAGTACTCGAGGTCCACACCGACCTCTGGATCGAGGCCGCCACGATTGGGCAATTGTGAGACGGCGCCGGGCACATGAAAGTTGCCCAATGGATAGGAGGGACGATTCGTGTCACCCCAGAACCAATGGATTCTTCCATTGAAAACAGCGTTCACGACGCTGTCGGACCCGAGTACTTTCGCGTTGAGAAGTGGTTGATCGATCGGCGCGGGCTTTCCAACACGGAGGCTGTCGTCGTAGATTCCTTCGCCTGTTACCCGGTACAAACGCTGTGCGATATTCTTCCGCTTGAGCCTCAGTGTCGCCTCACCGCCAGGCTTCGTTTTCAATCGCTCGCCTCGATATCCGAAGCCGTCATTGGGGTACTCGTACCCATGGCTTTTGACGTGAAAGTAGACGGACTGGTTCATCAACCCCGGTTCGCTGAACGCGACCACGCCCGCCGAGTCGGTGTAGTATCGCATCCCATTGACCGTTTTCAATTCGACCAGCGGCACACCGCGTCCGGTCGCATCGTCCACCACTTGGATGGCGAAATAGTCTTGACCTGACGCGCCGGTTGATCCAAGGGCGATGCAAGTCACCAATGCGATGAATAGCAGCCTCCGAATCAGATTCATCGACCGTTGTCGCATCAGCGAAGGTATCCCGGGAGCCAACCTCGAGATCCCTGGGGTGGTACGCGGTCGGCGATGTCGGTTCCATCCGCCAGGGTGAAGGAGATCGCCAGGGGGAATTTTCCCTCCGGCGCGCCGCGCGTGTATCGTCCGTCACCCCGAAATTGACCGAGCGCGACGATGTCGAAACGTGTTACCCGTCCCGCATCGACTGCGATTTCGCCCTTCAACTCGGCGTCGAATCCGCGGTCGCCGCGATCAGTCGACAGTTCGACTTTGCCTTCGAGACGCCCATCGTTCAGACTCATCCGCACGTTGCGAATCTCCTCGGGATTCCACATCGGTGGTTCGCCCCTTGTGTTGTCGACCAGATGAAAGCGGGCAATTCGTTTTTGAAGGCTCACAGGCACCTCGCCGTCGGCTAGTGCCCGATGTTCGTCTTTGGTAATCCAGAGATTGTCGCGCGACATGGCATTTTGAAATATCGACTGCCACCGATCCGCCGTCGGCTCGTAGCCCCCGAGCACCTTTGCATGAACGCGCAGAACGAGTCCTCCTTCGGGCGGGGAGACGTTGAATCTTTGGTCGATCTTATCGGCTTTAATTCCCACGACATTGGATGTCGAACCAACCTGAGCCTCGAATTTCCGCAATGTCTCCTTTATCAACCGTGACACTTTCTCCGGATCGCGGTTGTTGTTGTAAAGCAGTAGTTTGCCGCTGGCGGTTGCGATGTAGAAACCTTGCGTTGTCGAATCGAAATTGCTTCGTGGCCCCTGGCCGGCGATCTTGCGATAGAACTCACCTTCAGTGTCCTGTTGACGCCGTTGGTAGGCCTGGTCGATAGCAACCGGAACGAGGCGGTTTTTCAAAAGTTCAACCGTCTCGGGATGGGCGAATGTCGACGCACGGTCGAGCACACCGTTGTTTCACGTACAGCCGAGCGGATGCCCGTCCATCGCCCAAATGAAAATCGGCTTGTTCTCGCTCGCGGCCGTTCGCTGCGCATCAAGAATGGCAATCTTCCAGGGAATGGTTCGCCATGGTTCATCCCCCGAAGGTTGAAGCTGTGCATGCAGTTCTCGAAACTTGGCGTCGGTGAGCGTCTCCGCATGAACCTTGGCACTCTCGGATGAGAAAACCCAAACGGCACCGCAGACTCCGGCCCAGATCAACCATGTGCGCAACATCAAGGGGTCTCCGAAAGTGAAGGTGGACCACGCGAAACACTCGCGATGCAACACCGCAAAGTATACCGCATGCGAATCCCGTCAATCGCTACTTGGCAACCCAATTGGGCGACAAGTTGTCGCCCTGCGAACGTCGATTTGGCTAGGCGACCCGGCCATCGCATGCCCGATCTTTCGCGATGGAACCGTCAATTATTCGACTGGCCCAACGTTCAATTCTGAACCGGCCGGTGATAATTGACGCACGATTGAGGCAGCGGGACTCGCACATCTGCTCCCCGCCGGGCGAACCTGTGGGGACGTCCCTGCGCACTTTTGGGGCCGTCTCGGCGAGTTCCGCTGCAATCGATCGACACACACCGACCCGCTTAGACGGTCGTCGTGGTCCTGCCGCGTTGCCACTACTTGCGAACCAGTCGTACTTCGATCGGTTCGGTCGTTTCGATCTTCATGACCGTGGTGTCTGTGTCGACGCGTTGAAAGCGAATGCTCATCTCGCCCTCTTTCCCGTCCGCCAAGGTATATTCTGCCTTCAACACGGCATCCCCGTTTTCTTCGACATTCCAATTACCACGCACGCTGCCACCCTGGTTGTCGGCTCCCATATGAAAAACGTTTCGAGACTTTCCGTTGATTCCCATCAGTGCGACTGATTCGCGGTCTTCGTACTTGCTGGTCACTTCAATCAATTGATCTTCAAACTTCCAGGCAAAGGCGAGTTGAAACGCCTCACCGCCGCTGTCCTCGTCCACCCAAGTTCCGATGACATGGTCCCACTTCGCTTCACGAAGGCGATCTGCCAGGTTTTCGGCTGACGCAACGTTTGGAACTGCGATTGCGACGAGGGTAGCCAGAGCGACGTTACGGATCGAGAAACATGTAGTTTTCATGGGAGTTCTCTCTTGAGGCGGATCGGACGGGAAAACGGTCCGAACATTTTAACAATTGGGAAGCCGGAGATCCTACTTCTGCCAAATCGATTTCAGCGGGTAAAGTGCCGTGTCAGCAAACTCGGCATCCGCGTCGCCGGCGAACACTTCGATGAAGGGCTCGTTGCTGCTCGGAAAAATCCGGTCGCTGATAACGGATTCGCCGTCGTTGATGAAGACTTCCACGCTGGAGCGATCGACGATGATTTCGAGTTTGACTTCGCCGTTGATCACGCGTATTGGAGCTTCGTGCCGGCCGGCGAACGACTTGTGAAAGTTGACGTTACCGGAATTCCGGCGGTCCACGTAAATTGCGCCAGGATTACGGTCGTAACCGATTTCAGTGAACTCATTTTCACTTGTGCGAATTCGAAAGCCGGCTGATCGCGCGGTCCCGGGTCGCAATGTGGTCGCCAAAACAAAGTTCATATCACGCAATTCACCCCTCTTCGTTACGGCCGTTGGTGGCCACGTCGCGTCGGATGTATCCAGCAAACGGCGCGCACTGCGAAGCGTATCGAGCTCGCGGACGGGCCGCTGGATCATCGTGTACGTTTGGACCTCTTCTTCTCCTCTGGGCACCAGCCGTAGTGACAATGAGCGCGGAACGGACATGCAGCTTCGCCAGGGAAACGTCGGTACGAGACAGGTTTCCCAATTGTTAAACCAGCCGATCCAAACTCTCCGCCCGTCCGACTCGGGAATATCCGACCAGCTGATCGGTGCGTAGAAATCACGTCCGTAATCAACCCACCTCGCATCTTGAATCGCGGTGAACCCGGTGCCGTCGAAATGGCCGACAAAGTATTCTCCGCCGCTTCCACCTGCGATGCTGCCGCTGCCCATGTCGACTTCGAGGACCCAAAGTTTCTTGCCCGGTTCGTTTTCAACATTCAACTCGAACAAGTCGGGGCATTCCCAGTTTGGTTTCGTCGCTGTGCCGGCGGGACCGAAACGGCTGAGTTCCGTCCACTGCTTTAGATCGTCTGACGAATAGAAAACGAGAACCTTTTCGGCGGCGAGCGAGACCACCATGATCCAGCGATTCGTCGGAGCGTGCCAGAAGACCTTCGGATCGCGGAAGTCGGGGTTGTTGATGTCGAGAACCGGGTTCTCCGAGTATCTGGTCCATGTCCGACCGTCATCATTGCTGTACGCCAGATTCTGGACCTGTTTGCCACGCCCATGCCCGGTGTAGATCGCAACCATCGGCGGTTTCGCGCCTGACGCGAAACCGGACGTGTTGCGATGATCGATCACGCAACACCCGCTGAAGGCCATGATTCCGTCTTCTTCGGGGATCGCCAACGGCAGATGCTCCCAGTGCACGAGGTCGCGACTGACGGCATGTCCCCAACTCATGTGGCCCCACGAATTCCCAGCCGGGTTGTACTGATAGAACAAATGGTATTCACCGTTGTGAAACACCAGCCCGTTGGGATCGTTCATCCAATTGATTTCCGGGCTGAAATGAACCTGCGGACGCAAGGCTTCCTTCATGTAGCCTTCGGACGCACGGTACTCTGCAAGCCGACGCTCGAGATCGAATCGCTTCGGCGGTTGGTCCGTTTGGATGATGTGGTCGACATTGATGTGACCCCATCCGCCCATTGCCCGGTCAAAAATCCGCAGCCGCACACTTTGGCCGCCGAGATCACGAACGTCCCATGACCTCCACTCCAGCACTTCCGACTCCGGACCGGTGGCAGATCGGACCCGTTCGCCGTCGACGAGCAATTCGATTCCTACCGAGTCCTGGTGGGGCCCGCCTCCGATGAGAAACGCAAGGTGCGGGCGCTCAATCTCGATCGAAGGGCTGGTGGCGGTGCCAACGCTCGCGTCGCCGCCGCGGAAGGTGTTGACCAATCCCTTGCCGCGGAATCCGCTGACCTCCATCTGGTTGTCCAAAGCGCCTTGCGCAGGTCCCGTTCCAAACGCATCGCCTTCGATCGACCAATCGCCGTAGGTGTCCCCCTCAAAATCAGCGATCACAATATCTGCACGCTCAGCCTCTTGCGCAAGAGCGATCGCAGCGAAAAGGAGCAAAGCGACACTTACCACAACTCGCTTGAGAGCAGGCGAGGTGATAGCAGCAATTACCGACCGCCAATAGCGCGTCGTCAATTTCGCTCGCACGGGCAACTTAACGATCGAAACGTCTGCGGGAGAATCTGATTGCACGCGGGAGCTGCGACTGTAATCAGGATGCATGATTCGTCTCGGTCAAAGAGTTTGCCTCGCGGGTTCGACGATGTACAGCAGAATCCCAGCGTAATGGCACAGCGCGGCGGACATCACCGCGAGATGCCACCCGGCGTGAAGGTACTTTAATCTGGAATCATTCAGCAGCAGCACGATCCCAAGTGTGTACATGACACCGCCGATCACCATTGACCAGACCAGCGGTGTGGGCACATGACCCGCCAACGGAATCGCCGGCATCCAGCCCAACAGCAAATAGGAGATCGCGCCGATCGAATTGATCCGGTGTCTCAGCGCGACTTTTCCGAGAAACCCGGCTGCCGCGGCAATCCAGATCGCAGACAACAACCACGTCCGCGTTGCATCGGGCGCAAACCCATAAACAATCGGTGTGTAGGTTCCCGAGATCATGGTGTAGATCATCGCCTGGTCCCAGGCCCGCAGCGTATTGAGCGCCGGTTGGCGATGAATGAAGTGTGAGAGTGTCGAAAAGGTAAATGTTCCAAACGCCGAGGCGACGTAGGCTCCGCACGCAATCGCGAGTCCCGTTTCTTTTGAGGCGGCGACCATCGCCATGTACCCGCCAAAAACCAATGTTCCCACGGCGGCGATGGCGTGCGTCAGCGCGTTGGCCCATTCCTGGTCATCTTTCCACGGTGCCGTTTCCTCGGCGCCCGCAGCCTCATCGTGCGGCAGCGACAGATCGTGCAGCTCGTCGATCGCGTGTTCGATCGCGTGTTCGACCGTGGAATCGGAATCAGAATCGGCAAGCATAGCGATGCGTCAGTTCAGCCAGCCCTGGGATTTCATCCAGGTTGCACAAAGTTCAGGCCAGGAATCGGTGGGTTGATCGGCCCGACGCGCACCAAAGCCATGTCCACCGCCGGCGAAAATGTGCAGCGACGATGGCACGCCATTTTGCTCGAGGTGACGGAACAACGTCACGCTGCTGAGACAGGTAATGCGATCATCTGCGGCGTGAGCAAAAAACATCGGCGGCGAATTCTCGTCGACGACCAGTTCTTCGATCAATTCGGTAGGTGCTTCCTTTTGTGTCAGCCACGCGGGGTAGACGAGCACGGCGAAATCGGGCTTCGGACTCGCCTGGTCATGTTTGTCGATTGGTTCGTAATGGCGTCGGGTGGCCAACGCCGTTCGCGCCGATGCGTTGCCGCCGGCCGAAAATCCAAGCACGCCGATTCGTTTGCATGTCACCCCTTCGATGGCACCGCTCCGCACCAACGAAATGCTCCGCTGAATGTCCTGGACCGGCGGTAACCAATTTGCTTCCTCGCTTCGCGTCGGCACGCGATACTTGACGACAATTGCCGTCACGCCTAACCCCTGTAACCAGTGGGCAATTTCGGTGCCTTCAAGGTCCCATGCCAGGATCGAGTAGCCGCCGCCGGGGCAAATCAAGACCGCTGTGTCAGTCGATTTCCCTTTCGGCGAGTAAACGTGCAGTTCCGGTTTCGAGACATTTCCCAGACGAATGACTCGCTTACCGGCGACTTCACGTCCGTCGGCCTCCGTGGTGTCCTGTTCCGGTTCAACCGGCGCGTTCCAAGCCGGAGGCGCGTCGGGCCAGACCGGAACGACCGAGTCCGCCTTCGGGGCAGCATCCTGGGCCGGAATATCAACAGCAAGCAATAAACAGAGAGACGGGGCAAGCAGAACGAACAAAAATCTCTTCATCATTATCATCTTTCTCGGTCAGTTTCGATCGTACAGGCAACATTCTGTTCTTCGCACCGGCCTGTCAGCAATAGTCAAATTGCCAAACGTCCGGTCAAACGGACATAATCAGCTGTATTTAGGAGGAACAATGACGCAGGCTGCGACATTATGGGACACGCGGATGGAGCGGCTCACCGCTGCGGTGGGCGCGATCGATGTCGTGCGTCATCCCGAATCCGCACTGATTTCGCCGCTGGTTGCCGTAACAAGCAGCCGGCTTGGACACGATCCATCGTTGCATCGACAAGCCTGTCGGTTTCTCTGTCGCAGCATGATGGATTGTCGTACT
>JAHELS010000021.1:0-19402 GCA_024644085.1 Rhodopirellula sp.
CAGTCACATTGATCGGCCGGTTGTTCACACCAATTCGCTCGGCATGAAGCTGACACTGATTCCCCCAGGCGAATTCACAATGGGTCGCACAGAGGAACAGTTTCGCGAACTGATGCGCGTCGTTGAGAACGATTCGGAATTGAAGAAGAACCGGGGCGGCATCATCACGTGGTCGATGTTGATGATGCCCTCACATCGCGTGCGAATCACAAAGCCCTTCTATCTGGGCACAACCGAAGTCACGGTCGGCCAATTCCGCCAGTTCGCTGAGGCGTCCGGTTATAAGACCGAAGCGGAACGTGGACTGAATCATGGCAAGCCTTACAAAGGTGGGCGGGCCATTTCGACCTGGCGAAAACCGATGGCTTGGCGTCGCGGTTTTCAACAGCAGGATAACGAACCGGTGATGCACCTCTGCTGGAACGACTGCATCGAGTTCTGCAAATGGCTCAGTGAAAAGGAGGGTGTCCGGTACATGCTGCCAACCGAAGCGGAGTGGGAATATGCGTGCCGCGCAGGCACCGAAACGCCTTGGAGCTTTGGTGGATTCGTTGACTTTGACTCCAAGGGGCACAAGCACGCGGTCTGGTCCGACGGTGGCCAAAAATTCGACAGACCCCAACCCGTCGCCCAGCGCCGCCCCAATGCTTTCGGCGTGTACGACATGCATGGCAATATGTGGGAATACGTAGGCGATTGGTGGCACCGGCTTGCTTACCAGGAGTCTCCACTTAATGACCCAACCGGTCCGGCAGTGCAGAGCGAAAAGAATGATCTTCGGCGAATCATTCGGGGCAGCTCATTCGACTGGGGACGCTGGGGCGGTGATTCCGCCTATCGGATGCGAATCACCCAGCGATCCGGGCAACATCCACACATGAGCTTTCGTGTTGCCATGCGAATCAAAGACGTCGACGGCGTACCGCCGGCGCTGGATCCCGATCAGGAACGTCGACAGCAAGCACGAGATCCCGGTGCGAATTCCGCACGAGTCACGTCATTGCTGAAGGCCGGTGCAGCGACGGTTCCCGCCGACTTGCCAAAAGATCTGACGATTGACCTCGGTGATGACGTGAAGATGGAGTTCGTCCTGATCCCGGCAGGCTCTTTCCTGATGGGCTCGCGCAAGGGAACGAGGGACGAACTGCCGCTACACCGAGTGGTGATCTCGAAGCCGTTTTACATGACCAAGCACGAGGTGACTCAGAGCCAGTGGCAGGCGGTAATGGGCAGGCACAAGTGGTTGACGCAATTGACCGCAGGTGACAACGAAATGGCCGGTCCCACCAAAGCGATGAACGTGCTCAGCTGGAATGATTGCCAAGATCTGATCGATAAACTTGGAAAAAAGTTTCCGTTGCATCGTGTTGCTTTACCTACCGAGGCACAGTGGGAGTACGCATGTCGCGCCGGCAGCACAACCGAATTCTGTTTTGGAGACGATGAATCGATGCTGGACGAGTATGCGTTCTTCCACGGAAATATGAACTGGCCCGGTCAACCCGGATTTCGCGGCAAAGCGTTTTATCACGACGTTGGAGAAAAGAAGCCGAATGCATGGGGTTTGTACGACATGCATGGTGGCGTTTGGGAATGGTGCGCCGATTGGTACGGCGATGATTATTACCTTGACTCGCCGTTAGCCGACCCGAAAGGGCCCGAGTCGGGAAGCTTCCGCGTGATGCGCGGCGGATCGTGGTTTCGCTATGCCAAGTATTCCCGCAGCGCCTACAGGCGTTTCTTTCATCCCGAAAGCAACAGTGGCGGCGTGACCGCCTGGATCAATGACTTCGGTTGCCGATTGGTGATCAATGTTGACACGAACGACTTGGCCAGTGAGAACCGTCACGATACGGACTACACCAGGCTCGCCCGCAACTTGAAGCGGCATTCCAATAATCCTGTTATCACCATTGGCCAGAAAGGAGATTGGGACGATCAAACGCTTGGCTGTTTAAGCGTGCTTTACGACAACGACAAGTTTTACTTTTACTCCGGCGGCACTCAATTCGGTGAACCCAAAAACATCGGGATGGCCACCTCCGTCGACGGCGTCCATTGGACGAAGTACGAACATAATCCGCTCTTCGCCGGCAGCATGCCCTATGCGATCAAGGTTGGCGATACCTTTCGCATGTACCATCCGGGCAAACACGAATCGGGTAAACACGGTTTGCTGATGAAGACATCGCAAGATGGTTTCAACTGGAGTCAACCAGAACTCGTCCTCGCTGGTAGCATTTTGGATCCCTGTGTCGTCCGCGTCGCCGAGAACAGGTTCCATCTGTATTATTGTGCTGGCAGCAAGAAACAAAAAAACGGCGAACAAGTATGGGAGTTTCACAATCGCATCGCCACGTCCGCGGACGGGATCGTTTGGAAGCAGGAACCGAAACCCGCATTAGTGCTCGGCCCGCCAGACAGTTGGGACTCGCAGTCACACGCGGGTCCTTGCGTCTTGAAACTCGAGGATGGATTCCACATGTGGTACTTGGGCAGTGGCGACTACCGTGGCAAGACAACATGGCGGATCGGACACGCCATTTCAGCGGACGGATTGAATTGGATCAAATCCGGCAAAGCCCCAGTCCTCGATGTCGGCAATCCCGGTGACTGGGACGGAGGCACTTTCATGTCGTTCGACATCGTCCTGCGCGATGGCAAGTTTCTATTCTGGTACGCCGCCGCCCCCACCGAGCACGGCGACGAGACGAAGATGGCGATCCAAATCGGTCACGGCACCAGTCATTGATCACGACGGGGGCGCGGCGAGGGAACGACTCGGCGAAACCCCTTTCCGTCCCGGGCAATCGACCATCCACGATCGGCGGCGAGGCGTTGAATGGATTCCTCGTCATCATAAGTTGGCCCAATCGGCTTGGTGGGCGCCGCGAATGCGGGATCCTGCGGATCGACTTCGACGCGTGTCAGGATCGCCGCCACCTCGCGTTCGGGAAGCAGGTTCGATAATTCCTGTTCGATCAGGTCACCCAACATCCCTTCGGATTCCGCGCCGAGAACATCAAGTGCAAAGGGTTTCGCGTCTTTGCAGGCTTCGGATTGCAGGGCGAGCAGCCCGACTTGCGGACCATTGCCGTGCGTCACGACCAATGAATGATCGCGGGCGATTTCGGCCAGTACGGCCGCCGCCTCGAAGCACGTTGGCCCTCTGCACCTCTGCGGTCATCGGTTGGCCGCCGCGCGGTAACCCGTCGTGAGAATGGACTCTTGCCGCATCCCGTTCGTACAGCACAAACAGCCACGCAAGGTTTCGATGATGGCAGCAGCGTGCGTCTGGGATCGAACGTGCTGAACTGCGCCCCGGACGCCTGGACGCGGGCGGAAAGCGAATCGAGGAATTCGTACGACACGTCGCTGTAAGCGAACACGACTTCGTCGATCGCATCGCGACGTAGGATGCGTTCGAGATCCGTTTCGCTGTGAATCGGAATTCCGTCGGGATAGAACGCGCCGGCCAGCTCGGGCGGATACGTCCGTCTTTCGATATGTGGGATTTGCGCGGCGGTAAATGCGATCACGTGCGATTGCTCATCGTCTCGATAGCAGGTATTGAACAGATGGAAGTCGCGTTCTCCGGCTCCCATGATCAGAATTCGCTTGCGAGAATCGATGACTCTCCTCCCTCTCCGCTGCTCAAAACCAGGCGGCCGCATGGCACACAGGCGGAAATAATTATATCGTTGACAGGTGGCACTATCGCCGCAGGAAGCGAAACCGCGACCGCTTCAGAGGCTGGCGGGAAGTGCGACACGGCATCACCGCGCCGAAGAACGACCGACCGATGGACTGACGCCTTATGAATCAGGATTTGCCCGGTTCCGACATTGCTCACGCAATGGCTGCCCGGCAGCGTGATATCTCAGTCTCGGAATTCTTTTTGAAGAATCGTCACCTGCTCGGGTTTGATTCGCCAGCCAAAGCGCTGCTGACCACCGTCAAGGAAGACGTCGACAATGCCCTGGATGCGTGCGAAGAGGCTGGAATCCTGCCGGAGATCTGGGTTGAGGTCGACCGAATCGGCGAGCGGATGTTCAAGTTGCCGTGCAGGACAACGGGCCGGGAATCGTCGAGCAGCAATTGGCACGGATTTTTGGAAAGCTGCTTTATGGGTCGAAGTTCCACAAGCTGAGCCAGTCGCGGGGACAGCAGGGCATGGGCATCTCGGCCGCCGGGATGTACGCGCAACTGACAACCGGAAAACCAATGCACGTCGTCAGCCGCGTGCGTGGCGATGAGATGGCGAGGGAACTGTTTGTATCGATCGACACCTCGAAAAACCGGCCCACGCATCCGCTGGCCAAAACAGACATCAAGCGCGCCCAGGATGCAATCAGCAACGATCCATTCTTGCATCACACCCAACGTGGATCGCGGCCATCGAGCAACTGCTGTCGATGGGCGTTCGCGCCGAGCAACAGTCGCTTGCCAAATGGGGATTGAACTATGTGATCGACGAGTATCTTCCGAGGAAGCTCGCCGCCCAGGAGAGCTTCCTTCCGTAACATCCGGTCATCCAGGCAGCCACGCCTCGAGACGATCAAACGCCATGTTGATGTCATCGTCGTCGACACAGAATGCAAGTCGCACGTGATGTTCTCCGCTCGGACCGAACGCGCTGCCGGGCGTCACCGAGACTCGCGCTTCATCGAGCAGCCGCAGGGAAAATTCGAACGAGTTGTCGTGATCCGCCACGATACGGGGCAATACGTAGTAGGCACCCTCGGGTTTGACATACTCGAAAATGTGCGGCACACGATCGAGGCGCTCACAGATCAGGCGGCGGCGGGCTGCGAGGATATTCCTGAATTGCTCGATGTGTTCCCGGCCACCGCTAAGTGCGGCCATGCCGGCTACTTGCGAGATATGGGGACTGCAAATCAGGGTCGCGTCGTGCACTTTGAGAACTTGTTGCCGCAGCCAATCGGGAACAATCATGTAGCCCAATCGCCAACCGCTCATTGCATGGCTTTTGGAAAACGTGAAGAGGTATGCCATTTGATCAAAAAGCGATCGGTCCATCGCCAGGTTAAAAAACTCGTGAGCGCGGTCGTAAACCAGATCGGAGTAAGGATCATCCAGCAGCACCAGCAAGGAATGTTTCTTGGCAAATTCAGCGAGCGCCACCAAGTCTTCCTTTGGAAAAACCGCGCCGGTTGGATTCGACGGTGTCACCAGGATGATCGCCTTGGTTCGTTGGGTGATCAGACCGCTGAGCGCCTGCGAGTCCAGCTGCCACCCGGCATCCTCGTCCAGGGGCCAGGGCACGGAAACTCCACCAAACATCCGGATTTGCTGGACATGTGACGCGAACCCGGGATCGGTGAGAATCACTTCGTCACCCGGTTCCAGGATGCAATGCAACAGGGAATTCATCCCCTGCATGTTTCCGGCAGTGATGAAAACGTTTTTTTCCGAGTCGACTTCGACATCGGTCATTTTCGCATGGTGTTGTGCCACGCACTCTCGGAGCGCTGCCATTCCGTTGGGCAACGTGTACTTGCCCACGTCCGGATCGCCGGCGAGAGCGTCGGCCGCGGCACGTCGAATGTGCTCGGGTGTTGAAAACGAAGGCAGCCCCCAAGCGAGCGACACGGCCCCTTCGACCTTCGCGCTTCGCATCGCCATCTCCTTGATGGCGGACAACTTCGCACCCTCCACGTTCCGGGAAATCAACTGCGATGCATCGACCACGACCGGTACTCCCAATTGTTCTACTCGCCGCGGATCTCGCGCATCGTGGCGCGTATCTGTTCTATCAACTCGTCTTCGGCCTCGAGTTCCTCGATCGCCATTTCCCTATCCCAGACGTCGGCAGGTACCTCGTCCTTGAGCTCAAAAATGTGATAGCTGTTCAGTCCGAGCGCGATGCCACCGAGCGCGCCGGCATAACTCGGATCACCTTCCTTGAAAGTCGTCGCCATGACACGGAGATTGGACGGCTGATTCAGTCCGAATACGAGAACGAGATCGTCCGCACCGAACTTCTCAGCGAGGTCCTTGATCGCCTGCTGATCCGCAAGACCTGCGGCACCGGCTGATGTTCAGACGAAGCACGTTGTGGCTTCGTAAACGACTTCGGCTCCCGCTGCCTCGACGCAATTGCGAACGGCAAGCCCGGAGATATCATCGCGCTCTCCAAATACAGCGGCTTTCTTTCCTTTCAACATCGGTCACTCCTGAAAAGAATTCTTTCGCGGGTTGGACTGGAGTACGAAAGATACCCCATCGTACAACTCGGTCAAACGGTTCAGAAACAGACTGGCCTTGGACAACACCATCACGCGGCTCATGCGAGCATCAACCAGGGCCTCGATCGCATGGCCGATATAGGCGACGCCGGACGGAATATGGCCCTGTGTCGGCGCGAAACCGACCATGCCGACTCGATCGATGAAAGCCGGCATGTCAGACTTTTGCATCGCGCCGGCCCGTACCGCCATCGCGGCGATAATGCGATAGTTCTTGTGCGTCACATCGCCCGATCCCGAGTGTTCCATGATTTCGGGATTGTGCAGCTCGGGCGCGAATTTGTCGATATCAGCCATCGTCAAACCAAGCGCCTCGAGTGGCTTCAGCAGAAGCTGTCGGTAGACGGCTTCATCGGCGGCGCTTGATCCGATCGTGGCGGTTCCCACGGCGCCCGGCTCGAGATGCAGCAACGGGCTGACTCCGTCGTCAGCCGATACCAGAAAAGCGTGCGAGGCCAGGCAATCATCGAGCACTGGCATGCCCTGATGAATCATCGCGGCGGACTTCATGCCAAGCTTGGCGAGCGAGCCGCCGGCAACCACGGCGATCCGCTGGTACAGTCCGCAAGCGACCAGTGCGCCGGCAGCGACCAGGGCAGAGGCCGGCGCGGCACAAAAATTCTTGACGTCCATGCCGGACGCGTTCACGCAGCCGCACATCTCACCGATGGCCTTGGCCATACCACCACCGCCACGTTGGTAACGGTCACCTGTCGCCTCTTCGCCACAGCTGATGATGTAGTCGATCGCGTCCGGTCCGATTCTCTCGCGCGCGAGCAACCACTGAAGTGCGGCGGCGCCGCTCGCTTTCGTGCAAAGTCCTTCCAGCAGAGTGTGTGCGTTGAGGTTCTCGTCCTCGCGTCCCTCCGCACGGTCGTCGCGTCGGACAAGGCCGGCCACTTCTCCGGCAAGCATGAGATGGAGAGCCGAGTCCTCATCCAACTCGGCGCGAACCCGATCCGCTGGAAGGGGCTCCCAGTCGTGCCGCGCCAGTCGGCTCAACACTTGACGGTTCCCAAGCGATGCCCTTACTCGTTCGGCCGCATCATGACGGATTTCGACCAAAGCTGGGTCGAGCACATCCGCCTGTTTGAGCAGCCCGTAGAAGGTCTCCTCATCGATCACTTCGCCAAAGCGTCCCGTCGAGGAACGGGATTCCGTTGCACCGCTGTCGATCTCGTACCAGGGCCGTTCGATCTTGGCGAGTTGATCCGGCGAAAGATTGCCGATGAACGTTTGGTTCGGCGGATAGCTCACGGCTGCCGAAATCGGTCGAAGCGCGGCTGAAAGACGCTCACCGAACGACGGATCCCTGGCGATCTCGCGCCGCGGCTTGGACCCGTAGCGCACAAGCTCTGGTGCGTGCGCGAGGCAATAGGCGGCGTTGCGGATGACTGGCTGGATCATGATTCAGCAGGCAAGTCGCCCAGGTTGGAATGCGAGCTGCGACGTCAAAGGTTGTTGGTTTGCGACAAATCTCGGGGCCATCATCTGCCCGCCTGCTGGCGCTCGCGCAGTGTGTCGAGCATGTCGGCGGTCATCCGAGCAAGATCATATTGCGGCTGCCATCCCCATTCCCGCCGAGCGACCGAGTCGTCGATGCTGCGGGGCCATGAATCGGCGATCGCTTGACGTTCATCAGGCTCGTAGTGACAAACGAAGCCGGGAAGATGCTTTTTGATTTCCGCCGCGAGCTGGCCTGCCGAGAACGACATAGCCGCGAGGTTGAAACCGTTGTGGTGATTAAGGCTGGAAAGATCGGCTTCCATCAGCTTGATCGCGGCATCAATGCAGTCGGGCATGTACACCATAGGCAACACACAATCCTCGCGCACAAAAGCGGTGTACCGGCCGTGGCGAAGTGCCTCGTAAAAGATATCGACAGCGTAATCGGTCGTTCCACCGCCGGGCGGGCTACCGCTGGAAATCACTCCGGGGTAACGAACGCCGCGCACATCCACGCCATAACGATGAAAGTAGTAGTCGCCGAGCAATTCTCCCGCCACCTTCGTGATGCCGTAGATCGTGGTCGGTCTCATCACGGTGTCTTGCGGTGTTTGATCGGCTGGCGTTTCGGGACCGAACACAGCGATGGAACTGGGCCAAAAGACGCGGCAACCGCCGACCTCGCGCGCCGCCTCCAGAACGTTTTTCAGACCGCCCATGTTGATTTTCCAGGTCGACTGGGGATCCTGCTCCCCGCGCGCCGACAGGATCGCGGCCAGGTGATAGATGACGCGGACATCGTAATTCCGGATCGTATCGACGATCGCTTCCGAATCGGTGACATCGACTTTCTCAACCGGGCCAGCCACCGTGTCATCGCCGGGCAGATGTCGTCCGCTGGCCACGACATTCTCGGCGCCATAGCGACTTCGGAGCGCCTGGGTCAACTCCGTGCCGATCTGGCCGAACGCGCCGGTAACGAGGATTCTCGTCATGGCGTTCGTGCCTGAGACATCAGATCAGACAACATCCCGGCCAGCTTCTCCGCGGATCGAGCGACAGACTCACTCAGCCCTTCTCGTGGATCGATTCGCTCGGGCTGGATTCCTATCACGTCGACACGGGCGCTGCAGCGGGCCCGTAGGTAATCGCTGATCATACTCAGCGAACCGGCATGAGTGGAAATGACGACGTTATCAAGCGCCGCCGGTTCGATCAGTCGGCATTCCCCCGGAGATCCACCGAAGTCGACTGCATCGACGATCAAAACGGTATCGGGATCGGGCCGCGCGATTCGCTCCAAATGATTCTCTGGGGCGACGCCGGCGTCGATCCAGACACCAGGTGCTTCACCGTCGCGCGCGTCAATCACACTCGGTCCGACGCCGTCATCGCCACGCCAGCGGTTACCGACACCCACGACACAGACTCGCCCAAGGAGCCGTTCGCGCAGCTTGTCGGCCAAATCCTGGTCAGACGATTTGGCTTGGGTCGCATTACGCATGGAGCGCGGTCGCTCGGCGGCACTTGGGACATTGAATGCGGAGACGATCGGCGCGCCCGACGGTGTCCCCTTCCGTTTTGACGGGCGGTTGGACCACTGCGAGATCCCGCCCTGCCATCAGCATCAACGTGGGGTTGGTAAACGCGAGTGGCCCGAGTCGCCGCACAAGCCAACGGAGTTGATCGACCGGCGCGAGCGGCTCGCCACAGATCTCACACAGCAACAATTCTTTTTCGACGCGTTCTTCGAAGTCCTCGCGGCGGTAGCCGATCTCGAGGTATTCGTTGGTCACCTGGATGCCTTTGCCCGTCGGGCAATACCGTTCGCATTGCCCACACCAGATGCACGCGTCAACATGTTGAACCAAAGTACGTGTTGGGTGATCCGGATCGGTGTCGTCCAATACGTCAATGCACTTGGGGGGACAGACCTGCGCACAAGCGGTGCAACCGATGCATGCGTCCGCATTGAACCGAACGCGGCCGCGGAAACCGGGCGGCGGCTGGTAGGGCACATTTGGATAATCGGTGGTGTAGGGCCGCGAGAAAATCGCCCGTAAAGCCTGCTTCAGCACGCGCGGCTGTAACAACGGCGGCAGTCTCAAACGGAACCACTTTTCACCAGCGCCCATCACTCGCATTCCTGTTCATATTGATCCACGACGCTCTTCTCCCACAAACCAATCCCGGAGACTCGCGCGGCTCGAGCCAGTGCGTGAGCGGCTGTTGGAGAAGTGATCAGGATGAATACCACGCAGAGCAACGCCTTGAGTCGCATGGGCGCCCCGTCCGCCATGAAGATCGCACCGATCAGGATCAAACAAACACCCAACGTGACGCACTTCGTACCCGCCTGCAGTCGATTGTACACGTTCGGAAAACGCACCATGCCGACGCATCCCAGCAGGTCGAAGAAGATACCTATAGCGATGATCGTCAGACCAATTCCGTCCATCATCGTTCGTGCTGTCCTTCCAAGTGTTTGGCCAGGGCCAGGGTGCCAATGAAGCTGACCATCGCCCACACAAGTGCCACGTTCATGAGGTAGTCCTTGCCGGTCATCAACGCCAAAAGCGCACAGAATCCCACGACCACGGTTCCCAGAATATCGATGCCAACTGTGCGATCTGGAGCAGTTGGCCCCCGCGCGATGCGGTAAAGGCACAACCCACAACAAACCAACAGCACGCTGGTGAAGGCTGCAAATGCTGTTCCCGGCATGATTGTCGTCCCTCGCTACTCAAAGATTCTTTCGATGAACCATTCAAACCGCCCGAGGATCTGACGAGTCGCCTCGTCTTCGTCCAGAGTGCGAACGTAAATCCAGTGGACCAATATCACTCCGTCATCGTGGATGTCGACCGTCAACGTTCCGGGCGTGAGCGTGATCGAATTGCACAGCGCCGTGCGGGCCGAAGGACTCTGCAGGCTCGTCTTCACTTTGACAATTCCCGGGCGGATCGGCATCGCGGGATGCAGCACGCGATAAGCCACTTCGATATTTGCTTTGACGATGTAAGCCGCCAGCACAAACAGGTACGCAAATCCCCAAACGTATCGCATCGGATTGAGCCAACGAGAATCAAAAACCGTTTCTTCGCCCATGATCCAGGTGACCAACAAAGCCGCCACCACGCCGACGCCGAGATCCTGCAGGTAGGCCGGTCCGGGCGCGCCGGATGGCCAGGTCAACATTACCCAGAAACCGACCAGCAGAATCAGGAGTGCCACACGATTCATTCTTGCTGTCCCCTCATTTCTTCCACACTCCGTTGATCAACACTTCCGCCGCCGGTCCCACCAGCATTGGACTCTCCAGTCCAGTCAGAGTAAGCAACGACATCGCCGCGCATCCGATCGCCAGCACGATCATCGGTATCGCAATCAGCAACGGTTCGCTTGCACGAGCCGCATCAGGATCGTCGCTTGATGCAGGACCGGATGCGGCCGAATGGTCCGAAGATCCGGCTTCCGAATAGAAAGCTTCCTTTTGCACTTTCAACTGGTAGGCGAGCGCAAAGATGCTCATGACCACCACCGTGGCCGCCCATCCAAAGTGACTTGCCTGGATGCCGGCAACGACGATGATCAGTTTGCTCCAGAATCCGCACAGCGGCGGAACCCCGGCCAGCGAAAGGGATCCCACCAGGCAGACAATCGCCGTCAAAGGAGTCTTTCGTCCCAAGCCGCGCATCTCTCGGAGATCGCGGGTGCCGGCGGCAACTTCCACCTGGCCGCTGCAGAAAAACAACAGCGGCTTGAACACGGCATGATTGACCAGGTGGTACAAGCCGCCAATCAGGCCCCACGGATTGCCGAAGCCAATCGCCAACACGATCAGTCCGACGTGGCTGATGCTGCTGCAGGCAAACAGCCGCTTGATGTCCCATTGGCCCATGGCGAGGAAGCCGCCAACGACCATCGTGACGCCTCCCATCCATCGCATCATCATCAGCATGTCATCGCTGATACCGAAGATGTTAAACAGCAGTCGCATCAAGACGTACAGTCCGATCACCTTGCTGACGACACCCGACAAGACGGCCGAGATGGGAGCAGGCGCCGCCGGATACGCATCGGGCAACCACGTATGGAAGGGCACCAGCGCTGCTTTCACTCCGAATCCACAAAAGAACAGCGCCAACGCGAACTGCAACGGCACGGTCGCGTCGGCGCCGGCGAACCGGCTCGCCAGGTGTTCCATGTTCAGCGTGCCCGTGATGCCGTAGATCACGCCGATCCCAATCAGGATCAGCGACGACGACAAACTGCCGAGCACGGCGTACTTGAACGCCGCCTCCAGACCCTCGTCCTCGCCACCAAAGGCAACCAGCGGGTAGGACGCAATCGCAGTGATCTCGACGAAGACGTAAAGGTTGAAAAGGTCTCCGGTCAACACGACGCCGTTGGTACCCGCAACCACGAACAGAAACAGGCTGTAATAGCGATGTCGCGCGGTATATCGATCCAGGTAGGCAACGGAATACAGCCCCGCAAGCAGCGCCAAACCGTTGATGACCAGCAGCATCAAGTTGGTCAGCGCATCGATCCGCAAATCAATACCGATCGGCGTCGACCAGCCGCCCATGTGATAAACGCTCTCGTGTCCCATCAGCGAAACCGACAGCACGAACATCGCCAGAAACGCGACGTTGGCCAGAACATCTGGCAGCCGCGCGTGCAGACGAACAGCCAGCGGTATGAGAAAACCCATACCGAGGGGAATCGCAACGAGTAGCGGGACCAGGTTGTTCATCGGTTGATTCGTGTTTCCTGTAGGCCGCAAGCAGGTCGATTTCGGTGCATTCTTAGCCTTTCAATTTCTTGATCTTGCGAATGTCGAACGTGCCGTACTTGTCGTGCAGCCGGATCGACAACGCAACCATCAATGCCAACACACCCAGACCAATCACGATCGAGGTCAGCACGAGAGCCTGCGGCAACGGATCGACCGACTGCTTCAAAAATACTTCCATCTCGGTCGACGAATCGACGATCGGCGGCACACCTTGATGTCGATAGCCCTGCAGGACGAGGAACAGGTGGATTCCATATTCCATCACCAACAAACCGATCACGATCTTGATGATGTTCTGCCGCGTCAAAACTCCGTACAAGCCGATCAGGATCAGTGCAAAACAGAGCATATATATCATGTCACTTCTTCTCCGTTTCGGTCGCCGCTTGAGATCAATCGCTGGGCGGTCAAGATCAACAGCACGAGGTAAAGGGAACTGCAAACCTTCAAACCGATGCCGATGTTGCTGGGTGGAATGATGCCGCTGCTCAGTAGCGACAGCCGCGCATCCTCAGGCGTCGTCCAGAAGTTCACGAAAAACGCTCCCGCTAATACGACACCGAGCCCGGCAATCACCAGGAAGCTCAGTACGCCGATACAGTCCAACGTCGACGCCGCTTTTTTTGTCAGCGTGTCCAGCGCTGTCCGCTCGCCCTCGGCAAGCAGGATCAATACGAACGCGGCCGCCGCAATCACACCGCCGGAGAATCCACCGCCGGGCGTCAGATGTCCGTACAGGATGATGTGAATCCCGTACAGCAGGATGAAGCCTTTCACCCAGCTGCAAGCCGTTTTCACGATCAGGCTCATGCCCTCGGCTCCGCGCGGATCATTCACGATTCATGCTCCTGGTCCGCTTCGTGTGGCTGCTTTTTCGCTTTCGATCGCAGCACCGTCACGGCGCCCATCACGGCGCAGAACAGAACGGTTGCCTCGCCAAGGGTGTCGTAGGCTCGAAAATCAAGCAACACCGCGGTCACGATGTTGGCAGCGCCCGTTTTCTCCAATCCTTCGGCCAGGTAAGTGTTCGACGGAGCATCTTCGAATCGCACCATCACCGGCTCGCCGAATTGCGGGAACTCGGCATCGACGATCGTCCACGCGCTGATCGCGCCGAGGATGATCACCAGCGCCAGCGCCGACATTCTTCCCAGCGACAACCAGTTGGGTGAAACCGGCGGATCATGCTCTCCTCGGCTGGCCGCCCGCAACAACAACACCAGCGTAATGACCTCCACGGCAATTTGAGTGATCGCCAGATCCGGCGCCGACAGAAACAGGAACACGATGGAGAGCAGAAACCCGATCACGCCGACGCTAACCACCGAGTAGAGCAGGTTCGAGGTTTCGATCGCGATCATCGCGCCGACGATCATCAGCAGAATCAGAACAACAATGATGATTTCGAGCATGCTACCCGGTTCCCCGCATCATGAAGCACAGAATCACCAACAGTCCGATCACGAACCAGGTCAGGTAATGCGGCAACAGCCCGGTGTGCGCACCACGAAGTGTTTCCGTCACCCGTGCCGTTGCTTTTCCGCAGCTCTCGTAGACATCGAAGATCCTGGTGCGAGCGATCCGAAACACGGGCCTGAGCGCCGGAAACTCCTCGACGGTCTGGTAAAAGTCGACACCGGTCACTTCGACGTGACGCTGTGGACCCACCGGTTCGCCCGGGATGCGCGTCTCGTCCAACCGTTCGCCGCCGATGTAGGTCGGGACCTTGCGGAGTTTTCCGTTACGCAACGCCAGCGCGTACACCATCCATCCGACCAGGAAAGCGACGAGCAACAGGCCTGATGCCTGACCGGCCCACCAGGTACCCGAGAAAGTCACCGCCTCGCCGACGGCGGGCTGAATCAGAAGCGGCAACGGGATGACGTGGGCGAAGATGCCGAAGACCACGCACACGCCGGCCAACGCGACCATCGGCAGCGCCATCGCCCAGGATGCTTGCCGGATGTCAGTCGCGCGAATCTCGGGCGACGGCTTGCAGAGAAAAACGCCGTGCAGGACTTTTACAAACAAAGCCAGCGTCAACGCGGATCCCATCATCGCGGCCGCCAGCCAAACGACCCACAACATGTTGCCGCCGTCGCGCCCCAATTCAATCAGCGACTGGTATACCATCCACTTCGAGGCGAATCCATTCAACGGCGGAATCCCGGAAACAGCCAGCGCCGCGATCAGGAACGCGGCGAATGTGATCGGTAGACGAGTCGCTAGCCCTCCCAGCCGATCGAGATCGACGGTTCCCGTCTTTTTCTCCACCACGCCGGCGCCAAAAAACAGGCATGACTTGTAAACCGCGTGGTTCAACATGTGAAACAGCGCGGCGGCCATCCCCAGCGCCGTTCCCGTTCCCAATCCCAACAGAATGTATCCCACCTGGCCAACGGCGCAGTAAGCCAACAACCGCTTCAGATCGTTCTGGATGAGTGCCATCAACGCGGCGGTGAGAATTGTGATCGCACCGAGCAACAGCAGCAACGTTTGAATGATCTCCGTGATCACAAACAGATCCACCATCACTCGCACCAGCAAATAGATGCCGAGCAGTTTATCGAGCGCGGCGGGCAGGTAGGCGGTCACCGGCGCGTCAGCCTTTTCACCACAATCGGGAAGCCAACTGTGCAGCGGCACAGCCCCCACTTTGGCAAACGCGGCGGCCAGAAAGCATCCAAAGGCGATCCATGCCGAAGCGGAATCAAGAACCAGGGCGCCGGCATCGATGCGGGTCGAACCGTGATGCACCCAAAGCATTGCGGTCCCGAGCAAAAGCAACGTGTCGGAACCACCAATGATGATAAATGTCTTGCGGGCCGCTTCCGACGCATCGGGACCTGCCATCCCGATCATCAAGTAAAGCGTCACAGCCAGCAAACCCCAACACGTGATCAGCAAGATCAGGTCGTTGGCGAGAAATACCGCACAGGCAAACCCGAGCGACCACAGCACGCAGGAGCTATAGAGACGCTGCTGCGGTTTCTGCTTGACGTAGTCGGTCGAGTAGACGGCCGTCAGCAGGGCAAAGCAGGCGGACGCCAGCAGCACCAATCCGCTGAGCGAATCGAGACGAAACAGATCCCCGAATTGCGACGACGATGGTTGCACACCGGCGAACAATGGCCACACCGTCACCAATGTGACCGCCGTCGCCGCCACCGCAAACCAAGATCTGGCCGCGTCCCATCGCCTCGGCAAAACAAGGCAGACAAAACCAGCGACGAGCGGGATTACGATTGGTCGCAACAACGGGTCGAACATGAAATCAAACATCCAGTCTCAGCTTCGGGCCTTCGTGGCCCAGTTCCTTTCTCAGCCGCTCGGTTTTTTCATGGGCAAGTCGCATCAGTACCTTGCCATCCAGAACAACCTTGTTTGTCTCGGGATCGACTACCGCAGCCATCCGTTCGGTACAGCAATAACAGGGATCGACGGCGGCCAGGATGATGGTGGCGTCGGCCACCGTTTCGCCGATCACCGCTTCCTGGTTCGTTGGAACGTTCATGTAGCTCGGTGCGCGAATCTTATGCCGTACCGGGCGATTGCTTCCATCGCTGCGGATGTAATGGAACACTTCGCCGCGCGGAGCCTCGTAGTGGCCGATTCCGTCGCCGGGTTTGACCTCCTTTGGATTGGCGTCGACCGGTCCCGTGGCCGTCTCCAGCCGCGACAGACATTGGCGGATGATACGAATCGATTCGAACATCTCCCGGATGCGAATCATCAACTTGTCATAGATGTCTCCGCCCGTTTCCAGAATCACATCCCAATCGACCAATCCGTAAGCGGCGTGGGGATGATCCCGACGCACATCGATGTCGACCCCGGATGCACGCGCGGTCGGCCCCAGCGCGCCGAACTTGCGGATCTGCGCGGCCGTCAGCGTTCCGATTCCCTTCGTGCGGGCCTGGATCAACGGATCCTCGGCCACCGTCTTGCGAAACAGGTTCAGCGGCTGGTCGAGCGCATCGAGCATTTTGCCGATGCCGGGAATCTCGGTTGGCGGAATGTCCCGTCGCACGCCACCCGGCTTCATCATCCCGTAATGATTGCGGTTACCCGTGACTTGCTCACAAACATTCAGCACTTCTTCCCGATACCGCCATGCCCACATCCAAACGGTGTTGAATCCAAGGAAGTGCCCGGCCAGCCCGAGCCAGAGCATGTGCGAGTGGATCCGCTCTAACTCGCCGACGACCGATCGAATGTACAAAGCCCGCTCGGGAACCTCGATTTCACCCGCTTCCTCGATCGCCTGGACACATGCCATCGGATGCGAGGTGGAACAGATGCCACAAACCCGCTCGACCAGAAAGATTGTTTCCTCGTAGTCCTTGCTTTCCGAAAGCTTCTCGATACCGCGATGGTTGTAACCGAGTTCAATGTCCAGACCGACAACCTTTTCTCCCTCCACGAACAGCTTGAAGAATTCCGGCTCCTCCTGAAGCGGATGGTATGGGCCAACGGGGATAATCGTGGTCTTCTTTTTTTTGGCCATGATTCACTTCCTTCGGTAATCACGGCGCAATGGATACTTTCCTTCCGGCCAATCATCGGTGAGCAACAGGTGCCGGAGATCAGGATGCCCCTGGAATGAGATCCCCATCAATTCCCACATCTCGCGCTCGATCCAATGCGCGGCGGGACAGATCGGTGTGATGGACGCTATTTCGGGTTGATCACGGTCAATGCGTGTGCGAACCGTGATGACGAGGCCGATCGTATCGATGGCCCAGTGATAAAGGATTTCAATTCGACGAGGCCCGTCCACGGCCGACGCGGTTTGCAATCGGGCCTGGAGATCGTCGAACAACAGGCGAACCGTGTCGGGTATCGTCTCGGCATCCACCGTCAAGCAAACGCGTCGGTCCAAACGTTGCTGGATCTCCAGAAGGCGATCACCCAGCGACTCCTTGATCCGCGAGACGACCTGCTCCCGGTCAACGATTCCACCACCACTCATGAATCGGCTCCCGCGGAAGCCGGGTTTCTCAGCTTTCCGATCACCTCGGTGATCGCCGAAATGATCGCTTCCGGCTTGGGCGGGCAACCGGCGACGTAGGCGTCGATCGGAATGTAGTCACCGACCGGCACATCCCAGTTGTACGAGTCCTGGAAAATCAAACCGCTGCAGGCGCAACCGCCAATCGCAACCACGATCACCGGCTTGGGTGCCTGTTCGTACAGACGCCGAACGCGGATCGCCGACTTTTTGTTAAAGATCCCCGACAACAAAATGATGTCCGCATGGCGAATGCTTCCTACCGCCACGATCCCAAAGCGCTCCAGATCATACTTTGGCGTCAGCGCGTCGAGAATCTCGATATCACAGTTGTTGCAGGCGCTGCCACCGAGGTGAAACAGAAACAACGAACGGCTGAAGATCTTGTTCGCAATACTCATCATTAGATTCCCCACCAGACCAGTGTCAGCGACACGATTGCCAGCAGCGTTACCGGACCCCACAAGAGTTTCATCGCCTGGTCAATCCGCAGCCGCGGCGCCGTGTTACGCACCAACACAACCAGCACGATCACGCCGATAAACTTCAGAACCCCAATGCCGATCGGCCACCAGCCTTCGGAGAACGGGATTCCGCCGCCGTAGAGCACGAGCAAAAACAATGGTCCGGTGAACAACATCATCGCCTGCGTCAGCTTGTACATGGCAAGCGGCGGCCCGGAGTACTCGATCAGCACACCGCTGCCCAGTTCGCATTCCGCCTCGGGAAGATCAAACGGCACACGCGTCAACCTGGCTTGCATCGCGACTGCGGCGGCCAGCAGAGCCAACACACCCGAGACACTTCCGTCGACCGCCGGCGCGGAAAGGATGTCACCGAGTTGAATGCTGCGGGCGGCGAAGATCGGTACGCAGGCAGCCAAAATGAAGGGCAATTCGTAGGACATCACCAACTTCATTTCGCGACTGCCGCCGAGCGACGCGAGCGGATTGCGGGACGCGAACGCGCCGAGAATCATCGACAGAGAGGGAAACGCCAGCAGATACATCACCACGATCAAGTCTCCGGCAAAGGCGGTTTGCTGGTTCCACATCGACTGGCACAGAATCATCGAAGCCAGTGACACGCCGGCCAGGCCAACCAGCGGTGCAGACAGGAACAACCAGGTGGGGCTTCCCTGTGGTACGCAGGTATCCTTGATCATCAACTTGCCGACGTCGTAGAAGGGCTGCAGCAGAGGCGGTCCCTTGCGCATCTGTACCCGCGCGGTCAACTTGCGGTCAAACCAACTCGTCAGCAATCCCGCGCCGGCGGTGAACAGCAGTCCGGGAAAGAACAGGAATTGGATCACGGCGCTCACACGTTCTCCTTTTCCCATTTCGGCGCGATCACGGCAAAGTGCTCGTCGATGATGTGCATGTCATTTTCGTTTGAGTCGACTTCGCGGTAGCTGATCGCATCCTTGACGCAGCCCGACACGCAAGGAGGCTTGCCGGTCGATTCATCGATACAGTAATCACAGGGCGTCACGTAGAACCCGACCATCTCCGGGTAGATCGTGCCGAATGGACATCCCTGGGTGCAGAGTTTGCAGCTCACGCAGCGCAGATTGAAACGCTTGATCGTCCCGTCGCTTTGCCGCTCGAGCGCATGGTACGGACACGAGGCGACGCAACCCGGGTTTTCGCAGCGCCGGCAGACGATTGCGAAAGTCGCACGTTCCTTGAGCGTCTGGATGCCATGGTCGGCATCGTCGCCATGTTGGCCGTAGAAGTAGCCGCACTTGACCGTACACTCCCGGCAATCTTCGCACTTCGTCAGATCCAGAACAATGCGTTCGTTCATGGCCAGTCAATCCCACGCTTCGGGTAAGGCTTGGAGCTGCGCGCAGCTGAAAACCGGTCCGTCGTAACA
>JAHELS010000021.1:19502-47452 GCA_024644085.1 Rhodopirellula sp.
GACATTTCATGCAGCGCGTCGGTCACCCGGCCGACGCGCATGATCGTGATCTCCATCTCCTCGGTGACCGCCGGGGAAGACGAGGGGGTGAAGGGGGCTTCGCCGATTCCCGGCACCCACAAGTCGACAAACTGGCCGGCCTGGAACGCGATCGGTTCCTCCGGACGCAGCCCGAAGGTCTTGATCGAGGGCGTTTCGTCCACGATGTGGTCAATCGTTGCCGGTATCGGCATGTATGGATTGCGATTCATCCGCCGCCCTCTTTAGCACCGCTCGAATGTCAATGTTCCCCGTGCAGACTTCGGTGCAGCGTCCACAACCGTCGCAGGCGTAGCACCCGAGGACTTCTGGAAAGTAATCGAACTTTTTCTCAAACCGATTCCGCAATCGCTTTGCACGACCCGCGCGGGGATTTCCTCCACCGGCGACTTTCGCAAAGTTCATCAACAGGCAACCGTCCCATTGCTTGCCGCGGACCGGAACCTGGTTTGTGGTTCCATCGGAAAGCTGGAAGCAGTGACAAGTACAGCAGACAAAGTTACAGGCACCACATTCCACGCAGTCCTGGGCAAAATCGCCCCACATGCTCGAATCCTTCGCGCCGCGCACGGCGGCGGCGAGGTCCATGCCGGGGCGCAGTCCATGCTCGGCTGCCTGTGCGACCAGACGCTCGGTCATCGACTCGCGGCACTGCTCGCGCTGCTCGAGCAAATCGTCGCTCGCCGCCACCAGGTATTCCGACACGGTTTCCAGCAACTTCTCTCCCCGCTCGCTGCCGGAGTCGACGAGATAGATTTCCGCAACTGGAGAAATATTGATGTCGTAACCCTTCTCCGCGTAGGGCTGTTCGCCAAGCACCGGACAGAAGCAGACATCGAGACAATCGGTGCAGTCGCACGTCACCAGGATCGTCTTCTCGCGCGCCTCGATGTAATTCGGATCACCCGGAGGCAACCCACGAAACACGTGATCCTGGATTTTGAGTCCCGCCAGATCGCAGTTCTTGACTCCGATCACAATCCGTTCGGGCAAGGGACTGGGCTCCGCCCCATTGAGCGGGGGTCCGAAGTATTCACGCGGTTGAAAGAGCAGCGACTTGAGTGGTTCAATCGGACGGAACGCGCCCAGCGTGTGCCTGCCCGATTCCCAATGCTCTGATCGAACCAGGTGGTACTGGCCATTCTCACCCGGTTCGAGCGTGATCACCTCGCGTCCACGGGCCAACGCGGACAGGAAGCCATCGATCGTCGTCCCGTCGGCAATTCTTCGCGTTGACATCTTCATTGGCGGTTCCCACTCGTGGCTGGCTTGATTCATCCACCTCCACCCATCGTCGGACTTTCGGCTTGAAACAAATCGAGCAGCTGCAGACGCGTCGACGTCAGCCGCTGTGCGAGCGTCAGCGCCGTGGAACGCATGAACCGGTGACCGAAATCAGTGTCCTGCTCACACAGTGCGATCAGATCGGCACCGCGGAACTGAACAGCCCGTGTCGGGGTGACGGTTCGCGCGGTCGCTGTCCATTCTCGACCGCCGAGCACGGCTGACCAGCCAAGCAGCTCACCCTCACCCACCGTTTGAAACTGCTTGCAGCCCATGACGGAACCGCAAATCTCAAGCATCACTCTTCCATCGACAATCAAATAACCGTGCGTCGCGGGTTCACATTCGCTAAAGATGATCGTCCCGTTTGGAAACTCGACCTCCGTGCCTAGCCTGGCAAGCGCCCGCACATGGTCATCGCCCAGATCGCGCAAAAATCCAAGCTTGCGGGCTACGTCGTATAGGCGATCTTCTTCGCTCATCTTCTGCTCGGCCTCCACGAACGCCGCAGGTACGCCACGTAACCTGCCTGTCCCACCAATGCGAGAGGACCGAAGGAAGCAAATCCCGTTCCTTCGAGCGACCTCGGAGTAGTTGTCCATCCTGGCGCCGGTTGTGCTATCGTTGCGTGTCAAATTCACCCATGATATCGATCGATATCGGGAACGAGTGTGCGTCGTCGCACACTCCATGGTGTTTGGCGGACAATTGCGCGCAGTTCGATGGCGATTCAGCGAGCTTGAATTGATCGTGGTGCGTTCCATCCGCTTGGAGGATCGGATGGCTCATACCACATCACCCAATTCGAGCCGCTTTCCATAGCGGTGCATGATTTGATGGCGTAGTTCCGCCAGATCCTCCGCCGCTAACTCGGGATCTTCATCGATCATTTGTTGGGCGAGCGACCGCGCGGCAACCAGAATCTCGATGTCGCGGTTGAGGTCGGCGATTCGCATCGGCGGCAATCCGCTCTGTTTTTTTCCGAGCAGGTCGCCGGGACCGCGCAGCGAAAAATCGGCCTCGGCAAGGTCGAATCCATCCTCGGTCTGCTCAAAGACTTTCAAACGCTCGTTCTCCTGGGGCGAATCTTCACCGTCGGTAAAGACGCAGACATGGCCGGTGTGCGAACCGCGCGAAATGCGTCCGCGAAGCTGGTGCAACTGTGCCAGGCCGAAGCGTTGTGCCCCCAGGATCGTCATCACTGTGGCATTGGGGACGTCGATCCCAACTTCGATCACGGTTGTGCTGACCAGCACCTGCAGGCGCCCCGATGCGAACGATTCCATGATCGCTTGCTTGTCCGAATGCGGCATTCGACCGTGCAGCAGTCCAACGCGATACTCCGAAAGCGGACCGTTGCACAGCTGCTCGAAAACAGCTTCAACCGACGAGGCGTCCTCCGCGTCGTCGGTATCATCCGACGTGGTCGCAGCGACTCGAGGCGCCACCACAAAAGCTTGACGCCCCTCGTCAATCCGTTCGCGAACAAATCCCCACCACCGATCCTTCCAACCGTCTTGCGCCAGATAGGTGCGGACCGAGCCGCGACCAGGAGGTTTCTCTCTCAAGGTGCTCAAATCAACGTCGCCGAACATCGTCATCGCAATCGAACGCGGAATCGGAGTCGCCGACATCACGAGGTAATGCGGATCGACGCCGCCGCTGCGCAACATGACGCGTTGACGGACTCCAAACTTGTGCTGCTCGTCGATCACGCAAAGCCCGAGTTGTTTGAATTCAACCTCTGAGTACAACAACGCCTGGGTGCCAATCAACAAGTCAATCTCCCCCGCCGCCGTCGCCGCTACGACCTCGCGGCGCTGTTTCCCAGTCAGAGACCCACACAGCAGCCCGATACGAACGCGGCTTGCTGCGAGTGTCGTTGAGAGTGTCTCGTAGTGTTGGCGAGTCAGCACTTCGGTCGGAGCCATCAACACCGCTTGGTGACGGTTCGCCACGGCAAGCATCATCGCATAGACCGCTACCACTGTTTTGCCACTACCGACGTCTCCCTGTAACAATCGATTCATTGGGAATTGGCGGGCCATGTCGTGCCGGATCTCATCGATCGCTCGCCGCTGGTCGCCCGTCAGCTCGAATGGGAATCGATTCACGATCCGGGCATCGATCATCGCCGACGACTCGAGCGAGGGCGCCCGCAGATCAGTCGTCAACTTGCGCCGCCGCATCGCCAGCGCCAACTGCATCACCAATAATTCCTGAAACACCAATCGCATTCTCGCCGCCACGAGTGCGGATTCGTCCGCCGGCTCGTGCAACCAACGCAGCGCGGTTTCGATGCCGGGAAGATCCCCCGCGAAATCAATTCCGTGACTGCGAAGAAACTCGCCCGATTGGCGACGCAGGTGCTCGGGCATCACTTCGGTAAGTGATCCCGCAAGGATCCGGGTCGTTTCAGCCGCCAACCGACGCAGATCCGATTGCTTGACGCCCTCGGTCAACGGATAGACAGGCAAAATCCGCGGCCGCGGCATATCTTCTTCGTCGTCGAGAATTGTTACTTTCGGATGGGTGAATTCCATCCGCAAGCCGTGCATTTTTGGCACACCGGAGATCAGCACGCGTCGATCGAGCGTCAGTTGCTCGGCCCGGAACGGCTGGTTGAAAAACAGGATTCTCACAGCGCCGGTCGGGTTCTCGACGATGGCCGCAAAGAGCGACCGACCGGGCGTCCGAGAAACGAGTTCCGCATCGGTGATTGTCCCAACCAGGGACGCCGCAATTCCTTCGCACAGGTCGGCAACGTCCGCTTCGGGTGCGGGGTGCTCGAAGTCCCGGGGGAACAGAAACAGAATGTCCCGCGCCGTGCGCAGCCCCAGTCGGGCCAACCGCTCCGCGCGCGCCGGCCCCACGCCCGGCAAGAACTGGACGGGTGTTGATAGCGTTACAGAAGTCGATTGTTCCAAATGCTTCGCCTGCCGTAGAAAAGCGCCGCTGGCCAGGTGAACTCGCGACCGAGCGACGACTCGTGTTTCACATCCGTTTCATGATGCTCTTTCCCAAATCGTAACGGACGATCGCAGCGAATTCACCTTGTTACGATCCGCAGCGTTTTTCTACTGTTTTCGTGGATCATGTCGCACTTGCCGCGTGCCACCGCAATGGACCCAGTTTGACCGCATGCAGTCCCCAACGTCACCCCAAGGTAACTGTACCGATCCCGAGATCACGCCGAACTCGGTGCGCGTGGTTCGCGCGCTCGGACAGGGGAGGGCAGCACGCGCCCAGTTGGTCGAGACGGTGATGCCCGATGGTCGCACGGTCCAGTGCGTCGAAAAAGTCTTCGCTCCAGGACTGCTAACCCGCGCAATCTATCGATGCTCGTTCCAATCCCCATTTGCCTACCAAAGCAATCGCGACGCGATCGTCGCCTGTTATTATCGGCGGCGTGTTGCGGCGGGGGTCCTGGCGGCATCAGATATCGAGGCATCGATTGCCGAACCCCTGTATGTTCGCTACGACCGAGACGCCCGTGCGTGGGTGCTGGCGGCGAAGTGGATTGACGGTCGGGGAATCCGGCCGGCCGATGCAGACGCATCTCGGCTGCGTCGCTGGCTATTGCGAAAAGAGCCACCGGCTCGGGCTGACGAGGTTGACGCGCTGGTCGAAACGATGCATCAACTCGAATCGATGCTGGGCGATTGCGGCCTGGTAGGTTCGGGATGGCAGGTTGCGCCTCGCGCACTCGTCTCAACGGCCAACCTGCTTCGAGTGGGGAATCAATACACGATCGTCGATTTGGAATCCGGCATTCCCGCGGTGCTGGTGCCCCGGTACCTGATAAACGGCGCCGCGCGCGCTGCGTTGCCGCCCTTTGATGATCTCGATGCAGATCGACTGCGAAACTGGATTGACCAAAACGAAATCATGTTGAAGTTCCGGATCGGACAAGACGCCGTGCGGCGTTTACGGTCCGACATTGAGTTACTGATCGAATCCTCGTCGCGTTGGAAAAACTCAGAGCTGGCGCTGTTTCGACGTCCGTGGCGGTTGCTGACCCGCCGCGGCACCAGTGCGTATCATCGCGAGTGCTTTCGTCGGTGGAATCAAGACCGTGTTGTGGACGCGGCTACGTTCGATGCCTTAGGACAAACACCGCTGAAGGCGCGAATGATCTGGTATGCCGGGCTGTTACCGGCAGGATTAGGAACACTCAGTAGCCGGATCATCGGGCGGCGTGACTACCGCGATCGTCTGATCGATTGTTTGCGATCGCGTGAAGCACGTGCGGAAACCTGGAAAGGGTTCCTCGATCGATGCCAAACCAAATGGTCGAAGTCGGGACGGATTGCACCGGGCACGCGAGTCTCGATGTTCAACTTCGCCGCCCATGCAGGATTGAGTCATTGCACACCGGCAAGAGTGCATCGATTCATTGTCGATCCGCATCGGCGACGTGACGCGTCGACAAAACTATTGCTCCTGGTCCTTAGCGCACGATATCAATCATGGTTCGGACAGAATCGAGTGGAGGCGTCGATCGAAAGCTGGAGCGGACGCAAGCGGATCTCCGGGCACGATGCCGAATCATTGCGAGAGGATTTGTGCGGCAACGAAGTACGTGTCTACACGCGTGGCTTCGGGATGCATTTGGCGCTGAAGGCTTTGGCGCCGGTGATTGCACCGGCGAAAGTGGGTGGCGTCGCAGCGTTTCTGGCGGGCGGCAACCTTTGGTTCCTGCTCCCGCTGCTGTTGACTCCGCTGTTGAGAACGGCCGTGACACTGTTGAATTGGTGGACAACGCGAGACCAGCATGTTCCCCACGGCGAAGTGCTCGTGATGGGGCTGCTACCGATTGTCGGATCGCTGGCCTTTCCCATGCAGATGTTCGCCACGCGCCCGCGTTTGTCAACGTTTCTGATCCGGGACGCCGCTTCAAAACTGGGGCAGCGAGTCCCTGTTTACGGGGGCAGCGATTCACGCACTGAAATTGCGCTGATCCGCGCAAGCGACTTCGTGATCGAGTTCATGCAATTGATGTCGCAATTGTCTCAGCGGATCTCGCCGCTGGTAACCTCCTCGACACGTCGCGACACGTTGCCGATCAATGGAAAAACGCGTGTCGGGAAATGGATCGATCGCCTGGCGATCTCTCATATCGAGTCGGCGCGGGAAACGTCTCACGAAAAGCGTTCGCGAACAGCAGCCTGACGGGCAACCGTTAGACGTCGGCGACCGCCGCGCTGGCCAGGCGTTTCGACCGATAGTGTTGCCCCAGCGAAACCAGGCTGATCAACCACATTGTGCCAAACAGCAGCGGCGCTGGTGTTGGTAAGAGCACCGTCAACACAGCGACACCGAGAAAGCCGAGACCAAACAACGCCGATCCGCCCCAGACATGCCCCGACATCGCGATAAACCCAAAGGCGCTGAGTGAAGAGGCGACCGGGAACAGAGTGGAATGTCCAAGTCCGTCCATCAACGAAAGCAAGTTCATCACGCCGAGAGTCGCAAGGTACGCGATCCAGATTGACCAAACCGGACGCTCGGCGACGGTTCGCGGCAACAAGGCCCCTTCGCGGGCATGGTAGATCACGCCGAAGATTGCCAGCAGCATGACGCCGCGCGGCAACCAGAACGCACCCCAGGCGGGCGCATCGAGGACGTCGAGAACAAAGATCAGGACGTGAGTGACAAAAATGATCACGCCAATCCAGGTCAGCGAACGTCCCCATTCCTCGAAATAGTTCTGATGCTGGTCGCGGCGGATTTCGCGGGCCACCCGATCAAGCAAACCGCTTCCGGCCGCGCTGGTCGGTTCGCCCGCGAGGTAGCGCTCTAAGTCTTTGGCCAGATCATCGGCTGACGAATAGCGCGTCGCGGGATCGTAGCGAATCGCTTTGAGACAAACGTTCTCTAATTCCTGTGGTGCGTCGCGGCGCACTTGCCGCGGCGGCTCTGGTTCGTCCTGTAGCACGCTGCGGAGCACTTCCGCAGCGGAATTCCCGCGATGTGGCGGGCGGCCGACCAGAAGTGCGTACAGAATCGCACCGAGCGAATAAACGTCGCTTGCCACGCCCGATTGTCCACGGCCACAAGCCTGTTCGGGACTCATGTAATGGGGTGTCCCGAGGACCTGGCCCGTCCGCGTAATCATCGTTCCTTCGCGGTGCCACTTGGCGAGACCAAAGTCGGTCACCAGCGGGCGGCCATCCTCGCTGATCAAAATATTCTCAGGCTTTAAATCGCGATGAACGATACCCGCACGATGAGCGTAAGCGACGGCGCTGGCAATGTCGCACACCAATCGTGCCGACTCGCGATCATCAAATACTTTGTCGTCGACGCGCAGCTGTAACGTTGGACCTTCGACCAGCGTCATCGAAAAATATTCGTAACCCTGCCACGACCCAATCTCGTGAATGGCGATGATGCCGGGATGGTGCAACCGCGCGGCGGCTTCCGCCTCGATCCGAAATCGGCGCCGTTCCTCGGTTCCGGCCAGCACGCCGGTGCTGATTAACTTCAGGGCAACCGGACGCTCGAGCCCCTGTTGTCGCGCGCGGTAAACGACCCCCATCCCACCGCGTGCGATCTCCGCTTCGATCTGGTACGGCCCGACCTGGGTACCGATCAGCGACGAATTCTCCGGTGCGGGCGACTCTCCGAACCAATGATGGTTGCGAAAGAAGCTGCGTAGCTCTTCTTCGTGCTGTGGATGGGCGCGCAAATACGCCGCCGGCTCGGGATTCTCGCCCTCCTCGATCCTTTGCAGGTAGTCGGCCATCACCGCTTCAAGCGTCTGGTCAACGTTGCCAGGCGCCGTCGTCGGCGTTTCGCTTGCGGAGCGTTTTTTCATTTCGCCAGTATAGATCGCCAGGAGCGATTCGCGCTATGAGACGGTTTTTGGCGCATAATCGTTACCGTGCCGGGCTCTTTCCCTCTATGGGGTTCGCGGAAACACGAAGATAATTGCCAATGATGTTGAGAACGGCCCATGGAAATCGCCTTTGTACTCCTTGTTGTCTGGGTGTTGATCACCGTGGTGGGGCACGCCAGTTGGGTGCTTGTACGAGGATTCTTTCGGTTGATCATGGGCGTCACCGAACCAACGCCACGCTACACGCCGCCCAACGAGCGCACCGACATCCAGTCCGCGCGTCGGGTCGTCGCGCGGCTCATCGCCAGGAATCTTATCGACCAGCCGACGGCGACCGAGCTTCAAGACCAACTTCGCAATCTCGAATACCAACAATCAACGGCAACGATTCATCCGCTGTCGCATCCGCTTGAATCGGCGGTCCAAACGTCCCCGCCGATCTCGGGCAGCCCGCCGCCCGGTTCCGTCACGCCGCCCGGTTCCGTCACGACGCCCGGTTCCGTCACGACACCCGGTTCCGGGACAACCGCCGATGCGACATGGTCGGACGAGCCCGTCATGGCCTCGCTCGTCGATGACACGCAGCAAGGTGAACCACCACCGAGTGTGATGCCGCCCAGTGTGATGTCGCCCGGCGTGGCGCCACCGAGTGTGACGCCACCCGCCGCGGTCAACATTCCTCCACCACAACCACCTCCCGAGCCGCCGCCTGCCGAACCGAGTCTTTCGCGTTCGGAAGTGATTCAATCGTTTCTGGCGGCACACAATATCCGCTGGGGCGAACTGGTTGCCGGAATGCTGATCGTGATCTGTTCGATCGGATTGGTGATCAGCTTGTGGAGCCCCCTGGTCGAAACACACCGCGTGATTCCTTCGTTGATCTTTCTCGGCGCGAATGCGGCGATCTACGCGGCCGGTCTCTACACTTTGTCCCGCTGGCGTTTGCGGCACACCAGCCGCGCGGTGTTGGTAATCGCAACGTTGCTGGTGCCGCTAAGCGTGCTGGCCGGTCTGGCTGCGACCGGAACGTCGCCCGAGGCGGTTCGATTGAATGATCCGATCACGCTCGGTGCAATCGGTCTGGCCGGCGCGATTTATTCGTTTCTACTTTTTCTTGGCGGGAAGGCGCTCTCGCGGCGTTGGCATGCGGTGTCGATCGCCGTTGCAGCCGCCGGGCCGGTCGCGGTGCTTCCGCTGATGCCGGCGGCGGTTCGAACGTTTGGATCAGGTGCTGGCTGGACCATTCTTCTCGGGTCGGGCGCCATCCTGTTGGCATCACTGAGGATGATCCAGTTTGGGAAACGCTCCATGGTGCCGCTTGGAACCGCGGGCAGTCGTTCAAGATTGTTGATGATGGCTTTTGGCGGCTTCGCATTGTCGGTATCGGTTGGCTACGCCGCATTCAGGGTTCGTGAATTCGGCATCGCCGGGATGTTGCCGATCGCGATCGCCACGATACCTGCAGCAATCGCATTGGCGGGCACGGCACGATCGCTGATGTTGTCGGCGCTCAGCAACACGATGTCGATGACCGGAGCGGTTATCTGCACCATCTTGATTGGATTGACGTGGACAATTTTGCCCGCTTCGATGACGTCGGCCGAATGGGTCTGGTCGTGGGCGATCGTTCTGTCGGCAAGCGCGATTGTGGTCGGCTGGGTGTTTCATCAGCCGCGGTGGCTCGCCTTCGCCACGTTGCCGCCTGGGATCGCAGCGACCTTTTCTGCGCCGATGTGGATTGGCGGGGCGAGCTGGGGATCGATTGCCCTGTGGCAGCGAATGATCGGCGGTGAACCGATGCTTGCCGCATCGGCGATGGCGTTGTTGGTTGGTGTTGCGAGCTGGCTTCCGCGCGATTTGGCGAGTCGCCGCTGGATGGGATATGCGGCTATCTTTTGGTCCGGCATGGCCGCGTTGATCGCAGCGGTACTTTCCATCGCGCCCACTGCGACACTCGGGGCGGCACCATGGTGGACCGTGACGGCCGTCCTCGCCGGCGCCGTCGCGGTGGCTTTCGGTCTGGCAATGCGACACACCGCATGGTCGCTGGTAACGATCGGCGCCGTGGCTTTCGCGTGGTTGTCGGTGCTGCGTCCAATCGATTGGAACGAGTCGATCGGGTCATCCAGCACGTGGATGCTTATGATGCTGGGGATCGCGGCAACCATGCTGCTGCTGCGGGAATCACTGCCGCGATTGGCGGCATCCGTTTCGATTGATCCACGGATTGCGTTTCAATCGGCGCGAAACTGGCATCCGGCGGCGAACTTCGCATCGGTGTTGGCTGCTGTGATCGCCTGTCTGAGCGCCCGCCATGATTGGTCTTTCTCTGCAGCAGCGCTGGCCGCAGCTTCACTACTGTTGTTCTGGGCATCGACCACCTCGCGGTCAGTCGACGTTCTGCGTTTCTCGCAGGTTGCAATGGCGGCTTGTGCCGTGGCAATCGGTTACGGTCGTTTTTCGGAGCGGTTGTTCGGTCCCCAGTCGTGGGTCGACGGATCCGCAATCTGGGCGTGGGCAGTCATGAGCGTGCTGGTCGCGGGGATTTGGATGCTGGTCCGCGGCGCGGTCGCGAGGGAAACCGAACTCGTACCGGCGAGGTTTCGGTCCCGCTTTGCGCACCTGAATTCGAAACGGGGACAACCGCATCACATGCTTGACGGTGCGCTTGTCGTATTGGCGACCGCCTTGGCGTGCGCCGGTGCGGCATGGGCGTTTGCTGCTTTACTTTCCCAAGCTGCCAGTGCCGGCGTCGTGACGTACAACCCACAATTCGTGCTTCCAATTGCCGCGCTGGCGCTTTGTGCCGCGGTGACGTGGGCAATGCGTCGATTCGAGTCCGCCGGCGGGATCACGGTCAACATTGCCGCTTCGCTTGTTGTCGCGATCATCCTCTGGTCGTCCACCCAGGTCGGCCACCTGATCGATGCCGATGAGATCACACGGTTAGTTGTAGCGGCAAGTTTGGCGGCTGCCGCCTGCATCGGCGTTTCACAGTGGAAGGTGCCGCGGCTAAGCGAACCGTTGCTCGATGCGGTCAGCCGATTTTCACTTGCCGTCGCGACATCGGTCATCGCCGTCGCGTCGACCGTTCTTCTTTGGGTCGGCTGGCTCGACCCGATTCTTGCTGGCGAAGTTGCTGAGACGTTTCCTTCGATCACGGTCGCCACATGGTGGATTCTCGCTGCGGCGGGGCTCTTGTGGAGCGCGAAGCAGTCACGCACGAGTGTGTCGGCAATCGCATCCGCAGTGCTCTTTCCGGCCGCTGCGGCATTGGTCGTGCCTGTATTCACGCTTTCGCATCCGGCGGTTTGGGTCCAGGTCGGCGCGATCGCGTCACTTGTCTGGATTGCGATTGCCCAAGCGTGGTTCCGCGGCGGAGATCTCGTCACGGTACGAGAGCCAATCAGGGGATCGACAATTTTTGCTGTGGTGGTTGGTGTGGTCTCTGCCGTCTTGGTGACGGTCAGCATCATCTTTAACGTTCAATTGCTTCACGCCGTGTTCGGTCCGGCAAGCTTCCTGATTTCTGTCTTGGCTGTAGTTCTGTGGTGTCTGGTCCGAGTCGAGATGACGAGTCGATACATCAACGAAAGTGCAGAGGCGGTGGCGCCTGGTTTACCCTGGCCGGTCGGTCTTAGCATTCTCGCGGGACAGATTTCCTGGCTCGTTTACGTCATCGGTCTGGTCTCGGGAATTCATGTCATTGAACTTGTTCCCGGCATTTGGGTCATCGCGTCGATTGCGTCGCTGGTCTCTGATCGGGAAAAACCGACGAGCATTCATTTTGTTCACGTGGCGATCGTCAGCTTCGCAGTTGCATGTGTTGCGTGGGTTGTCACTCCGAGATCCGAATACTTGCCGTGGCTTGCCCTTGCCGCTTTGGTCACCGGTGGGTTGCAGGTCGCTTTCGTGTCGCTCGCACGGCAAACGAACAAATTGCAACTCGTCGGCTCACGTTTACTCGGCTGGTTCGTTGTTATTGCCGGGGCGCAGATATTGATTACCCAGATTGGGGTGGGAATGATTGCCCATCAATACTGGACGATGTTGGTGGTTTGGTCCGCGCTGTGGGTCGTGGCATGGCGGCTGATGAGTCCCGAGCTGAGAACGGAAGCGGAACAAAAATCCAACGTGCGGATTGGGATTCCCGACATGGAATTTGCGGTGCTGTTGATGGCCGCGGTAATCCTCGAGACGCTGTTCTTCGCGTTCAGCGGGCGTCACACTTTTCAAACAACCGTGCTCGGTGATCCACTATTGTGGGGCCGCCTGGGCGCTTACGTCGCGGTCGGTCTTTCCACGATCAATCGAGCCGGTCGCACACTGGTCTGGACGCCGGCGCTTGCAACTTTGGTCGCAACGGTCGCGTTGGCCGCTGTGCAAACATCGATCCATCTCGGCGCGACCTCGTACCAGCGATTCGTATGGGGAATGCTGCCAAGTGGGTTTGCAATCGCATTCATTGCCCACTGGTTACCAGCGATCGCACGACGCCTGGCACGATTCACGTCCGATGGGGCTGGTCTGCACCTGCACCGTCTGATTCGGTCGACCTGGCAGATAGCAGTCGCAATCGCTGGTCTCGGCGTGTTGTCATCGTCGGTCATGATTTTCACCGGCGCGCCGGCGGCCGACACCCGTCTGGCGATCGTCGCAGTCGCGCTGGCCGCCTGGGCGATTGCCGAGATGGCCGAAGCATGCGACGGCCAGCGACTGCGCCACGCTGCTGTCACGGTCGCTTTGGTCACGATCGGTCTTTGGGCAAGCGTCGATGCGGGCGGAACCAATCATCCGATCCTAACCGCGTCGATGCGATGGCTGGTCGCGTCGGTCTTTACGATTCCATTGCTCCTGTTCATCTTTCCCAAACTGATCGGTGAAAGCCTTTCGGCGCGTTGGCGCGAAGCCTTTCGCCGTGGCGCGATCGTAGCGGCCGTGGCGGCCGGCAGTTCTTTGCTGGGCATGCTCGCGATGGAGGCATCGGTTCGTTCGGACACCGGCATTGCCGGGATATCGATCGCGATTGTGGTTTTCGTCGCCTTGGTACTTGGTGCACTCAGTCTGATGGCTGGGGCGATCGCGATTCTCAGCGGTCCCGGCTCGACGTGGCGTGAACGACTCAATCTTTCCGATCGGGATCGGGTGGCGATGATTCTCACGACCCAGGTGATCGGTGGCCTGACGTGGTTGCACGTTTTCCTTTGCAAGACCGACTGGGCGTTCGTCGGACTGCGTGGATATTGGCCGTTCATCGTGATGGCACTTGCATTCCTCAGCGTCGGCGCAACGGAGTGGGCCCGGCGACGCGGCGATGAATTGATGTCCAACACGCTTGCGCACACGGCGCTTTATCTGCCACTGATTCCGGTCGTTGGATTCTGGCTAAGCGGTGCGTTCAGCGATTTTGGCTGGGCATTCCAGGGTGGCAAAGTCCGCTATGACGTGTTGCTCGCCGTCGGTGCAATCTACTACGTCGGTTTGTCGACCATGTGGAAGCAGACGATGCCGCGAGTCGCAGCCGTCGTGCTCGGAAATGCGGCCTGGTGGGTCGTGCTGGTGCAGTTTCCCGGGTGGGGATTCCTTTCGCATCCACAGGCATGGCTGATTCCGCCGGCCGTGTGTGTCCTTGTGATCACGCATTTTTACCGCGATCGTCTGGATCATGCGGTGTCGTCGGGAATTCGATATGCCTCGACGCTGGTGATCTACATCAGCAGCACAGCGGACATGTTGCTGCAGCAAATCGGCACGAACATATCGGGCCCCATCATTCTGGTGCTGCTCGCGTTGGTTGGAATGGCTGCGGGCGTTGCGTTGCGAGTTCGTCCGTTTCTGTACCTTGGCGCGACATTTGTGTTTCTTGGTGTGACCAGCATGGTGTGGCATGCGAATCGTGCGTTCGACGCAGTATGGCCCTGGTGGGTATTTGGAATCAGCACCGGAATCTGCCTGCTGATCGGCTTGATGGCGATTGAAAAGAACAAGTCAAAGCTGCGCCAGTACGCGGATACCCTGGCAACGTGGCACGGTTGATCAGCTGGCCGCGACAAAGTTGATGCGCCGCGGCCGACAAAGTACGCTGACGGTCCTTTCCACTGGGCATGACTCCTTCCGAGGAAGTCATCGACCGCCGCGATCAAGAATCATCCATGGTCCAAGCAATGCCTGCCGTCCGACGTTTTTCCTTTTGTATTCTATGTGTGATCGCTGCCACGTCGCTGCGTCCAAGTGATGTCAGCGCCGAGCCCAGGCCGCCAAACGTCATTGTGATTCTCACGGACGACCAGGGTTGGGGCGACCTGAGCCTGCATGGCAACCCGAATCTGTCGACACCGAACATCGATGCGATGGCACGAGACGGTGCCTCGGTGGAACATTTTTACGTCTGCGCAGTTTGTTCACCCACGCGCGCCGAATTCCTGACCGGGCGGTATCACACGCGAATGGGCGTTCATAGCACGTCCAAGGGCGGTGAACGTTTCAACGCCGATGAAGAATCGATCGCGGAGGTATTCCGCCGTGCCGGATACTCCACGGCAGCCTACGGTAAGTGGCACAGCGGCATGCAGCATCCCTATCATCCCAACGCCCGCGGATTCGACGATTTCTACGGATTTTGCAGCGGTCATTGGGGAAACTACTTCTCACCGATGCTCGAACGCAATGGCCGCATTGTCACTGGCAACGGCTTCATCGTTGATGACCTCACCAACAACGCCATTGAGTTCATTGATCAACATCGGGACAAACCATTTTTTGTTTACTTGCCACTCAATACGCCACACTCGCCGATGCAGGTGCCGGATGAATTCTGGGACAGCTTCAAAGACAAAGCGATTATCCCTGATCCGGTCGCGGCAAACGCGAGGCAACAAAACCTCATCCATACACGGGCGGCAATGGCGATGTGCGAGAACATCGATAGCAACGTCGGACGGCTGATCGCACATCTGCAAGAAACGGATCTCTCGGACGATACGATTGTCGTCTATTTCTCGGACAACGGTCCCAACGGGTCGCGATTCAATGGTGGACTGCGGGGCCGGAAAGGATCAACCTACGAAGGCGGCCTGCGGTCACCCTGCTTTATCCGATATCCACGGTCCATCAAGGGTGGAACCAGGGTGACGCACGCGACCGCCGCGATTGATTTGCTGCCAACGCTGGCGGACTTTGCGGGAATTGAACTCAACTCGCCCAAGCCACTCGATGGCAAATCGTTTGCATCGCTTCTTCGCGGCGACTCCAATTCCTGGTCACCAAGATTGATTTTCAGCACCTGGAATCAAAAGGCGAGTGTTCGCAGTGATCGATTCCGAATGCACGCAACCGGCGAGCTTTTCGATATTGAGAATGATCCGCGCGAGTCAGTCGACATCGCCGGCGAGCATCCCGAAATCGGCAAAGAGCTCGCAGAGGCGCTAAAGGGTTGGATCAGTGAGACGAACCCACGCTCCTCACGCGACCGTGAAACCCGTCCGTTCACGTTGGGGCATGCCGATGCAACCCACACCCAAATGCCCGCCCGTGATGCCGAGCCGCACGGAGGTATCGAGCGCAGCAACCGGTTCCCCAATTGCACCTTCATGACGAATTGGGCCACAACCGATGACAAGATCACATGGGATGTCGACGTTCTCGAGGCGGGCGCATTTGAAGTTGAAATGTATTACGCGTGTGAAAAAGACGACGTGGGTTCGGAGATCGAACTCCGCCTCGGTGATGCAACACTTACCGCAACCATCGACATTGCGAACGATGTCCCGCTCAAGGGAATGGAACACGACCGTTTCGAGCGTGCTGAGGGATACGTGAAAGATTGGCGGGCGATGACACTGGGGGTGATGCGTTTGAGCCCCGGTCGGGGGACCCTGACGTTGAAAGCGAACCGGATTCCCGGCGACGAGGTAGGGGACATGCGGCTTTTAATGTTTCGGCGGGTTGGATCGGGCGGTTGAAACCCGGATTGTTGTCCCTCAGCCCGCACCTTCGCAAAGCTCGATTATGATGGTCCGGTGAGACCACGCCTCCCCCGATGACACCGCAATTCCACCCCCGTCGATGACTGATTCTGCTGAAGATCGTGATGAATTCATCGAGATCTATCTCGAGGAGAGTCGCGAAGAATCAGAACATCTTGTCAAGTTGCTGCTGCAACTCGAGCAGGATCCGGACGACGTCGAAACCCTGCGCGAAGCGTTTCGGCTGCTGCACACCTTTAAGGGCTCCTCGGGGATGATGGGCTACGAGCGGATCAACGCGCTCGCCCACGGGTTGGAAACCAAGTTCGATGCCTGTCGCAGCGGTCGCGAGCGAATGACGACCGAGACCGTATCGGTGGCGTTGCGATGCATCGATTTCTTCCGCGATTTCCTGACCCGGCTCGAGGAAGGAAACGAGGACGAAGGGGATCCCACCGATCTGATTAAGGAAATGGCATCTGTCACATCGATCGCAACATCCCATCAAGATGAACCGGTCGTGGAGGAAAAGGGTGTCGCGGAACCGGCCGTGCCCCGCGAATCGGCACTCGAAGAAACCGATCCCGGCGAGTCGGCACCGAGTAAGTCGACAAGCGGTAAATCAGAATCCCAACCGTTATCCGCCAGCGACACGCCACCGGTGCAAGCCGAATCGGAACCAGTCGAGTCCGATCGAACCGCTGCGGCCGCGCCGGACGTCGATGCGCACGCTGAGGTTGAAGATTCCGAGCCGTCCAGAGTGGAAGCATTGGAATCGGCCAGGCCGCCAGTTCCCGATCTCGGGCCCATCCGTCGCGCGGTTCATGAAGTCGGTCCGGTACGTGACGTAACTGTCTCGGTGCGGCTTTCCGATCGGATCGAGTTGCCCGAATTGAAAGCGCGTCTGATTGTGGCCCGGCTGCAAGCACAGGGTGAAGTCCTCGAAACCAATCCGCCGCTGAATCAAATCGACGAAACAACGCAGCCAATTACTTTACGGGTACGCTTGCGTTCCGCGATGGACGACGGAATCTTGACCAGCTCGATTGACATCGAGGGAGTCTCGGCCGTCTTTATCACCGAATCGGCCTCGTCGAAACGTGTGATGCCGCCGATCGCCAAGTCAGAACCTGGGAAGGAACCGGCACCCGAAACCGACCAGGCTGAGACGGGACGCGAATCGGTCACGCTGCCCAAACCGGCGACTCGTGTTGCGCCGACGCGCAGCGGTGAAACGATTCGCGTTGGCATTGATCGACTCGACCGCTTGATGAATCTGGCCGGCGAGTTGGTGGTCACCAACGCCCGATTCGATCAGCTTGCCGACGAAATGCGACTGCTGTTCCGCAGCGGGGGATCGATCGACGCCGGCTCCCCACTGGCCGAATCGCTACTGAGTGCCCTGGCCCGAAACGGCAGCGTCGACGGATTCGACGATGGCACCGATACATTTGCCGGCGACCGAATCACGGGGATTGTTGGCAATGACGGCGGGTCCGAGGAAGGCGCTGCACTTCGCCGCGGGTGGATGGATCGTGGACGTCGCATGGCAGGCCAGGTTTCCGAAACGGTCGACCAACTCGCACGGCTCTCACGTGGCATCCAACAGGCGGTTTTGGAGACTCGCATGGTTCCGATCGGACCGATGTTCAATCGTTTTCGTCGCACCGTTCGTGACATCGCGATCAAACAAAACAAACGGGTGACGATCGAAGTCGAAGGCGAGATGACAGAGCTGGACAAACGGATGGTTGACGAATTGGGCGATCCCATGGTGCACCTGATTCGCAACGCAGTTGACCACGGGATCGAGTCGAGTGAGCAGCGATCGCGGATCGGCAAGCCGCATGAGGGTCTGGTGCGGCTGCGGGCTTACCATCAAAGCAATCATGTCGTGATTGAAATCCAGGACGATGGCGCAGGAATTGATGCTGAGAAAGTACGCCTCCGCGCGCTCGAGAGGGGACTGGCCTCGCAAGCGGAATTGAATTCGATGACGGACGCCGAAGTTTACGGGTACATCTGGCACGCAGGCTTCAGCACGGCGGACCAGGTCAGCGATCTCTCAGGTCGCGGCGTTGGCATGGACGTTGTACGAGATCGAATCGCGGCTCTGGGCGGCGTCGTTGACTTGTCCAGCCAACCGGGGCTGGGAAGCACGGTTTCGATCCGACTTCCGCTGACGCTTGCGATCGTCAACGCGATGATCGTCCGTTTCCGGAATTTCCGGCTCGCGATCCCGGTCACCGACGTTCACGAGATCCAAGGTCTCGAGCGGTCGGAGATCTTTGAGTCCCAGGGGCGCCAAATGATCGATGTCCGCGGGCGATTGCTGCCGCTGTATCGTCTCGACGAATTGTTCGAGTGGAACGATTTCCTGCCTCCCCCGCCCGCAACTTCTGCAAACCGCGGCGGGTTGGTTCAAGCTGTTTTGGTCCGTCACGGGCACCGATCGCTCGCCATCGAGGTCGATGACGTCGATGGAAATTCCGACATCGTCATCAAGTCACTTGACGATCATTTTTCCAACATCCCAGGTCTCGGCGGAGCGTGCGTGATGGGAGACGGCGAAGTCTGTCTCGTGTTGGACACGGCGAATCTAGGGCTCCACGGGTCGCATGCTGCGCCGGAGCATGAGGCTCATTGATTGCTTTCTGAGCGGTCTTTAGAAAAAACGAGTGATGCGAGGCAAGCGGCGACGCCACTCGTGTGCACTCAGCCCCAGAAGAAACGACGTGAATCTTTGACGGCTATCCGGGCTGGAGAAAAACCCCCAGCGCAGGTGTGTTCCCCGTGATCTCGGAAAAACTGTGCTTCGCGGTCGATGTGTGACGATCTAGCCATTTGTCGGTTGACGTTCGCTGGCCGACGCTGGGCGTGGCTCGCCGGCCAAGGCGGCGGCGGCGAAATCCATGACGACCGCGTCGGGCCCCGACTGACACTTTTTTTGTTCCGCGACAGACGAGATGCCAGTGCCCGTTTCCCTGAAGATCTTTCGCGCTGAAGGTGACGATTGCACGCCGTTGAAGATCGGTCGCCGGCTCGACAAATACCGGGTTTTGAAGCGTCTCGGTGAAGGCGGATTTGCGACGGTGTTCGCCGCCCGCGACATGATCGAGGATCGCAAAGTAGCCCTGAAGATTCCCTCGCCCCAACACGTGTCCAACACGCAGTCGCTCGACGAATTGCATCGCGAGGTTCGCATCATGGCCCGCCTCGACCACCCCTCGGTGTTGGCGTTGAAGGATGCCAGGTTCATCGACGGCCATTTCGTGATGGCCTTTCCGCTGGGCGACGAAACGCTTGCCGAACGCCTGCAACGTCGAATCTCGCGGGCCGTCGCGATCGACTACATTTCACAAATGACAGCCGCGGTCGCATATGCACACGAGCAAAAAGTACTGCATCGCGATATTAAACCCGAGAACTTTATTCTTTTTCCCGGTCAAGTGATCCAATTGACCGACTTCGGCCTGGCACGCATCGAACGACGCGGACACGAGGCTTCCGGCAGCGGCACGATCGGCTACATGTCGCCCGAACAAGCCCTGGGGCGGCCCAGCTACCGCAGCGACGTGTTTTCATTGGGCCTGGTCATCTATCGAACGCTTTCGGGCGAAATCCCCGAGTACCCGTTCGAATCGTTGCCGGGATTCCACAAGCTGCGGCGAGGTCTCTCCCAAGACCTTGTCGCATTGATCCGCCGGGCCATCGATCCCTCGCCAAAGAAACGATTTCGCGACGCCGTGGCGATGCACAACGCCTTGAAGAAGATTCGCTACCCGTTGAGTGATCGATCGGTTTTACTCCGCGAGACCCCGGTCGAGGGCAGTACGGTCGCCCGCCGCGTCGGCTGATGCCGTGAAACTCGCGACCACCGCCGCAGCGACTCGATCAGCCGCCGCGATGACCGGCGAGATTCCTACACCGTAAAGAGCGTTGCTGATCAGCCACAAACCCGGTTGTTGCTCGACCGCGTGCTCAATTCGGGCCACGCGGTCGCAATGCCCTACGTGATACTGCGGCATCGCATGATTCCATCGGACAACACGGCTGATCACCGGTGTCCCATCCAAAGAGATCAATTCGGAAAGTTCCTGGCGGGCAAGATCGACCAGAGCATCATCGGATAGTTCAAGTAGTTCGTTCTGCAGCGCGCCGCCAATGAACACACGGATCAGCACGTGGTCGTTGGGGGCGCGACCGGCGAATTTATGACTGGCAAAACTCCCCGCCAGAATTCGGCGGCCCTCACTCTGCGGAACCACAAACCCGAATGTTTCGATGTCTTCGCGGACATCGGCTCGCCGCACGCCCAACACGACGATGGCCGTCGATGCCGACTCGATCGATGCCAGTTCACGTGACGCTTCCGGAACGAGCTCGCACAAAAGATCAGCCGTGGTGGCGGCGGGCGTAGCGAGAATCACGTGATCAAACTCTTCGGATTCGCCCGCGGCGGTGTGAAGCGTCCACGTTGAACCCCGGTGGTCAATCGATTCAACGGGGCACGACAAATGGATCGACTCTTTCGGCAATTTGGCCGCCAACGCATTGATCAATTCAATCATGCCTCCCTCGAACGATCGAAATTGTCCGTAACGGGCACCAGTGCTGGTGCGCTCGACCGAATCGTCACCCCTGCGGCGTCTGAGCCACGAAGCGCGGGCAAGGGAACCGTGCCGGCGTTCCATATCCAGAATCGGCCCCATGGTTGCCTGCATGCTCAGTTTTGAAATGTCCGCGGTGTAGATTCCTGCTGCCAGCGGGGCGACGATTCGATCCAATACTTCGCTGCCCATTCGGCGGCGGACGAATTCGGCGACCGATTCGTCACCCTTGCTCGGGTCACGAAGTGGTACCCATCGTTCGGCCAGAAATCTCAGCTTGCCGGCGAGCGACAACAACGGTGTGGTCAACATTGGAATCAACCGGGTCGCCCGCATCAGCACGAAACCGTCCGGGATCGGTACCAGACGTCCGCGGTAAACGATTCTCGCGCCACGTCGATCAGACTCTGGCTCGATCAACCGATCGGCGATTCCGAGTTGGCGACAGAGGTCCAGCGCGGCTGGCGGGTTGGTGGCGAACATGTCCGCCCCGAGGTCAATCAAGAATCCGTCTTCCGACTCGGTGTGAATCACGCCGCCGAGGCGATCACGTGTTTCGAACAACGAGATTCGGAGGTCGGGATCTGCGGTGCGCAGTTTTGCGGCGGCAGCTAGACCAGAAAGCCCACCGCCGATGATTGCGACGCGGTGGTTCGACGGATGGAGCAAGCGATGGGAACCTGGGATCAGAGACGTGAAACAGGATTGGACGAAGGCAACGGTGCGCGATCACTCCTCATTCGTTATTCGTTTTCCATTTCGTAGTCTTCTTCCATTTCCATTTCATAGTCGTCTTCCATCTCCATCTCGTAATCGCCCTCCATTTCCATGTCATAGTCCTCCATGCCGTACTCGCCGCCACTTCCGCGGCTGGCCAGATTCGTTCTTGTGCCGAGCATGGCCGCGACGCTGGTCGCGATCGTTTCGGCCGGAACGAGGAGAGCCTCCATTTGAGCGTGGAATTCGCCCGCACTGCTGGCTTGTGCCAACGGATCGAGCATTGGTGCGATCGGTGCCAACATTAACGCATAGGTTTCGAACATCGCTCCGGCCGATTCACCGGCGAGTTGTTCTTTCCAGGACGCGACCGAATCGGTCCATTGATCGGCAAGCGTCTTGGGCACCCAATAACCTTCGACCGACGTGTAAGAGACCTTTGACTTTGTGCCGTCCTGGTCAATTTCGATCACGGCGACGCCGTCCTTTTCCGACTCCAGCTTGATCTGCCGCTGGGCGATCCCGCCGTACTGTTTGAACAGCTGCGACAAATAGGGGGCGATCGCCGCGTTTCTTTCCGAAAGCCACTGTGGGAAATCGGCAGTTTTCAACTTGTCGAGCTGCATCGCCTCCGGGTTCAGACCATCGCGCAGCAAACCAGCAACCGTGAGCAATTGCTTGTCGACGACGTCATGCTGTTCCGGTGGCAACGCTTCGACGCGCGGGCTCGAAAGGAACCACCTTTGCTTGGTCACGATCACGTCACCGATTTCGTGAGCGGTCCCAACCAAAGATTGCCATGTCGCCGGATTCATTTTTTGTGCCGCCAATTGAGCGATCTCATTGATGTCCTTGCGGTAGCTCGGCGGCAAAGCATCGTACATCGCGATCAGGTGTCCGTTTCGGACGGCGGTCTCGACCTCGGTCAGAAAGTCGACGGGAGTGGCATCTTTGCGGGGCGGGTTGTAGGGAGGCGCCGCAGGCGGTTTCGGCAAAGGGTTGGGTGCGGGAGCAGCGGCCGCGGCGGCTTGGCCTTGCAATTCCTTGATCCGATCGGCACGCGAGGAAACAAGTTTCTCGGCGAGTTCCCGCGCCTGGATCCGACTCTCGCTGCGCAGGTCATCCAGCTTGATCGTGACGCGACGCCCCGTGCTCAGTTCCAGCACCACGTTTTCACCCCACAAGCCGATCATCTGGGCTTCGACGGTGTGCGTTCCCCGCAAACTGGTCCACGTCTCAGCCGCGGCCGGGGCGACCCAAAACATCGTCAAGGGAACCAGCCACGCGGCGTGAAATCGGGCGTGAAAGCGCTTTGCGGAATTGATGAGCGTCATACCAGCGTGTTGAAGATGAGGGAGGATGGGAACAGAACGATAGCGGTCTCGCAGTTTTCATGATCCCCCACACATGTTGTGGTGGGGTCATGGCGACGGAAAGATTCATTATATTGAGGTCGCGCCGTCCGTGCGGACCCGAAAAGCTCCGAGAATCTGGCACTTTTCCACACCCTGCCGCAGCGGTGTCGACGGGCAATGAATTGGATTCAGCGGTCAATCCTTGCGGAGGATCACATTGAGTGACACGATCGACTCGGCACCCTTGGACGCCGAAGAAGCTCTCCAGCTGCGTGAAAAGCTTTATAACGCAACGATTATCGAGCGGATTGACGCTCACAGCGAATTGGCCCGGTTTCGAATCCGACCCGACAACCCCATTCCCCCCTTCAAGCCGGGACAGTACGTGGCTCTCGGGATCGGCAACTGGGAACCGCGTCTGCATGGGACCCAAAAGGAGGAGGTCCCCGAGAAAAAGCTGCGTAAATTGTCGCGCCGAGCCTACTCCATTTCCTGTCCTTTGCTCAGCCCCGAGAACCGTGTCGCGCCGGTGGACACACTCGATTACCTCGAGTTCTACATCACGCTGGTCAGAGAGGCCGAATCGCCCGGGGCAAGTCCGCCGGTGCTGACCCCGCGCCTGTTCAAGTTTGGGGTTGGTGACCGCCTTGAAGTGCAGAAGAAAATCGTTGGAACCTATACGCTCGAAAACATCGGCCCCGATGACAACGTTCTGATGCTGGGGACTGGAACCGGCGAAGCACCGCACAACGCGATGTCCGCCAAGCTATTGGCCGATCAACATCGAGGCCGCGTGATCAACGTAACAAGTGTTCGTAAACGGGCCGATCTGGCCTATGCTCTCGAGCATGCAACGCTGATGAACTCGTATCCCAACTATCGCTACCTCCCCTTTACGACTCGCGATCCGGAAAACCTTGACCCCTCGCACCCCGAGTACGTGGGAAAACAATACCTGCAAGACTTGTTCGTTTCAGGTCAACTTGCCGAAGCAGCCGGCGTCGAACTGGTACCGTCGACCACGCACGTTTTCCTGTGTGGCAACCCGGCGATGATCGGTTACGTGCCGCCGGGTGCCGAGCCGCCGGAAAAACCGGGGATGCTGCCGATTCTCCGCGAAGCCGGGTTTACCGACGATGCCGACGCGTCGGGCCCGGGAACGATCCGATTTGAGAAGTACTGGTAAAGATTTGCGGTGCGATGCTATCACAGCGTGGTCCGAGAGTGTAAAAAACGACCAATCCAAACGGTTCCGTTTTTCTCACACACTTGTCGAACCATTTAATGGACCTCTCTCGAACGATCGCTTTGATCCTTGGCGGCGGCCGCGGCACCCGACTTTTTCCGCTCACAAAGATACGGGCAAAACCAGCCGTTCCTCTTGCCGCTAAATACCGGTTGATCGACATCCCGATCAGCAACTGTATCAACAGTGGCTTGAACCGTGCTTATGTGCTGACGCAGTTTCTATCCGAAAGTCTGCATCGCCATCTTCGCCAAACCTATAACTTCGATCACTTCAGCGGCGGGTTCGTGGAATTGCTTGCCGCCCAGGAAACGGTTGAGGAAGGAAGCGACTGGTATCAGGGTACGGCGGACGCGGTGCGCAAGAACCTCGTCCACCTCGAAGAGGATTGGATCGAACACATCCTGATCCTTTCCGGTGACCAGCTTTACCGCATGGATTTCCGCGACATGATGCGAACGCATGTCGAATCGGGAGCGCATGCAACGATCGCCGGTATTCCGGTCTCGCGCCAGGATGCGTCGTCGCTCGGCATCATGCAGGTAGACGACTCGGGCCAGGTGCGGGGGTTTGTGGAAAAACCGCAAACCGAAGAACAACTGGCTACGGTTCGGATGGACCCGAGTTGGATTGACGCCCACGGCATCGAGAGCAACGGACGCGACTGTTTGGCCAGCATGGGGCTCTATATCTTCAACAAATCGGTGATGGTCGACCTGCTCCGCAATACCCGCCACGAAGATTTCGGTCGAGAGGTTTTTCCCGAGGCAATCAAGTCGCACAAAGTTCAGGTCCACCTGTTTGACGGATACTGGGAGGACATCGGAACCATTCGTGCGTTTTACGAAGCCAACCTGAGCCTGGCCGGCAAGGCGCCGCCCTTTGACATTCGCGACCGCGACGCGCCGATTTACAGCCGCCCAAGGTTTCTGCCGCCGACGATCATGGGGGACGCGAAAATCACTGGCAGTCTGATTGCCGATGGATGCCGCATCGGCACCAACGTGACGATCGAAAACAGCGTGATCGGATTGCGAACGGTGATTGCCGACAACGTCACAATCAAAGACAGCGTCGTGATGGGCGCCGACTACATCGAGGACTCCAGCACTTTGGCGAGCGGGGTGCTGCCCATTGGTATCGGTGATGGCACCTACATCTCCGGCACGATCCTGGACAAGAATTGCCGGATCGGCAAGAACGTCCGAATCACCAACGCCGAGGGAGTCGAAACGCACGGGGAAGATGTCGCCCTCCAGGTACGCGACGGCATCTCCATCGTCATCAAAAACGGCCAGATCGAGGACGGATTCGAGATGTAATTCTCGAGTGCGTCAGGCACGGCGCTGTTCGAGTCAACGTCGCAGACGGGCCGTTTGCAGGTCCGGCACGGGATAGAGCAGGTTTTCCGAGCGCGCAGCGCAAGTTTGACGTTGTGCGAAAACAATCACGATGGGCGAGTCGTAGGCGTAGTAGTCGTAGGCCGGACCGAGCTTTGCGAGTTCCGGCATTGTTTTGGAGTTCCGGCATTGTCTTGAGTGAACGCCGGATCTCGCAAAGCTCGGTCCGGCCTACGAAGCTTTCGCTGGTACATTCTCCCACTGGAGCGGACGCGCAAAACTCACTTGCTGGCGCCGCGTGCTTGCAAGGACGCGGGACGCTCCTGGTTCTACGGCAACGCCAACAACCGCTTTGACTCTTTCAACAGAAAGTCGGCGTCCGTGAACGGCTCATAGCTGATGTCCTGCCATCGTACGCGGCCTCGCGCATCGATCAAGAATGTGCCGTGCAGCGGCTGGTCCTCGAAATCATCCCAGCATCGAAAGGACCGAAACACCTCGGCGTCGGCATCGCTAAGCAACGGGATCTCGATCTTCTGGTCGAAATTCTTGATCCCCGTCTGCAACTGTTCAACCGATTCGGTGCTGATACCGACAAGTTCAATCCCTAGTGATTCAAAATCGCTTCGTTTCGGTGCAAATCCCTGTAATTGTTCGACACAGTGCAGGCACCCGAAACCGAGATAGAAAATCATGATTCGGGGTCTGCCATCGAACTCTTCGCCGCTGACCAGTTCACCGTCGGCCCGGAAAGCGCCCCATGACGGCGCGGTGGGAGGTTGCCAGCGAAACGGACCGAGTTGGTCAAGTGGCGGCCGATCGCCGAGATCCTTGGCTGGCTGGCCCGCGATCCGCCAATCGTCTCCCGGCTTCTCCGCTGCACCAGCTGCCTCCGCGACATCCGAAAGCTTTGCCAACATCGGCGTTTCCAAATCAGCCACCGCGGCCACGCTGCGCAGCGTCTCGAAGTGCTTCTTGGCCTCGTCCTTTTTGTTTTTGCGCCACAGCAGATCCACGAGTACCGCCAGAGGTCGAACCTGGGCCTTGCCGTCGTTGACTGCTTTCTCAGCCATTTTGATCCCGCCGTCCAGGTCGCCGGCATCGGCCAACCATTGGGCCTGGATCAAGGAATCCAACTTCGCCGTCGCTGCGAATTGTTTCAACTTGGTAACGTCCTTGCGCTGAGTCGCAGCAGCGGCCGCGGCGCGCGCGATGATCGGGCGCAACTGATCGATCTTTTTCTTCAGCTCATCGGGGGTCGGACCCTCAGCGGGTTCATCGGCATTTGCCACGTCTTGATCGCTGTTCTCCTCGTCCGGCGCCGAGCTGTCTGCGTCTCGCAGATCCAACATCTGCATCCGCAGATTCAACTTGCGCCGTCGCAGCGACCGAAGTGTTTTTGCTCCCTTGGGCTGGTCACCGCTCATGAAATGCGCGACCGCCAACCATCCAAGCCAATCCGCCTGCAGCATCGCGTCTTCGGTTGGCGGCAGGTAGGGACCACCGGCCTCCTGGATCATTTCCTTCCACAACCCGTACTGCGTGAGCGTCTGAATCAATCGCTGGCGACCGTACTTTGAGCTTCCCCGTTTTTCCACCGTGTTGAGTCGCGGGTGCTGGGGCAACGAAACCAGGTTCCGCGACAGATCCAACGCATCTTTGACGCGGCCGATATAAATCAGGTTGCGGACAAGCCACTCGTTGTTGTGCGCAAAGTTATGGATCTCATCGGGCATCAGATGTGTCCGAATCATGTGAGCGTGATCGACCCGGGCCGAAGCTTCCTGTTGCCAGGCGGCGTCGGCGTAGCGTTTGAGTTTCGAGTAGATGTGGCCCGGCATATGCCACATATGGGCGATACCGGGGCTCGACGGACCACACTTGGCTGCTGATTCAAGCGCGTTGTCGGGACGAGCCGAATCCCACAAGTGAATTCGGTAATGGTGCGCGGGATGCATTGGATTCACGTCAAACACTTCGCCCATCAACGCATTGACCGCGTAGCGGCTGGTCATCTTCAATCCGTAGCGATCGGCATGCCAAAGTTCCAGGGCGATCAACGCCCTGGCCTCGATATCATCGGGATTGTTGTGCAATATGTTTTCGAGGTCGCTGAGGTAGCGTTCCGCTCGTTTCTTTTTTGCCTCACGATCGTCCTCGTTCGACTTTGAATCTTTCTCGTTCCCGGGTTCATCCGTTTTTGGCTTGGGGAGAAACCGGTCGAGTGCTTCGATGTATAGTTTTTCACGCGCCGAGGTATCTTTGACGCGACGTTTCATCGCTTCGTTGATGAACTTCCGCGATCGATCGGCGTTGTTGGCATTGGCCATTGCCATTCCCCAATAAGCGATCGCAAGATCGGGATCCTCCTTGGCGGCCTGGCGAAACGAGCGTTCCGCTTCGAGATACCAAAAGCCGTGCAACTGCGCGACTCCCTGCTCGAAGAACTTTTGGGCGGTCGGATTGCGGGCCGATGTGGGGAAGTTGATCTCCGCCATCCCGGGAATCAACACGGCGCCCTGGCGTGGCCCCTCGTTGAACGCTTCACCGTGAT